>NZ_JBALDN010000057.1:0-98530 GCF_036917375.1 Nostoc sp.
GTAACGCTCACAACTTCCCTCTGGATTTGGCTGCTGGCGATTCTGCTCCTGTTGCTTTAACCGCTCCTGCTATCAACGGTTAATTCTGAAGTTTAGCTAAATCAAAAAGCGCTCTCTTTTTACAGAGAGCGCTTTTTGTTTAAATGTATAGGAATTGCAAGTTCAGTTTGTACTGCCGCCTTGGCTGGTGCTATAAAAGTAATCTTATTTATTCAATCAATATCAAAATATCAAACCGTTCTTTATAGGCTTTGATAGTAGATTCTAAAGTATCTAAGTTTGTGAGGATAAACCATCCATATCGATGGTGCAACTCTTAAATACTTACGTTTCCATTTACCTGCGATATTTTCTATTTCTATAAAGGCATCCTTTTTTACACGTAAACAAAAGTACACTTTCTGTCCTGTGAGTCAGTTTGCCGATTTTTATCAACAAAATTCGCGCTCTCCCAATACTACAATTTTATAATTTTTAAACAGTGGTAATGCTTGATTAAGTACTGCTTGTTGCTCTGACAAGTTGCGTGAACCCACTTTTTTATCATTAAATAATGCTTATTGGCAATGAAGGCTATTTGTTGTTTCATCATAAATTGCCACATTCTTTAGCATGTAGGCATTTCAGGCTATTTTGTCTTCCCACAAGCTGTGCAAGTGATATTTCCTTAGTGTAAACTATCAGACATTATTTTACACTGCGAGATTCGCATGAAGATTGAACCGACATATACCTGTGTAGGAAGTCTCTTTGAGTACAGACCGATTTTTTTATCCCTAAATATCAAAGAGCTTATGTATGGAATTCTGAATCAGTAGAAGATTAAATCATAAAAAACAAAGTTTGCAAAACATTAATAATTGTTTCAGATTCAAATTTATGAAATTTTAGTACATAATAAAAACTTTTATAACACAACCACTAATGCTATTTCCTGAAAATGAAAGCCAAAGGAGTTTTAATTTACTTTTCTCTAAAAATCCCAATCCTATGTGGGTATATAACCGGAATAATCTGCAATTTTTAGATGTAAATGAAGCTGCTGTTGTTCACTACGGCTACTCACGAGAAGAGTTCTTGCAAATGCGAATAACTGACATTCGTCCTTCAGAAGATGTGCCTAGCTTGCTTAAATATTTAGGACAAAAGCACTCTAGCTTAGACTTTACTGGGCGATGGCGACATCAGCGAAAAGATGGACAGATTATTGATGTTGAAATTTTCACACAGACAATAGACTATAGCAGTTATACAGCTCGCTTAGTTCATATACGAGATATCACAGAACACAAACAAATAGAAAGAACTCTTCAACAAAGTGAAGCTAGATTTCGAGTTATTTCTGAAGCTATTCCTGTTCCATTCATTATTTCGCGTGTGTCTGATGGGTTAATTTTATACGCTAATACAGAGTTGCTTCAAACATTTCAGTTTTCTCCAGAGTATTTAGTTAATCGCAAAAAAATTGTAGACTTGTATCATAATATTACAGATTTAGAAGTACTGTTAAAAGTTCTTAATCAGCAAGGTTTTATTCATAATTATGAACTGCAATTAAAAAAAGCAGATGGAACTCGTTTTTGGGCGATCGCTTCTTTACAATATTTAGTTTTTAACAATGAATCAGCCATTTTAACAGTATTTAATGATATTAATGACCGCAAAAATGCCGAAACAAAACTTCAAGAACAAAATGAGTTTTTGCGGATAATTTTTGAGAATATACCATTGATGATTGCTCTGATCAATACCAATGGTAAACTCCAGTGGGTGAACCAAGAATGGGAAAATATTCTCGGTTGGAAATTTCAAGATTTCCAAACTCGTGATGTCTTGGAAGCACTATACCCTAATCCTGAATATCGGCAGTATGTAATTAGTTATATGCAGTCTGCACAACGCATTTGGGGCGACTTTAAAACTCAGATGCGTGATGGTCGTCTATTGGATACATCTTGGACTAATGTTTACCTTTCAAATGGTCAAATTATCGGTATTGGACAAGATATCACAGAACGTAAGCAAACTGAACTAGCTCTAAAAGCCCAAGCCGAACGGGAGCAATTGATGCGAACTGTTGCTCAACGGATTCGTCAATCATTGAATCTTCAAGATATTTTGAATGCAACAGTTCAAGAAGTACGAGATTTACTTGGGGTTGATCGAGTAGTAGTTTATCAGTTTGACTCGGAGATGATTGGCACAATTATGGCAGAATCAGTGGAACCTGGATGGACGGTTTCTTTGGGTGTAGAGATTCCTGATACGTGTTTTCAAACAGGCTCAGGAGTTGAATATTATCAGGGACGCAAACGAGCGATCGCTAATATTTATGAAGCTGGACTTACTGATTGCCATATTCGCCTGTTAGAACAATTTGAGGTAAAAGCAAATTTAGTTGTGCCGATTTTACTAGAAGTAAGCTCTCAAAACCCTGGCTCTTATATTTGGGGTTTACTGATCGCTCACCAATGCTCTGATTTTCGTGAGTGGGAGGAAAATCAATTAGATTTGCTCGATCAAGTGACAGTCCAATTAGCGATCGCAATTCAACAATCCAACATCTTAGCGCAAGCTCAAACGGAACTTGTTCAAAGACAAAAAGCGCAAATAAAGTTAAAAACAGCCTTAGCTGAAAAAGAAGTTCTTTTAAAAGAAGTTCATCATCGAGTTAAAAATAATTTGCAAATTGTCTCCAGTTTATTACAACTTCAATCTCAGACACTCAAAGATCCAGAAATAATCAAAGTTCTTCGAGAAAGTCAAAATCGAATTGAGTCAATATCTCTAATTCACAAAAATTTATATACTTCCGCCAATATCGGACAAATTGATGTCGCTGACTATATCACTAATTTAGCAGCCAGCTTGCTCATTTCCTATCAAATATGCCCTGGTCAAATTTCTCTAGAAACTGATATAGATTCAGTGAGCTTGAATGTCGATCAAGCTATTGCCTGTGGATTGGTGATTAACGAATTAATCTCCAATGCCCTCAAACACGCTTTTCCCAATCAACAAGTAGGCACAATCAGTATTGATTTACACAATATTGGCAACAGTATCGAGATGACTATCCGAGATAATGGGATTGGTTTACCAGATAATTTAGATTGGAGAAATACTGATTCTTTAGGTCTGTCATTAGTACATGACTTGGTTACAGAACAACTAGAAGGCGATATTACTCTAGAACGCGATCGTGGAACAGTATTCAAAATCAAATTCACGCAGTTAACTTTGCATCAGTAAATATCCAATGGGTCAAGCTAGGATTTTAGTCGTTGAAGATGAAGTGATTGTGGCTAGAACTATTGCTAGTCAACTCAGTCAACTAGGATACATTGTTACGGGTACAGCTTCATCTGGAAAAGTTGCCATTGCCAAGGCATCGGAAACTCAACCAGAACTAGTATTAATGGATATTATTCTTAAAGGTGATATGGACGGTATTGCTACCGCCACTCAGATTCGCGAGCAGTTAGATGTACCTGTAATTTATTTAACCGCTTATGGCGACGATCATACTTTAGAAAGAGCCAAAATTACCCAACCTTTCGGATACATCGTTAAACCATTTACTACAAAAGATTTAAAAATTGCGATCGAGATTGGTCTGTTAAAACATCGGTTAGAACGCGAACTGCGGGAGAATCGAGATCAGTTAGCAACCCTTTTAAACTCAATGAGTGATGCTGTAATTGCCGCAAACGAGCAGGGAAAAATAACATTTATGAATCCTGCGGCTGAGACGCTGACTGGTTGGCAGCAAAAAGATGCTTTAGGAAATGAGGCGGCGAAGATTTTTCATATTGTCAATGAAGTTACAGAGGCTACATTAGAAAATCCTGTGACAAAAGTGCTGCGCGAGCAACAGGTTGTTTATTTAGGGGAATTCACATCTCTGATCACAAAAAACGGCAAAAGAGTCCCCATTGGCGATAGCGCTTCACCACTGAAGCGAGGAACTGACCAGATAAATGGTGTAGTAGTTGTTTTTTGGGATCTTAGCGAACGATATCAAACAAAATTGCTAGAGCAAGCATTACAGAAGGAGCAAGAACTTAACCGTCTCAAGTCTCTATTTATCTCTACCGTATCTCATGAGTTCCGTAATCCTCTAACTGTTGTTCAAACCGCAGTAGAACTCATGGAAATGCAAGGAGCAAATTTGACAGATACAAAAAGAGGCATATATTTAAAACGAATTCAAGGTGCTGTCCAATCTATGGAACAACTCATGGAAGAAGTGCTGTTTATGGGTAGAGCAGAAGCAGAAAAACTCATATTCAACCCTGCTCCCCTTAACTTAGAGCAATTTTGTCGAGAGTTACTCGAAGATTTTTTGATGGTTAAAAGCAGTATGTGTGAAATTGTTTTTACCTGTCATAGTGAGAATACATCGGCTGTCATGGATGAAGGACTTTTACATTACCTATTTGGAAATCTTCTCTCAAATGCGGTTAAATATTCTCCCCAAGGTGGCAAGATTCAGTTTGATTTAATATGTGACCCAATTGAGAAAGTAGCAACTTTTTACATTCAAGATCGGGGTATGGGTATTCCCGAACCAGATCAAGCTCGACTGTTTGAATCATTCTACCGAGCTTCAAATGTCAAATCAATTCAGGGTACTGGATTGGGGTTAGTAATCGTTAAAAGGTGCGTTGATGCTCACAGAGGCCAAATCAGTGTCACAAGTGAAGTTGGAATTGGTACTACATTTACAGTAATTTTGCCCTTAAATTCTGAATCATGAGTTATAAATTCTTCTTCAACTCACATCCTGATTTTTGTTGCTAACTTGGGTTTGGTAATGGCGCCATTTTTCCTGCTGACGCGCTCTTTTCTCCTCGGTGAGGCTATCAAAACAATAAGGACAGGAGATACCTTGCTCATATTTAGAAGACACTTTATCTTCCTCAGAAATCGGACGCCCACAACAGAGGCACAACTCATAACTTCCTTTCTCCAACCCATGACTAACGGCTACCCTCTCATCAAAAACAAAACATTCTCCTTCCCATAAACTTTCTTGTACTGGAACTTCTTGCAAATACTTAAGAATGCCGCCCTTGAGATGATAGACTTCTGCAAAGCCTTGTGCAAGCATGAAGGATGAAGCTTTTTCACAGCGAATGCCGCCTGTACAAAACAGAGCAACCTTTTTGTGTTTAGTTGGGTCGAGATGGTGGCGCACATAATCGGGAAATTCGCGGAATGATTCGGTTTGGGGATTTTCTGCCCCTTGGAAAGTTCCGATGTTCACCTCATAATCATTGCGGGTGTCAATCACAGTCACTTCTGGATTGGAAATTAAATCATTCCATTCTTCAGGGTTGACATAGATACCAACTTGTTCGTTTGGGTCAATTTCTGGCAACCCCAAAGTGACAATTTCTTGCTTTAACCGCACCTTCATCCGCTCAAAAGGTGGGGTTTCGGTATCGGACTCTTTGGATTCTAAGTCTGCTAGACGGGGGTCAGAACGCAGAAACCAGAGAACTGAGTCAATTGCCTGACGCGAACCAGCAATTGTACCGTTAATCCCTTCAAGTGCCAGCAAAATAGTCCCCTTGACACCTTGCGTTTGGCAGTAAGACAGCAGAGGCTCTCGTTTCTCGGCAAAATCTGGCAGCCTAACAAATTTATACAGTGTTGCGACAACTTGGATATTTTCTGGCTTCATTCCTTTGGTAATAGAACGATATAAGTTACAATAACAACGGTAATCAAAGTTATCTACTATTTTAGTATGGGGGTTTAGCTCAGTTGGTAGAGCGCCTGCTTTGCAAGCAGGATGTCAGCGGTTCGAGTCCGCTAACCTCCATTGGAAATTTTTGATTGAAATGTGTGATGCCTGCTGTTTTTGCTAGTCTACGCACATTCAAATCAATTAAAACCCTATTCATTATCAAAAAATGGGATTATTTTTCCTTGTTAGGCAGGGGGTTCGGGGAGAAGAAATTATGGTATTGCATTCATTGCACGGATTCAAAGCCGTACTAAGTTAGAAGAATCTCTAGATAAGGAGGTAAACTCTGACTTGACGAACTCAGGTAATCTTGCTCGTTCAAAATTTGACTTATCTATACTTAACTTAGGGGGTTATTTGGAAAAGCGTCCATTGGGGTTAGTGGCAATTGTTATTTACAAAACATTTGCCGCCTTGCTGCTTATGGTTACTTCGATCGCTTTATTATTGACATTAAAAAATTATCAAACTCTAGAGGCGTTTTCAGAAAATTATGTTTTAGAAGGTAAATCGATAATTATTGATTGGCTTTTAAAGAAAGTTGTTAACTTAAATCCTAGAACTCTAGCATTTAGCGGCATCGGAACCGGAATCTATGCTATCATTACTGCCATTGAAGCCGTTGGTTTATGGTACGAAAAGCGTTGGGCACATGTCTTAGTATTGGGACTTGTCGGTATCAGTATTCCACCAGAGATTTATGAATTGATTCAGGGAATATCTCTGATAAAAATATTCGTTTTTTTGTTGAACTTAGCAGTGTTTGGCTATCTATTCCGAAATTTTCCTAAACATCCAATCTAATTTTTAATCCAATAATCTATCCTTGAAACCTTTAGGAGTGCTGAGTAAGCAAGAGAGTTAAACATGGTGATTGAAATGTTTGACGACAAGAGGCTACGGGTTTATGCAAAACCAAGACCCCACGTTGTACAATCGCTAGAAATACAATCTGGAGAGCAACTTGCCTAGATCGATTCAGTCTACACAACCACCACTAAAATTTATTCCCCAACGGTTGAATCTTTTGGTACTCCAGATTGTTCGGTGGTTACTGCCGATCGCATTACGGTTTCGCACTCGTCCTTGGCTACCAGCTGGGATTGTCAAGATTGAAGCGACGAATGTTGAAGTATTAGCTGAACTCTATCAACAATTTCAGGCTGGAAAAATTCGCTTTTTGTTGGCATTTCGCCACCCAGAGGTGGAAGATCCGCTCTGTATGCTGTATTTGCTTTCTCGGATTGTGCCACAGGTTGCTCGTCAAAAAGGTATTACATTAAAATCCCTGGTTCACAGCTATTTTCTTTATGACCGAGGTATGACAGTTTGGGCTGGAAAGTGGCTAGGTTGGCTGTTCTCTCTGCTGGGGGGTGTGCCGGTTCGTCGTGGTAGGCGACTAGATCGGCAAGCGATCCAAAATGCACGGGAATTGTTTGCTAATGGCGAACTACCGATCGCAGTAGCCCCAGAAGGCGGTACTAATGGTCATAGTGGCATTGTTAGCCCCTTAGAACCTGGTGTTGCTCAAATGGGCTTTTGGTGTGTAGAAGACTTACAAAAAGCTAACCGTTCTGAGACTGTAATTGTTGTGCCGATCGCCATCCAGTATCGCTATGTTGAGCCACCTTGGTCTAAACTGGATTGGCTATTGAGTAAGTTAGAAGCTGATAGTGGCTTGAAAGTTTTGGAAACTGATTCGGGCGATGCCTGCGGCGGGCTACGCCTACGCGAAGAGATTTATGATCAGCGCCTCTGTAGGTTGGCTGAATATCTGATTACCGAGATGGAAGAGTTTTATCGTCGCTTCTATCATCAAGATATCCCAAAAACCATCTCAACTGATGAATTGAAGAGTGCTAATCAGGTATTAATTGCCCGACTCCATCGCCTACTAGATAAGGCATTACAAGTTGCCGAGCAATATTTTGAAGTTCAAGCGCAGGGTAATTTTATTGACCGCTGTCGCCGTTTAGAAGAAGCTGGCTGGAGTTATATTTACCGAGACGATTTGCCAGATATCAATGCTTTAGCACCCTTCAAACGCGGTTTGGCTGACTGGATTGCAGAAGAAGCCGACTTGCGAATGCGGCACATGCGGATAGTGGAAAGTTTTGTTGCAGTCACAGCTACTTATATTCAGGAACAACCGACGGCGGAACGGTTTGCGGAAACAGCTTTGCTTGTATTCGATATGCTTTCTAGAATTCAGGATACAACACTTCCTGGACGACCTCGGTTAGGTTTGCGACAGGCACAAATCACTGTGGGGGAGCCAATTTCAGTGACAGAACGCTTCCAAAATTGTCAGGGCGATCGCCAAGCGTCTAAACAAGCTGTGAGCGATTTGACAAAAGATTTGCAAATCGCTTTAGAGAAGATGATTAGATAATAGAAATTCTAAGATTTTTTCGCTCGAATTTTGTTAAAGATTGCACCTTCATCAAAGAGGCATCTTGACCAAAAGTTGCATAAACTTGCATAAGTTACGTTTAATAAATCACAGCTAGTTAGCTGAAACTATTGCTGTGTAAAATGGGCGATACTGGATTTGAACCAGTGACCCCATCCGTGTGAAGGATGTGCGCTACCACTGTGCTAATCGCCCAAGACCTTTTATATTACCATAACTTATTAAATAGCAACGTAAGTTAAAATGCTAAAGGCTGAATTGCTGCGCCTACGCAACTGACGTTATTCTTCATCGTTCCCGTATGTCACGCAAGGACTGTCAATTATAAGTGCTGGCTCAAATGAATCGCAGAAAATGACGGTAGAACAATTAACCCCAAATTCGTCAGGATGAATGCACGTTATCGCTTCTTCTACTAAGGTATGGAAAGCACAATCATTGCAGATAGTCTGACATTTATCCACTAAGTATAAATTTGTAAATGGTATTGCGATCGCACTTCTATCAGTTAAACAAGAACAAGTAGCGCCAAAATCAAATGTTTAAATCGCGTAGAGCTAGACGAATTTGCTCGACTCGTCTGCGGTTGACACCAAGATCCGACTCTCCCACGCGAGAAGCCGATCGCAGATGAATTACTGACTCATTAGGAGGTAAATAAAATTCTACATCATCAACAAATTGGAAGATGCGGCTTTTAGAAAGAGCGTGGATGTAATTATCTGTTTGTTCTACAATTTCTGTACGCGGAACAACACCGATAACTTTTAGTAAGATTTCTCTAGCTGCATTGCGGTCTACATGATAAGGAATCGGGTCGATGGCGTGTTTTTCATCTGCGTTTTGACTGACAACACAGTTGTCTGAAGCCGGACAAGAACTAAGATGACCATTCTCAACTCCCAAGCTAGAAGCGGCCCAAGTAGCCCCAGGAAGTATTAAACTACTAATCAAAGTTAAAACTATTGCAAAAGCGATACTCCGCAAGAATCGCTGCCGGAATGCTGTTGGCAAACGGGACATGATAAATTTACTCCTTTTGTGTGGTTATTTTGAATGAGTACTGCGAATTGCTGGTTCGCTCTACAGATTATCATTTATCCAGCCACACTCTGAGTTTGGGCAATCGCAATGTAGCCGCACCGACCAGTGCCTTATGCCATTATTCCTGCCAATAAGGGAATCAAGCCTAAAAAGTGACCAATAATTCAGATTTCCATTGACTACGAACCCAAAATCATTAGCAGGGGTTGCGATCGCATTTCCTGGTGATTCCAGCTTTGACTCGGAAGAATGGGCTGGTATCGGCTTTGTTGTGGCCAATGTTAAAAAGTTTGATGGTTGTAGATGAATATAGGAATAATCCAGCCTTACAGTAACGGGTTTTTAGAAGTTGTACCAGAGAGCGATTATTGGCAGATTGCAGCTATACACATCAATGGCCAAGCTTACTGCCCTACTCCTCAGCTGTATCGTTCAGAAAAAGTGGCATTAGCAAAAGCAACACAAATTTATGATTGGATAGCTGACCACGAACACCAAATCAGCGATGAGGCTTACTACTGCTCTGAATTGAAACTTATCCTATGGCAGCAACCAAAAGTATCTTAAAGTATCTTAGTTAACCAGGGAGATTGCTTGCCTTGGGCAAATCTAATAGTAGTTTCGTATTAATGTTTCAGAGTAAACCTATAGTCCCTGCCGCAAATGTGGGGATTTTAGTTTGTTAATAGGATGTGTAGCCATACCCGCCCGCTTCAGAATGTCGAAGGTTTTTTCTTTCCCCTTTCCCTTTCCCCTTTTCCCCAAAACCCGACAAGTATTGGCTAGGTTCTAGGTGCAGGGGTCACTGAAGATTCATTTCTTTAGTTTATCTAAAGTCGCATCTAAGTTATCAAATTACCTTTCTAAGATAGAAGCAGCAACTATAAGTTGCTATAGATGACTAAAACCCAATTAACAGCTAGTGGCTGCGGAGAACATAAAAATGACTAAAGCGCCGGAATCTTTAGACTTATCTGCCTACGATGCTACAGACAGAGCCTTAGATCGTGACTGTACAACTTTATCCCGTCACGTCCTCCAACAACTTCAGAGTTTTTCGCCAGATGCACAGGATTTGAGTGCGCTGATGAATCGCATCGCCCTGGCTGGAAAACTGGTGGCTCGTCGCATGAGTCGCGCCGGTTTAATGGAAGGTGTTCTTGGATTTACTGGAGAAGTTAATGTCCAAGGCGAATCCGTGAAAAAGATGGATGTCTATGCCAATGATGTATTTATCTCAGTATTTAAGCAAAGTGGCTTAGTCTGCCGCCTCGCATCTGAGGAAATGGAAAATCCTTACTATATCCCGGAAAATTGCCCCATTGGGCGCTATACCCTGCTGTATGACCCAATTGATGGCTCATCCAACACTGATAATAATCTCAGCTTAGGTTCCATTTTCGCCATTCGCCAACAAGAAGGAACTGATAGCGATGGTAAAGCAACTGACCTGCTCGCCAACGGACGCAAGCAACTCGCTGCCGGATACATCCTGTATGGGCCATGCACGATGCTGGTTTATACTATAGGTAAGGGGGTTCATTCCTTTGTTCTCGATCCCAGCTTAGGAGAGTTTATTCTCACAGAAGAAAATATTCGCATTCCTAACCACGGGTCTGTTTACAGCGTGAACGAAGGTAACTTCTGGCAGTGGGAAGAATCAATTCGAGAATACATTCGCTACGTTCATCGCACAGAAGGCTACAGCGCTCGTTATAGCGGCGCAATGGTGAGCGACATCCATAGAATTTTGGTTCAAGGCGGCGTGTTTCTCTACCCAGGCACAATTCAAAACCCTGAAGGTAAATTACGCTTGCTTTATGAAACTGCTCCTCTCGCCTTTTTGATCGAGCAAGCAGGCGGCCGTGCTACTACAGGACTGGTAAATATCTTGGATGTGGTGCCAAAAAAACTGCATCAGCGCACGCCTTTAATTATTGGTAGCAAAGAGGATGTCGCAAAGGTGGAGTCTTTTATTCAAAACGGACACTAGCACCGCAAGACGGAAGTCAAAAGTCACCCATGCTTTAATTTTCGGCTTTCTGGCTGTAATGAAATGGTAAGTTTATTTCTGCCAACTTTTACTAGTGTAAAAAAACACTAGTTAGAAGAGAACAAAGCTTGCAAATAAAGCTTTTTAAACTTTTTCAACTGGATAGTTATTTTTGCCATACTGCGCTCGAAGACGGTAATAAAAGGATCGAGGATGCATCTAGCATCTGGCATTAATTAAAAGTTAATCATGGTGATTTAAGATTGGCGATGCAGAATAGCACTTCTTGAAGATGTATTAAAGATTATCTCAGCTGGCCGATGCAATAAGTGATTGGCAACGCCACAATTCAAAAGTAAGCATCAAATTTTGATGAGTTTTGCCAATTTACTTAGAATCATCACTATACAGGAGTGAAACAAATTAGAGCTATGTCTACCAATCATCTACTAGAAATTAACCAATACGGTCAAAGTATCTGGATGGATAATTTGACCCGTGACATTATTCAATCAGGTGAACTCAAAGACATGGTTGAAAATCAAGGAATCTCTGGGATTACTTCTAACCCAGCGATCTTTGAAAAAGCGATCGCTGGTAACGTTATTTATGATGCCGATATCGAAGCCGGAGTTCGGGCTAACTTACCCATAGACAAAATTTACGAATCCCTAGTTTTTGCAGATATCCGTAATGCCTGTGATATTTTACGCCCTGTTTATGAAGCCTCGAATAGACTAGATGGTTATGTGAGTATTGAAGTCCCACCAACCATTGCCCATGATACTGAAGCAACCATAGCCGAAGCCCGCCGTTATTTCCAAGAAATTGGTCGGGAAAATCTGATGATTAAAATTCCCGGTACAGAACCTGGTTTGCCAGCAGTAGAACAGGTAATATCCGAAGGGATGAATGTTAATATTACGCTGCTGTTTTCTGTAGAAAGCTATGTAAACACAGCAATGGCTTACATTCGGGGCTTAGAAAAACGGCTGGCTGAAGGTAAGGACATCAGTAAAATTGCTTCAGTCGCTAGCTTCTTCCTCAGCCGGATCGATAGCAACATTGACGGCAAGATTGATGCTAAGTTGAAAAAAGGCGTTGATGATATTTCCGTGGAAGCAAAGCTAAGAGCTGTCAAAGGAAAAGTAGCGATCGCTAACGCTAAGATTGCGTATCAAGAATACAAGAAAATCATTAGAAGCGAGCGTTGGCAAGAGTTGGCAGCAAAAGGGGCCACAGTACAACGGCTACTTTGGGCTAGCACCAGCACCAAAGACCCCAACTACAGAGACGTGATGTATATCGAAGAGTTGATTGGTCATGATACCGTCAACACCGTACCACCAGCGACCATTAAAGCTTGTGCCGATCATTGTAACGTAGGCGATCGCTTAGAAACAGATTTAGATAATGCTTACACGCTGATCGAAAACCTCAAAGATCCCGACATCAACATCGATCTCGATAACGTCATGGATGAACTGTTAGTCGATGGTATTGACAAGTTTATCCAGCCCTTCCAGTCCTTGATGAACTCTTTAGAAGACAAGATCAAGGTATTGTCACCAGTGTAGGGAACAGAAGAGGGGAAAAGGTTAAAGGGTAAAGGGTAAAGGTATAGTTCTTCCCCTTTCCCCCTTCCCCTTTCCCCCTTTCCCTTTCCCCAATCCTAGTACCAAAACCCAAAATCCAAAATTGTTATGGTTAGTCTGCTAGAAAATCCCTTACGCGTTGGTCTGCAACAACAAGGGATGCCCGAACCCCAGATTATAGTCATTTTTGGCGCTTCTGGCGATCTCACCTGGCGCAAACTAGTGCCAGCACTTTACAAATTGCGGCGAGAACGGCGTATTCCCCCAGAAACGACCATTGTCGGTGTGGCACGTCGAGAATGGAGCCATGAGTACTTCCGCGAACAAATGCAAAAGGGCATGGAAGAAGCACATGCCGATGTCGATTTAGGGGAACTCTGGCAAGATTTCTCTCAAGGTCTGTTCTATAGCCCTGGGGATATAGACAACCCCGAAGGCTACCAGAAACTGAAAAACTTATTGAGTGAATTAGACGAAAAACGGGGCACGCGAGGAAATCGGATGTTCTACCTCTCGGTTGCCCCTTCATTCTTTCCTGAAGCGATTAAGCAGCTAGGAAGCGCCGGGATGCTAGAAGATCCCTACAAACATCGTCTAGTAATTGAAAAACCCTTTGGTCGAGACTTGGCTTCTGCTCAGAGTCTTAACCAAGTGGTACAGAAATTTTGTAAAGAAAACCAAGTATACCGCATTGACCACTACTTGGGTAAAGAAACAGTCCAGAATTTGCTGGTGTTTCGCTTTGCTAATGCGATTTTTGAGCCGTTGTGGAATCGTCAATTTGTTGACCACGTGCAAATTACCGTGGCAGAAACCGTGGGAGTGGAAGACCGGGCTGGTTACTATGAAAGCGCCGGCGCACTACGGGATATGTTGCAAAACCATTTAATGCAACTTTACTGTCTAACGGCAATGGAAGCACCCAATGCAATGGATGCCGACAGCATCCGCACAGAAAAAGTGAAGGTACTCCAAGCTACTCGTTTAGCTGATGTTCACAATCTGTCGCGGTCAGCAGTACGGGGTCAGTATAGTGCTGGCTGGATGAAGGGTCAAGCAGTGCCAGGGTATCGGACAGAACCAGGCGTTGCTCCTAATTCCACCACACCGACCTATGTCGCCATGAAGTTTTTGGTAGATAACTGGCGCTGGAAAGGTGTTCCTTTCTACTTGCGTACCGGGAAGCGGATGCCGAAAAAAGTCAGTGAGATTGCCATTCACTTCCGCGAAGTTCCATCTCGGATGTTCCAATCTGCCGCCCAACAAACAAACGCCAATATTTTGACCATGCGGATTCAGCCGAATGAAGGTATTTCCCTGCGTTTTGATGTGAAAATGCCGGGGGCAGAATTCCGTACCCGTTCCGTTGACATGGACTTTAGCTATGGTTCCTTTGGCATCCAAGCAACATCTGATGCCTACGATCGCTTATTCCTTGATTGTATGATGGGCGATCAAACATTGTTCACCCGCGCGGACGAAGTAGAAGCCGCTTGGCAGGTAGTAACGCCAGCCCTTTCCGTTTGGGATGCACCCGCCGACGCCAATACTATTCCCCAGTATGAAGCTGGAACCTGGGAACCAACAGAAGCAGAATTCTTAATTAACCAGGATGGCCGTCGCTGGCGCAGACTCTAACAATTTTAGATTTTAGATTTTAGATTTTAGATTGGGGACGGCGAAATCGGAAATAGATAATAGGGAATATGAAAAACTATTACTAATTACCAAATTACTAGTTCTTAATCCAAAATCTCAAATCTTAAATCCAAAATCCAAAATCCAAAATCCAAAATCCAAAATCTCCTATGGCTCCCCAAGCTTCTACAATTTATTCACTTCAGGCGCCAAAAGATATTTCGCTTAACGAAATAGAAGCGGAACTTAATCAAATTTGGCAAAGTTACGGCATTACTGGCGAGGACGGTGGGCTTCCTGCTGCCACTCGCGCCACGACATTTACCTTAGTAGTTTACGAACCCGAAGAAACCCAATATCTTTTGGCTACTTTGGGATTTTACAACGGCCCGCTTGACGGGATTTTAGGCCCTCAGATGGTAGCTGCCTTGCGGCAAGTGCAGAGAAAATATGCACTGCCAGATACTGGAACAGCAACACCTGAAACCCTGGCTCTCTTGAGAGAAGAATTCATCAAACGTCAAGGAAATGGCGCTGCGGGAGACAATGGTTCTATTGAACTTCCCAGCTTAAATGCCCCAAGCCCCAGAATTGCTGATGAAATTGCCCTCCGCAACCCCTGCCGGATCATCGCGCTATTTCCGATTACTGGCGAAGATCAAGGGGTTAAGGCTCAGGTTTCTGCCTATTGCCCAATCCAAAAGCAATCGTCAAGCACACTAATTTGCTGCGAATACATCACTCTCAGTGGAACTGCTGCTGCCTTAGAACGCATCGGTGGTATGCTTCCAGCATTGTTGATTGGCGGCTTACCAAAGTTTCTCTGGTGGAAAGCAACACCAGACCCCAATAACACTTTATTCAAGCGCTTGGCAGCCGTCTGCAATAATGTGATTGTGGATTCTTGCCGCTTTAACGAGCCAGAAAGTGACTTACTCCACCTCCAAGAATTGGTGGAAAGTGGTGTTCCCCTGGCTGACCTCAACTGGCGTCGCCTCTCAGCATGGCAGGAATTGACAGCTGAAGCTTACGACTCACCTCATCGTCGGGCTGCCCTTCGGGAAGTTGACCGAGTAACTATTGATTACGAAAAAGGCAACCCCGCACAAGCATTGCTGTTTTTGGGTTGGTTGGCAAGTCGTTTAGGATGGCAGCCAGTTTCCTATAAAAAGGAAACCGGAGATTATGACATCACTCGCATTAACTTTATTGCTCAAGACCAACGGCAAATAGAAACCGAATTAGCGGGCGTTCCCCTGGCTGATGTGGGTGAGATTGCTGGTGACTTGATTGCTTTGCGCCTCAGTTCGACCAATCCGAAGGCAGACTGTGGTACAGTAATTTGCTCGGAAACTGGTGGTTGTATGCGGATGGAAACCCACGGCGGCGCTCAATCTGCCGGTCTGTTTCAACAGGTGACTTCACTTTCTGAACAAAAGGCGGAAGCATTGCTGAGTCAGCAGGTACAACGCTGGGGTCGTGAGTCACTTTTTGAAGAAAGTCTGGGAGTGACAGCAAATATTTTCAAATTGGAAACAAATAGTTAGTTTCGCCTGGAAACAATAAAAGTTACCAAAATTGCGAAAATCAAACACAAACTCTTCAGATTTTTGGATATTTCAATAATCTGGAGGGTTTTTCTATTTTCCTTGGAGGCAAGAGACGCGATGAATCGCCGTCTCTACAATAATCAATCTTTTGTCTTGACGGCGTATCGCGTTTTTGGCGAGCAATAATTTTCATCAAAAAATCTTAACCGAACCGTATTGCCCCAGCTTTCTCCCAAGCTCTACGGTGTATACACAAGTCTGAAATAGTTTACTCATCTGATTTTTCGCGTCAGTTTTACCCCACCCTAACCCTCCCCTTGGAAAGGGGAGGGAACTAATTTCCTGTTTCCCCCTTTTCTAAGGGGGGATTAAGGAGGGTAATTTGACTTGTGTATACAGCGTAGCTCCCAAGCTTGGGCTACGCTGTATACACAAGTCTTTTAGAGTTGCTGTGTAATACCAATTCTCCAAAATGAAGCAACAGATGTAAATTAGGAAAGTCTTGCTGCATCTAAGTTTCTTAATTGCGAATTGCGAACTGGTATAACTTAGGGTGGGCTAATCTTTGCAGGTCGATGCATTGGCATAACAGCTCGATGTATTGGCATAACAAGTCGATGTATTGGCATAACAGCTCAATGCATTGGCATAACAGCTCGATGTATTGGCATAACAAGTCGATGTATTGGCATAACAGCTCAATGCATTGGCATAACAAGTCGATGTATTGGCATAACAGCTCAATGCATTGGCATTGCAGGTCAAGACGTGGGACAGCTTTAAAAGACTTTTGTGTACACCATAGCCTTGCTTGGGAGAGGGATTTAGGGTGAGGGCTTCGATTCATGGAAGAAGTCTATTGAAAGGATAACTCGTATTTACCTCCACGCTCCAGGGCGCGTTTGTAAGCAGGTCGTCCATGAATGCGCTCGACAAATTCTTTCAGCTTTGGCCGATTCTCAACTTCTTCGGGGAGCGTAGCGACTACTTCTAGGGGAAAGCTCATTTGGATATCGGCGGCGGTAAATTCATTGCCTACAAACCACGTATTTTTACGGAGTTCGTCTTCTATGTAGTCAAAGTGAAGTTTAATTTGAGGCGCGACAAATCCGCTAACCACGCTACTGTCGCCAGCTCCAAAATTGTTCAATATCAGCCGCATTACTAGTGGTGGCATTGCCGAACCTTCAGCGTAATGCAGCCAATACTTATAGCGCAGATACTCTGGTGTACCGGAGGCTGGGACTAGCCGACCATTACCATAGCGCTCGATTAGGTATTCAATAATTGCACCCGACTCAGCGATCGCCAAGTCTGCATCTGTGATTACTGGTGACTTTCCGAGGGGATGAACTTGGCGTAGCGACTCCGGTGCCATCATCGTCTTGGCATCGCGTTCATAGAATTTAATATCGTATTCGATACCTAATTCTTCAAGCAGCCACAGCACACGCTGCGATCGCGAGTTATTAAGATGATGCACGACTATCATAAAACGTTCCTTTTTTGGTAGCTTATTGCTATCTGACTCTCGGCTAATTTCCAACTATACTATTAGACTTTTTCAGCCCAACTCCCCTAATTGGCTGGTTTTCTTGTTTCTAATTGGTATAAGTTTGAGTTAGTCGGTTTAATAAACTGGTGCATCTGCTTTTGCAAAAAGTGACGATAGACACACAGCCAATAATCGAAATAGTTGCTGCATAAAAACCTAATTTGTTTCATTTATGGCTTTAGTCATTGCTGGGGAACGTAGTGGGGTGGGTAAGACAACAGTCACGCTCACCCTTTTAGCATCTTTACGCCGTCGCGATCGCCTGGTGCAATCTTTTAAGGTAGGGCCAGACTACATCGATCCAATGTTTCATCAACACGTAACTGGTCGTGCCTGTCGCAATTTAGACCCCGTACTGACTTCCGAAGCCTACGTTCAGCAATGTTTCGCCCATCATGGCCAACTGAGTGAATACGCCCTAGTGGAAGGGGTAATGGGGTTGTTTGATGGAATTGGGCATGGGGAATCCCTTCGACTTCGCTCAGGGCAAGTGGGCGTGGGGCATGGGGACAAGGAGAATAATCATGCCCAATCCCCTACTGATTTTGCGAGTACGGCACACATTGCACGGCTGTTAAATTTACCTGTGGTGTTGGTGATTGATTGCAGTCGTTTATCTGGTTCTGTGGCTGCGATCGCTCATGGCTATCGATCTTTTGATCCCCGAATTAAAATAGCTGGGGTAGTATTAAATCGCGTCGGGAGCGATCGCCATCTCTCTCTTCTCAAAGATTCCCTAGAACCCTTACAATTACCCATTCTCGGCGTAATGCGCCGTCAAGATAACATTACAATTCCCGATCGCCATTTGGGTTTAGTACCCACAGCCGAACTTCCCGAACTCAATGCTTTAATCGATCGCCTCGCGGATTTAGGAGATAGTTGCTTTGATTGGCAACGCTTATTACCTTTGTTAAAATCAGAACCCCTTTTTCCCTCTGTTTCAGCCTCCTTATCTCCCTTATCCCCAGTTAGGATTGCAGTAGCCCGCGATCGCGCTTTTAATTTTTATTACCAAGACAATCTTGATTTACTGCAACAGCTTGGTGCAGAATTGGTTTTCTGGAGTCCCTTAGAAGATGCTGACATACCAAAAGATATCCAGGGAATGTATTTTGGCGGTGGTTTCCCGGAAGTTTTTGCCCAGCAATTAGCAGAAAATTCTCGCGTTCGTCATGCAGTGAAAACAGCAATACTTCAAGGAATACCTACAGTTGCCGAATGTGGCGGATTAATGTATTTGTGCGAGCAAATTATCGATTTTGAAGGTAAATCTTGGTCAATGGCGGGAGTGCTACCGACATCTGCTGTGATGGGTGGACGTTTAACTTTGGGCTATCGTCGTGCAGTCGCTTTGCAAGATAATTTGTTAGTTAAGGCAAATACGACTGTTTACGGACATGAGTTTCATCGTTCCCATTTAACCTTAACTCCCACTCAACCCCTATTTAAAACCTCTCGCTACGATTGTGAAGAAAATATGGGATGCGAAGGATGGGGTTTACCTGCAAATATTCATGCTTCTTATGTTCATCAGCATTGGGGAGAAAGTAGAGAAATTCCCCAGCAGTTTCTTAAAGAATGTCTAAAAGTAGCATCTTCAGGAACGTGGATTTAAGCCAACACAGTTCAGATAACCGCAAAACCCTCATGTAGAGACGCGATTTATCGCGTCTTGATTTATAAAGAAGGGGAAGGGGGAAAGGTAAAAACCTCGCCTCTTGTGGCGCGAAATAATCCAAATTTTATGGGGAAGGTAAAAACCTCGCCTCTTGTGGCGCGACAATCATCATCCCTTTCCCCTTTCCCCTTTAACCTTTAACCTTTTCCCTTTTATTTGATTTATCGCGGAGTATGGGGACAAAGATACACAAAAAGGCAGTGAGATAATTCACCGCCTCCTTTTGGATCAACTCATAGTTCCATGTTAGTTTTGGACTTCAACCCAACGGCGGTAAAGCTTTTGAATTTGTTTGAGAAGCGCAGTGTGAGCTGGTTGATTTGACTCATTCGGCTTCGCTATATCCTGCAATTCTGTCAGGAGTCTGGCTTCTTCGACGGCAACTTCACCATCGCTATAAATTAAACCACTGATGGCTTCAATCAGATTTTCGCAATCTTCAAGACTGGGGCGATCGCCTAGATACTCTCGCACCCAGTTATAGCATTCTTTTGGCTGTACAGGAACTAA
This sequence comes from Nostoc sp., assembly GCF_036917375.1. GTDB lineage: Bacteria > Cyanobacteriota > Cyanobacteriia > Cyanobacteriales > Nostocaceae > Nostoc. Next base: position 19,735 of record NZ_JBALDN010000057.1, read on the forward strand.
TTCGTACAGCCAAGGCTTAATTTCTGGGTCGTTAGCTAAACCTTTTGCTTGAGCTATTTCGCGGAGATATTGCCGTTCTTCTGGCTGGATTCTGCCATCAATCCAGGCTGCTCCAATCAGGATTTTAACTAAGTTTTTCACATTGGAAGGGGAAACCATTGCTGCCTCCTCTGGTAGATTCAGGCCTCCACCAAATCGTACAATCCTAAGCAGTATTCACTCGGAATTATTGGTTTTTCTTAAGCGCACCATAAAAAAACCATCCATGTCCTGTCGATGGGGCCAAAGTTTAAACCAACCTTGAGGTGTCCTCTCGGTAGAATCAGGTAACTCAACGCCGCTAGGAGACTCAATTTGCCAATCAGGCGACTCAGACAAAAACGCCGAAATCACTTCTTCATTTTCTGCCGGATGCAATGTACAGGTGGCATAAACTAATACACCACCAGGTTTGACAAAAGTTGAGGTATGTGTTAGTAATTCTCGTTGCAGCACCGAAAGTTCTCGGACGGATTCTGGTGTCTGTCGCCAACGTGCATCAGCATGACGGTGCATAGTTCCCAAACCAGAACATGGAGCATCAAGTAATACACGGTCTGCGGTGTTTTGAAATTGGGCAAAGTGGCGGCTGTCGCCAGTGTAAATTTGAATAGATTGTAAATTTAGCCGTTGAGAATTTTCTTGGAGTTTGCGAAGACGAGAAGGAGTGCGATCGCAAGCCCAAATTTTACCTTTATCTGCCATTAATTCAGCAATGTGGGTTGTTTTCCCCCCTGGTGCAGCACAGGCATCAATTACCACCTCACCTGGTTGGGGGTCGAGCAAATGACCAACTAATTGAGCGCTACTATCTTGTACAGTCCACCACCCTTCTTTAAAACCAGGTAGTTTTTGAATTGATCCAGTGTTACCAATAAATCGTAAAGCTTGGGGTAAATGAGGAATCCGTCTCACCAAAATACCGACAGATTGCAAAGCCGCCTCAACTTCCTCAATGGAAGTGCGAAGTGGATTAATTCGTAAGTCAATAGTTGGTGATTGGTTCATCCATTCACAGAGTTGTTCTGTCTCAGCCAAACCCAGTTGTTCCAACCAAACTTGAATAATCCAGTCAGGAAAACTGTGTAAAATGCCCAAGCGTTCCACAGGGTTTTCTGGAAGTTCTAACGGATCGAAATGGGTAACTGAGGACTGGGGAACTAACAAAGAATCTTTCTCCTCTGCCCCCCTGCTCCTCTGCCCCCCTGCCCCTTGGTCACTGAGCGTAGCCGTTGGCGCAGCCTCTCGTAGAGAAGTGCTGCCCCCCTGCTCCCCCGCTTGTCTTAAATACTGGCGTAATAGACCGTTAACAAAACCCGTGAGTCCAGAAAAACCGTTTTCTTTAGCGAGTTGGACTGTGGTATTAACAGCAGCTGAGGCGGGAATACGCTCTTGATAACGCAGCTGGTAGAAGCCCAGATGTAAGATAGTGCGGAGGTCTTGTGGTTGTTGATGAGATTTCTTTTTAGCGAATTGATCGATGAGAGTATCCAGGGTGCGCTGCCTTCTGACGCTCCCATAAACCAATTCTGTCACCAAGCGGCGATCGCAATCAGGCAAATTAACTTTTTGCAGCACTCTATCTAGAGCAACATCAGCATAAGCCCCCTTGTGAACATCTCGCAGGGCGATAAAAGCTAATTGACGGGGGTTTGTCATGAAAACACGATTCAGGAGTCAGGAGGCTTTTGTATTCTAACTCCCAACTCTGCCAATTTTAGATTTTGAATTTTGGATTTTGGATTGAAGTAAAAATCTAAAATCTAAAATCCAAAATTGAATAACTCCTAACTCTATCAATTTTAGATTTGAATTTGGATTGAAGTAAAAATCTAAAATCCAAAATCTAAAATCTAAAATTGAATAACTTCCCTATCAAGTCATATATGGGTCTACACTGGCAATTTCAAACTCACACGCTCTAGAAACTTGTTCTGCGGGTAATTTTCCAAAGCTGATTAATGGTAAATATGTGTGGTTTGCCATCAGTTCTTTTGCTAATAAGAACCCAGTGATTGTCCAAGTTTGATATTTCCGAGCTTGTTTCCCAATCAGTCGCCCTTTTTTCCCATCGTAATACTCTGGCCATTCATCTGTACTGAGGCGTCCTTGGGCAGTTTCAATCGCCTTTTGTGCAAGATTTGTTCTATTAGTTTTTACCGCCGCCGCCGCCAACATCCACATTAAAACAGGCCAACTACCAGCATTATGATACGACCAAGGTATATTTTTGGGGTCACATCCAGTCACAATTCTGTATTCTTCATGTTCCAAAGCTGGGAAACAAATTTTCATTGGCATATCTCCCACCAAATCATCCCATCGTTCCTCAATGAGAGTCATAATCGCTTGTGATTGTTCTTCGGTGGCTAAGTCGGAAATGATTGCCATTAAGTTTCCGAGTGAAAAGAAGCGAGTATCTAGCTGCGATGGGCCAACATTACCTGCTAGATAACCACCTTTTTTTGGTAGCCACTTGTCCAATTCATAATAAGGAACAGAATCTACATATATGTTGAATAGATTAACAGCAGCCTTGCCATATTCTTCACTTTTAAAGCGATAAATTGCATTCAGACGATTAATATCTATCCAATAATGCTGGCGAATATGAGCGCATAAAAGAGGCAAACGGTTATCAATGGCTTCAACAATATCAGAATTACCTTGACAAATTAGCAGTTCACGAGATGCACGCAATGCCGTGTAAAAGAGGACTTGTAATTCTAAAGGATGTCCATAAATGCCCATACGACGGTCAATCATACAAGCGCCATCTGGAACCAACAGCGTTGGGTACATATCAAAACGATTCGCCAAACAGATTTCCATGATTAACCTGATCCCATTTTGGAATTCAGGTTGATAGGCGAGAGAAAAATCTTTTGTGGAGACTACATAAGCGCGCAATAAAATAATCCACCATAGGCAAGAATCTACAGGTGTAACTCTAGCGATCGCATGTTCTCCAAAGTCGGCTTCTAAATATTCTTGCCCATTTTCTGATACTACTTTAAAGCTAGCTGGGATTAATCCTCTTCCTGGCTTATAGGCATCTAATGCCTTTTCTTTAGGCTGTAACTTTAAGGTTTCTTCTAAGAAATTACGAACAATATCGCTTCTACCTTTAATCAGAAAAATTAGAGCTGAAGAGACAAAATCTCGGATAAAGCACTGGTCATAATTGAGCGCTTCTACAGAAGCATCATAAGCCGCTACTGTTCCAACAGGGCGACCTTGATAATAGAGAATTGATTTTTCTAGTGCTAGCCATGCTTCTTCGACTTCTTTTAAATTCTCAGTAGTTTCCAATTCGTTTATGTACATTGCCAGAATAACTCCATAAGGATTGTGAATTTGTGGTAGATGTGTCTTCATTTATTATTTTTGCTATTCTCAGCATAACAAAAACGATTCTTTGAATAGCAAAGATAATTGGGCAAAAAAATAATCAACTAACAAGAAATAAATTTGCATAAATATTAGCAGATTTATTGTTAGTTAATTGCTTGTAATCTATTACTATTTTGGTGAATTCTAGTTGTTGCTCTCCACCGCAAGTAGTAACATGATTCCTAAAAACAGTCACATAAGATATATTTTTAGATTATTTATTGTTCCCTTGTCTGTCCAGAATCTTTGCTTTACCAAACAAAAACATATCTTCAGTGCTGTTTAGGCTTTGTGTGAAGTTCAAACTGGTTGCAGTGTATTTACTTGAGCAGGATTAGTTTTTGACACTAATAAGTCAGGTTATTCCCCTATTATCTAATAATTTATAATGTTTTTTCAGAATATGCAAGATGAATTCTCAAATTTTTTAATATGTCAATACTTCTCAAGGGTTAAATATCTTACTCTGCTGACACATGATACGGGAAGTTTATCGGAGTGCGTCAAAAATAATCAAGAGTGCTAAGTCGCAATACCGCCCATAATGTGCAGAGAATATACTCAGTACATAAGTACTCAGTATTAGCACAATGTTCATTACTGTTCTCCCGAAGCAGCCTTAAACACTTGTTCAGCAGTTAGATTTAGCTCTGTTAAAGTTGGTGATTGAATTTGATCATTACCACAAAACCGAGTTACTTGGTACTCGCCTTCTACTAATCTGTAAACTGATATTGCTGGTTGTTTGGGATTGCCAATAAACCGTTTTCCACCAAGAGCAGCATAGTCAACAATCCAATATTCTAAAATCCCAATTTCCTCATATTCCGCAAATTTTAGAAAGTAATCATCTCGCCAATTTGTACTCACAACTTCTACTACTAATGGAATTGATGCCGCTTGAGTAACTGTTGATGATTTTTTCCAAAGTGGTTCATTAATTAAGTTAGGGATATTCAATACCAGCACATCTGGAATATAACCAGATTTTTTATCAACAGATTTGATTAATGCTTGAGCAGGAATCGAATAAGCTAGGTTAAACCTGCGAATTTCAAAATTGAGTTCTCTAATTAGAAATGCTCTAACTAACTCATGTTCCCCTGTCGGCTGTATTTCAACTATTGCTCTTTTATGTAATTCATATCTGCCTTTTTCCGGTTTGAATTCTACGAATTCTTCAAAATTTATCGACTCTACTAAATGTTGAAACATGACACTATTTCCTCAAAGATTATTCATATTTTGACTAGCATGGATAAACTGCTAACTTTATATTACCTGCTGTTGGAATTCTTTATAAGCTCGATTAATTGCTTGCATTGAGGCTTTTGCGATCGCAGAACTATTAACATCAGGATGATACAATCTTGCTAATCGGCGGTAGGCAATTTTAACAACATTGGGGCGATCGCTCTGATTTACGCCTAAGACTTCCCACCATTCCCCGGATAATTTAGAGTCGAGAGTAAATTGACTCCAAATCTTGATGCTTCCACCATTAGCGCCGCTTACTAGCGTTTTACCATCAGGGCTGAAAGCAACGGGATTACACCCGGAAAGATTTTGTAGTAGTTCCCCAGTGGGGAGCTTCCAAAGTTTGATTGTACCGTCTCTGCTGGCACTGGCGAGGGTTTTTCCATCAGGGCTAATGGCAACGGACAAAACCGCCGTTGAGTGTCCAGTCAGAGTAGAAATTAATTCTCCAGTTGGGAGATTCCACAGTTTAATTGTGGTGTCTGTACTACCACTAATAAGAGTTTGACTATTAAAACTGATGGCGACTGTATTTACTGCACCCAAATGTTCGCTGAGAATGTAGCATTGTTCCCAAGTTTTGGTATCCCAAAGCTTAATAGTTTGATCTGCGCTACCACTTGCAATAATTTTACCATCAGGACTAATGGCGACAGATAAAACTGCATCTGAGTGTCCATTCAAAGTACGTTTTACTGTTCCCGTGTAGCGTCCCCAAATTCTAATCGTCTTATCGGCAGCACCACTTGCAAGAATTGCCCCATCAGGACTGTAGGCTACTGAGTTAACAAAACCATTATGACTATAGCTAGAGTTTAAATAAAAGTATGTTTGGAAAAATTTTTTTGTGTCTATCTGCCAACTGCTGATTTTGCGATCTACACTACCGCTTGCAATTTGCTGTCCATCAGGACTGATTGCAACAGATAAAACTGCTTCTGCTTGTCCAGAGAATGTATAAAACCATTTTCCGGTTTTCAAGTTCCACAAATTAACTTGTCTGTCATCACTGCCACTGATTAAGGTAGTACCATCAGGACTGATTGCGATCGCATTAACTGCCGCTAAGTGTCCTTTGAGTATGCGTACACATCTCCAGGTTTCAGGTAGCTGCGTTGTCAGAGATATTTTTTCTGGTTCAATATTGGGAGTAGAAGCTTTAGGCGTAACAAATTCTGATTTTTTTTTGAATTCAGCTTTAAGTGCTTGTAACTCATTTTCAACTTCCAAAACAGCAAATTTTTGGTTGAGATCATCACCCGATAAAAATGCTTCTAATTCCATCACTGCTTCGGAATAGTAGCCCATCTGTAAAACTTTCTCTTCCATCCGCTCAAAAAGCTGTGCTGGAGTTTCGCTAACTTCCGATTCGTCTAACAGTTTGGCAATACCATAGGCGGCGAGTCCGACTACTGCACCAATTCCTGCCATCGGTACTGCACCAATACCAAATGCTAGCCCTACTTTCGGTGCGACTAAACCCATACCACCGACGACGCTATAAACACCTGCACCGCCGACTGCGCCAATTCCCATTGTAGCGAAGGCAACTGCATCTCCTTCGGCTATGGCTTTAAAAGCGCCATAAGCAGCTGCACCAGCCACAGCACCAGCACCGACTACAGGAGTTGCACCAATGCCAACTGCACCAAATCCACCTGCTAGTCCCATCCCGCCTACTGTTGCGGAAACACCAGCACCTGCTATAGTTCCGCCTGCAATAAATGCTACACCTGTTTTAGAGTTTTGTGTCACTGGTTTTTGTTTTTGAAGAGGAATAAATTAGAAGAAAGAAGGCAAAGTACGATCGGGTTTTTATCCTTTCTGAGTTGAGATAAAGTCTTTTTAGAATAGCAAATACCCTCCAGTAAATTCACTGAAGGGCTATCTATAATCTTTGACGGAAATTTATATCCTTTATATTCAGCTACTTGCACCTTTGCCACGATTGCACTCGAAGCACAGCGTTTGCAAGTTACTAATGTCGTTAGTGCCTCCTTTAGAAAATGGCTCTTTATGATCAACTTCTAGCGTGACTTCTGGTGGACTTTTTCCACAAGAAACACATTTATGACCATCTCTTCGCAGAACTGTAAAACGAACTGATAGGGGAATATGACGCGATCGCTTTTTTGCTTCCTGCTTGGGTTGAGATTGGGATTTGGTAAAAGCTGTTTTTTTAATCTCTGTCTTCTTGGCTTTCGCAGGCTTTGGCTCATTCACTAGAACGGCAAAATTCCGAATCATCCCTCGTACCAGTTTTTGGAATTCATTAGGAGCCTTTTTTGCCATTGTTAAACCCACCCATAGCTTGAGCTTGCTTCTGTTTTAATTTGGGCAGTTGTTCTTTCTATAAACCTTAAGTCACTTTTGAGATTATCTATTATTGTTATTAGCTGATTAAGCTGATTTTCAAGGGTATCAGCAGTTTGCTGGTGAGTATACTTACGAGTCAAGGCTTCACGAGCCAAATCCTCACGTTCTTTTTTCATAGCTAATACAGCTATTCGATACCAAGTTTGGACTTCCTTTTGAGCTTGCTTGTAATTTATTTGCACCCTTTCTTTGCTAGCTTTAACATAATGAATGTTGTGCACTATGCTTAGTCGTGTTTGGTTGAGGGATTCAATAACTTTCTTTGGGTCATTAGTATCTTGACCTCCATCAAGAAGCCTCAATAAACCATAAGCACCAAGTCCAACTACTGCACCAGCCGCAGCAACAGGAACCATACCAATGCTAAAGCCGCTTCCGGCTGCAAGTAACCCCATATTTCCAACAGTGGCAGAAACTCCAGCACCACCAACCGCTCCTAGTCCTGCCGCACCCAAAACCAAGGGATCTCGGTTTTCTATTCCCTTCTTAGTCCCATAAGCAGCCATACCAGCAACTGCTCCTGTAGCCATCAAGTGAGGCGCACCAATACCAATAGCTGTTCCTGCGGCTGCTAATCCCATGCCACCAACGGTTTGAGAAACGACAGCACCAGCCGCTGTTCCTCCAGCAATAAACACTGCGCCTTCTCCGTAATTGAAATTACCTGCCATGTCGTTCAGGTTTGCCCTGATTATGCGGCTGATGCGATCGCCTAGTCCCATAATGTTTCTCTCTTCTAGATACTACTTAGATTAAAGTAGTAAATTATACTATGTTCAAGTTTAAACAAAGTACGCTTTTGCTGCCTCGTAATAATCAATGAAATCTTACTTTCTGTTCTTAAATTTTGTGTAAAGTGCAGCCTTCTGCTATCTTAAGTTTTGAGATAACAAATTGCGTTTAACATGACCTCAGTTTATCCTCACAAAAAAGCCAGAGCTTTAAAAGCTACTAGCCGTCGCCCTGCTAAAGAACTCTGTAGCGATCTCTGACTGTCTATATATACTATATTCATTATGTCAAGCAAGCCTGCGCTTTTATTAATTAGCAAATTGGCGAACTTGAACAAAAAACTTACACGCGATCCAAAAAAGCTTAACAAGCAAGTTATTCCACAGAAATATCGATGCTATTTTGGTGCGATCGCACTCTCTATGACATGATGATTTTGTGCGATTCCGACAAACAGCTTTGTTAACTCATTACCAAAGAATCGTAACTAATCCTGATGCGGTTATATATTACTATAACCAGTCTAAGCTGTCTTCGGTATCTCTATGAAATTCAGTAATTTTAAAATCGTTTTCTGTTGATTGTTTATGCCCAAAAAACATACCAAACCGCATTATCTGCTTTTGGATTTGATATTTTTCGGGTTCTAAAAAAGTTACAATAACACGGCTTTCTGATACATCAGATGGTAACTCTAAAAGTTGTATATTACCGTTCTTGTACACTCCTTCAATCGATTGCAACATTAGTATTTACCAAATTTGTACTCATGTAAATTATAAAGTTAATACTAAAAAGATGCTGATTTGCTTAAAAACATCAAATTTTTAGGCTGCACTGACGCTAGCTACTACCGTGCCTTACTTCCTCATGTTCGAGCTTATCTGCCAAAACACGCAGAGCTTTAAACCTACCGGCCATCGCCCTGCTAAAGAAACTCTGTAGCGATCGCCATCTTTATATACACTTACTATATCCATTATGTCAAGTAAACCTGCGCTTTTATTAATCAGTAAATAGGCGAACTTGAACCAAAACCCATACGCAATCAGGGAATTTTCGACAATCCTGATGAAATCTACCGAAAAGATGGAATAACATTTGTGTGTGCTTCAGCAAATTGTGTATAAGAGTTGAAAATGACGATATGGCAACATCTAATATCCTCAAAGAACCACAGATTTTGCGGCTGGGTAGCTTGTTTAGTGGACTGCGTGGCGATTTGACGGGAGGGCTAACAGCAGCAGTGGTGGCATTGCCTTTGGCTTTAGCCTTTGCGGTAGCCAGTGGTGTAGAACCAAAGGCGGGACTTTACACCGCGATTGTGGCGGGAATTGTCGCCGCAATTTTTGGTGGTTCCTCAGTACAGATTACAGGGCCAACAGGTGCAATGGCTGTAGTTTTGGTGGGAATTGTCGCCAAGTACGGGCTTGAGAAAGTTTGGATTGCTGGGGTGATGGCTGGAATTATCCAAATTGCCTTGGGGGTTGCCAAACTGGGACAGTTAGTCAAGTTTATTCCCTATCCAGTAACGGCAGGTTTTACTAATGGTATTGCCGTAATTATTTTTTGTGGTCAGTTAAATAATTTCTTTGGTTTAAAATTACCGCGTAGCGAACATTTTTTGCCGGGACTTTGGCAAAGTCTAACTCATGTAGAAGCTCTTAATTGGGCAGCAGTTGCCTTAGCAGTTGTGGTGATTGCAACTAATCTTTTGTGGCCCAGAATCAATACCACAATACCAGGTTCTTTAGTGGGACTGGTGTTAGCAACTGCGATCGCTTCTGCTTTCCATCTGAATGTACCAACAATTGGCACAATTCCTCAATCTTTACCGATGCCTCAAGGTATTCCCCACTGGAATGATTTTAGTGTGATTCGAGAATTAATTAATCCAGCTTTGGCTTTAGCTGCACTGGGAAGTATTGAATCGTTGCTATCGGCGGTAGTGGCTGATGGGATGACGGTTAGCGAGAAACATAATAGCGATCGCGAATTAATTGGTCAAGGTTTGGCTAATATGATTGTGCCATTTTTTGGTGGTATTCCTGCCACAGGTGCGATCGCTCGGACTGCTGTAAATGTCCGTTCTGGCGGTAAAACTAGACTATCTGGGGTAATTCACGGTGTTGCTTTAGCGATTATTGTTTTAACTTTAGCGCCCCTAGCAGCACAGATACCTTTAGCAGCACTTGCTGGGATTCTGATGGTGGTTAGCCTACGGATGGTTGAGTGGGAAGCCATTGGTTTATTGATGCGTGCTACCTACTCCGACTTTGCGGTGATGATTCTCACTTGGCTAGTGACAATCTTGTTTGACTTAGTTCTCGCTGTCGAAGTGGGATTGATTGCAGCCGGAGCATTGTTCATCAAACGCATGAGCGAATTGAGCCTAGCCAAAATACCTGAAACCGAAGTATTTCCCCCTGGTACTCCTTTGGAATTAGGTAAGGAAATTGCCGTTTATCGTGTAGATGGCCCAGTATTTTTTGGTGCTGCTGAACGATTTGCTACCTTCCTCCGCGATGAACCGGAAGTAAAATATTTAATTCTCCGGTTGCGGTTTGTACCAAATATGGACACAACTGGATTAGTAGCTTTAGAAGATATTTATCATGACTTGGAACGGCACAATTGCCGCTTAATTCTCACAGGTTTACAACCTGAAGTCCAACAACTACTAGAACGTACAGGATTGTTAGAAACAATTGGGTTATCAAATTGTTTTGAAACAACTACAGAGGCAATTTGCTCTATTTCTCCTCAGATTGCATGTTCTCAACCTGTAGCGGCTAATTTGAAAACAAAAGAATTGATGGAATTAAATGACTGATAATACAGCAGAATTCAGAAGTAATATCATGTCCGCTTGATTACTTATTAAACCCGAAGAACCCCACCCCCGCCAAAGCTACGCTTTGTCTCCCCTCCCGAAGAGCGGGGAGGGGCTGGGGGTGGGGTGCAATGACTGTGGTTAGCATAACTAATTATGCGGACATGATATCACAAGCGATATGATATAAAACACGCTTTATATCATTAAGTGGCAAAGGAAGCGATCGCGGCGACCTTATAAATATTAAAATAAAGCCTGTATTCATTATTGAATCAGGCTTTTAAGGTTTTTTAGGAAATTTGTACGGAGAACTTCAGTTTAATTACCGAATAGCAAATCCCTCTGGTCTGATTGCATCTTCCAAATCAACGCCCATCAGGTTAGCTCCCTGAATGTTTGCATTTGTCAGATTCGTCTTCTCAAAGTCTGCGTTCTGTAGGTTAGCTGTTTGCAGGTTTGCTCCCAAAAGGTTGGCTTTTTCTAAGTCTGCATCAAATAGGTTTGCTCCCACTAGGTTTGCTCCCCAAAGGTTTACCTTGCCTAAATCTGCTCCTTGAAAGTTAGCCCCTTGTAAGTTTGTTTGTTGTAGGTTAGCCCTTTCTAAGTCTGCATTTTGTAAGTTAGCACCTTCCAAGTTTGCTGCTTGCAGGTTTACATCCTTTAAGATTGCCCCAGCCAGATTACAACCAACACATTCATTGGTTTGTAATAAATGTCTAACGTTATCTGCTACAGACACTATTGGGGGTACAACCGGAGATATTACTGGTGCTGTTACAGGCTCCATTGGTGATTCAACTGGAGCTAGTTCAGATTCCGTAGGTATGGATGGTGTTAGTGTTTGCGCTCTAGCGCTGGGCTGGATAAGCAGAGTAAATCCCGCGACAACTACCAGAAATACTGCTTTTACGAGCCACTGAGTTAATTTTTTAGAGTTTAATTGATTCATTAGTTCCTTCATAATCTGCTTCCTATTGGTAGAGTTGCTTTTATAAGAGCCATCGATAATGTGCTTTATTCTCACTTTAGATAAGTTGATTGATAAGAGCAAATATTATTGTTATTCATATTGATAAATTTAAGTGATTAACAAATTTTTTGGGATGGGAAACTATCGCTGATTTTTTTGCTTACACTCAGGGACATAGCACCCATCAAGAATTGCGATCGCCTCATACCTAATTCCCAAGCATTGCCAGACTAGGTAAAAGTCGATATGTTTCACTTTTAATTAAGATAGAGAGTCCCAAGTAAATTAAGATAAAGGGGAAGATTTTGCGACCATAGCGAGTTAAAACCGGAGTCATCAGAGGATTACGAGTCAGGTTGTAAGAGAGTAAGCACCACATCCCAACAGTGCAATAGCAAACACAGACGATTACGCCCAAACTTGGAAGATTGCTACTGGCAAACAACGGTACATAAATTCCAATGTTGTTTCCTCCATTGGCAATGGTGACAGCAGAAACACGGTAAGTTTGCGGATCGCGGATGGTTGCTAATAGTGATTTCTTCTGGCGTGCAGATTTTACAGGAGAGGTTAAGTCAATTGACACCGCTTGCACTGTCTCTCCCTCTTCTTCTCGACTGATGAGATTACTGATACCAATGGTGATGGGAAGTAAACCTAGTAAACCAATCCAGGTGCTGGGAATAATCAGACCACCGAAGAAACCAGGGAGACTAGCACATACTAAAGTAGTAAATCCCAGAAATTCACCGAGAACAATATGCTTAGGACGAAAGCTACGATTGACTTTTCCGAAGAAAGCTGTCAAATATAAGTTGTCGTCAAAGGTAGTTGCAAAAGCGACAGAGATTCCAATCAATACTGTACTAATTAGCCAAGCCATAATTGTTGCTCACAGTAATTCAATGCTGTTTGTCTTAGTCCTTTCTGCTTCTCGATGTGAGGGCAGGTTAGGAGATTTTGTGACTGTTTTTCTAACGACAACCGAGCGATATTCGTTATTTATCAGCCAATTACCCAATTTTTAGAGGCATCGCCTCCAATCAAATTGGTGATTGTTTTCTCAGCAAGGTACCTTGGGAGCTCATGAAGTCAATATTATGGCTTTCAGCCAAATAAGAGCAAATACTCTTGTTTTTTAAAATGATAAATAAAAGTGATTGACAATTTCACTATATATTTTGGGCTTTCACCCATTCACACTTATGAGCGGAAAAGGGAAAGAAAAACCTCTAATACCAATTTGAAAAATAGACCTCTTGGCATTTGTGCTTTTTGCATTCTTGGGGAAAAGGGTAAAGGTTAAAGGGGAAGGGGACAATACAGAACTTTTTCCCCTTTTCCCGACTTATGCAAGAAGTCTAATGATTGCGACAGATGGATTCACACCAAGCCAGACGTACCAAGGTAATTCCCAATCCAAAATCTAAAATCGTTCGACTGAGCGACTTGCCTTGAGCGAAGTCGAAAGGAGCCGAAGTCCAAAATCTAAAATGGTATAACCTTTTCCCTAAACTAAATTCTGAGTTCAAAATCCACAAAACGAGTAGTATTGAATACTGAGCTATTGTTTGAGAAACTTCTAGGCGTAGTTTACCGCCGTAGGCATCGCTCTGATTGAAGAGAACCCTTGTCAGATGGTAAATAAAGGCTCGGATATCCTTGACGGCTAGCATTCAACATCGGTAATATGACTAATCGCCCTCTGACTTCAGTTTTGAGATGTTCAGTAATGTTGGATTTGTAACTTGTAATTATGCTAACCAGTGTTGACCGTTTATTATTTGTCCGGCGAGTCCCGATTTTTAAGGAATTGCGGGATGATTTTATTGTGCGGCTCACTTCAGTGATGAACGAATTGTCATTCCCAGCTAATTACACCATCTTTCGACAGGGAGAAGAAGGGCGATCGCTCTATATTGTCGTCTCCGGTCGAGTTAAAGTTCACATTGGGAATAAACAGTTGGCAGAGGTGGAACAGGGAAAATATTTTGGTGAGATGGCAGTATTCGATACTCAACCTCGATCTGCTACTGCCACGACTCTAGAACCTTGTGAATTTTTAGAACTGACGCAAGAGCAACTATATGATGCGATCGAAGAAACTCCCGAAATTGCGGTGAATATCATTCGTGAGTTATCCCGTCTAATTCGCAGATTGAACGACGATATGAATGTAACCTCTTTGCGGAGTTAATATACAAATATAGAGACGTAGTAGTGCTACGTCTCTACAAGGCTTCTGGATAATGTAAAATGTGGTTCAAAATAAATGAAAGCTGCTGTAAGTTTGATTATTAAACTCAGCACTCATCACTGCTTATTATTTAGGTTCACCCAGACCTGGAGTTTCTTCTTTATCAACTTTAGGCACAAAATCAGGACGTTCTTTGCTTTCCCAACCTGCGGGGCGTTTCGAGTTGTACCAAGCTATTGACCCAATGGTGACAGCGGCAACAAAACCAACGACATACACCAAGGTAAAAGCAACAGGAAAATGAGGGCCAGCATCTATAGCTGGTGCTGCTGTTTGCATAAATAATAAATTCATGAGTATATTCTCCACAGTTAGGTAACACTATTGAACACCCTATAAGATGAGCGTATCACCTAACATCCCTCTGTAGTTTAGTTTGAGCAACTTCATATTGCATAAAAAAGGGCAGAGGCGAGGGGGAAGTCGCTGACTGGTGTAGGTTTGTTGCACTTGTCAGCCTGCCCCACTGCCTCTTGTTCAGCATTTATATCTTTGCCATGCAGACTCGACTATTTCGGCAATGATTTCTGTATATGTCACACCACCCAAACGTCCCATAATTGGCAAGTCTGAGCGGATATGATGTAACCCTGGCAATGGGTTAACCTCCATAAACTGCAACACACCGCTAGGATCGCAGCGTAGATCCACGCGCGCAGCATCACGGCAACCAAGAGTATGGTAAGCATCCAGCGCCAGTTGCCTTGCCTGTGCTGCCAGTGGTTCGGGATCTATGAGCAAACGATAAGATACCCGTTCCAAATACTGATCTTTATTGAGGGTGGTGTAGGCGAAAGCTTCTGCTTGTCCTGTAAAACTTACTTCCATTACACCTACTACGCGTGAGTTACTACCATTGCCAATAATGCCTACTGTCACTTCTCTACCAGGAAGGAAGGTTTCCACGAGTATTGGTTGCTGAAAAAGTTCGTGTAACGCTTGATAAGCATTTACTAGCTCCTCGCGTTCTTTGACAAGAGAACGCCCAGTTACCCCTTTAGAACTGCCTTCCGCCATAGGCTTAAGAAAAAGTGGCATTGGCAGCGACACAACTGCTGCTTCTGCGGTAGTATTCACAACCTCGAAAGAAGCTGTCGGCAAACCGCGATCGCGCACTACTCTCTTAGTTAGTGCCTTATCTAATGTCAGGGCGCAGGTAAGCGCATCGGAAAAGGTGTAAGCTTGAGCGAATAATTCGCAAATTGCCGGGACTTGAGCTTCACGAGAGCGACCCTTTAAACCCTCAGCAATATTGAAAACTAGATCCCAGCGATCGCCTTTTGCCAAACGCAGAGCAAGTTGTCTACCATTACCGACACGTTCAACCTGATGACCTAACTGCAATAGTGCATCTTCTAGCCCGATGATAGTTTCTTCATCGTCGAACTCCATCACCTCAGAGGCACTGAAACCAGCCTGAAGATAGTCCACCTTAAGGTCATAACATAGACCAATAAATAACCCCATAGCCCTATAATTCCCAGTGAGAAAGCTTTCTCTGTTAGCTTTAACGTACAAATCAAATATCTTAATTAAGGAATTCCAATTATTAAATCCTTAATTAAGTGAAAATATTTCATCAACAACATCAAACCATATAGGAGATTTATCATCAGGAGAACCGTTGTAGTTGGCAGTGATTTCTTCTCCCGCTTCTATATCTCGATAGGCAATCAGATCCAACTCTCGGTCAGCGAATTTTTTCACATAATAAGTATTGGGATGGTAGGAATGGTTGATTAAGGAAGATAAACCTAGAGCGATCGCCGCAGCTTTATCTTCCCAATCGTAGTAATAGTTGCCTAAAATCGTTTTATCTAAGAATTCAACTTGTTCTGCGGGTATAACAACGACTGGCACTCTCTCAATGAGTTCTCCTTTCAAAAAATGCTTCTGTGCGAAGACACCTCGACCTTTTAGGTTTGTATTACCAACAATCAACATTCCAACTAATCTCCTGCGATTACTTAGTTTTTTGGTTTGCCAAGAACTCAACACAACCTATTAGTTCGCCAAGTGAACTTGGCGGGGTAAAGGGTAAGGGGGAAGGGGGAAAGGGTTTAAATCCCTTAACCTTTCTCCTTTTCCGTTTCCCCAGTCCTCACTTAGCATTTTTGGGTTGGCAGACTACTATTCCAACTGGCCCTTTTTGATGATGGCGATCGACTCGCGTACAAATGTATAGTGTTAGTCCTGCTCTACCGGATCTACATAGGTGTACGTCTGACCTGCCCAATTTCGTACTGTAGCTGTACCATTCTCATAAGCAACTAGAGTCTCAGCTTGAATTGGGACTTTGCCACCACCGCCAGGGGCATCAATTACATAGGTTGGTACAGCGTAGCCAGTAGTATGACCGCGTAATTTAGAAATTAAATCAAGCCCAGTTTGCACACTTGTTCGCAGATGTGCAGTCCCAACAACTGGGTCGCATTGATAAAGATAATAAGGTCGCACACGCAGCTTAAGAAGACCGTGAAACAGATTCTTTAGGGCTTTTTCAGAATCATTCACACCTTTTAACAGCACGGTTTGACTGCCTAGAGGAATGCCGCCATCAGCTAGGCGATCGCAAGCTTGTGCGACTTCTGGGGTCAGTTCCCGCACATGACAAAAATGCACAGATAGCCAGACACGATGTTTACGAAGCAAGGCAACCAGTTCTGGTGTAATTCGCTGCGGTAAAAAACTCGGCACGCGGGAACCAATACGGATAAATTCAATATGCTTAATGGCACGCAGCCGCCTAAGCAAATTGTCTAAAGGTTCATCAGCCATCAATAGAGGATCGCCACCGGAAATTAGCACATCACGGATCTCGGTGTGTTCCTCCAAGTAAGCGGCGATCGCATCCAACCGTCGCGTTACTGGGTACATCTCACCTTGGCTCACCAAACGAGAGCGGGTGCAGTAACGACAATAAGCGGCACAACTATCTAGGGCAAGCAGCAACACTCGGTCAGGATAGCGGTGTACGAGTCCTGGTACTGGAGTGTCGCCATCCTCACCGCATGGATCTACCATGTCTGTTGGACTAACTATTAGTTCTTCTTGTCGTGGTATCACTTGTAACCGTAGTGGGCAAAGGGGATCTTCTGGATCGAGTAGCGATGCAAAGTATGGAGTTACGGCTACAGCAAACTTCTCTGGTGCAATTAAAAGTCCCTGTTCTTCGGTAGCACTAAGCCTTAATAACTTCTGAAAGTGTTCCAGCTTAGTCAACCGATGCCGCATTTGCCAGCGCCAATCGTTCCAGTGTTCTTGGTTGTAAGTCTCTCCCAAAATCTGACAAATTTCTTCACACCGAATATCAGTTACTAGAGGATCTAGAGTAATGTTTTTGATCATGATTAGACCGAAATTAAGCTGAGAATAATAAACCAATCACAGCCTAATAGAGTGCGGCGCAAATCCAGCTACCATCTCAATTAAGCAAGCAGACAAGTAGGGGCAATTCATTAATTACCCCTACTCAAGTCCCTTGTTAAAGGTAAGCAAATTTCTGTCACAGTGTATTAGTATGTTTACTTAGATTTTTAGTTAAAATAAAAAAATTTACTTTCCAGTTTACGATAAGTATTTTTCTATACAAAATATACTTATGCTGCGATCGTAGCGATCGCTCAACGTACAACTTGTGTAGATAATGCAGCCAGCTACGTCACATTTGATTACTGTTGGACGATCGCGATTGTGCCAAGAAGACGATATCTCTAAATTCTGAACTGTATTGAACTCTAGAATTGAAGCAATCGGTTAATTTTAATATTTAGTCATTCGGTATTTGCTTGAGTAAAGCTATCCACATATCAGATGGAGCCGAGTAATAATCAATTTCTTCAACTTGATATTGATAAGATTCACAACCTTCTCGTAAAATAATGCGATCGCAAGCTTTAACGCTTTTACCTACTCCAGTCATGTACCCGATTGTTCCTTCATTGAGGCGCTCAAATATGTAGTCGCCTCCAAAAACTTGTTGTCTGTAATCATGGATTTTATTCTTTTGTTTTAATTCTGTTACTGGAGAGATAACCAGAGCTAATTTATTTAAAAAACTAAAACTTAAGTTCATACCTGTT
Source organism: Nostoc sp. (assembly GCF_036917375.1). Classification (GTDB taxonomy): domain Bacteria; phylum Cyanobacteriota; class Cyanobacteriia; order Cyanobacteriales; family Nostocaceae; genus Nostoc. Next base: position 37,677 of record NZ_JBALDN010000057.1, read on the forward strand.
ATGATTGAAGAGAAGGCACTTAAAAACATTTAAAAAATCGAACTTATAATTTATTTAAAAGTCATTCTTTTAAATTTACAGTACTATTAAACGCAAATTCAACTGTAAAATCACCTAACTGTTGGACAATATTTGGTGAAATATAAGTTTTTTGCTTAACTATCTAGTATTAATTAATAAGCTTTTTATGTCTTGAAAATGTCATATATGTATATATTTTAATATCAATATAATTTAGTCACTACTTGTCGTAGCTAGAGCTACATCTATCTGCTTCAGTAGTATTTCTAGGGTAGAAGAGTTATCTAAAACGACATCTGCATGAGCCACTTTTTCTTCAATGGATAATTGGCTGTTAATCCTGGCTCGTGCCTGTTCTGTATTTAAATGGTTTCGTTGTATCAATCTTTGTAGTTGTTGCTCTTGAGAACAACGCACTACCCAGATTTCTGTTACCAAATCAGTCATCCCAGCTTCAAATAATAGAGGCACTACTAACACCAGTATTTGTGACGAAGACTGAGCAATTGCTTTGAGAAAGCGATCGCGCACATCAGGATGAATCAAATTGTCTATCCAGTTGCGTTCATCTTGACGATTAAAGATAATTTCACCTAACTTTTGGCGGTTAAGGCTGCCATCTGGTAGTAAAATTTGTTCGCCATAACGTTGAGCGATCGCACCCAAAATAGGCGAACCTAAAGATACTGCCTCTCTAGCATAAATATCTGCATCCAAAATCGGCAGGTTATAAGTGCTAGCTAAATAATTAGTGACAGTGGTTTTGCCTGTGGCAATACCTCCAGTTAAGCCGATTATACGTTTTGCATTAGTCATTAGTCATTTGTCAGGAATTATTATTCTCTCCTGCTCCTTGGTCACTGAGCGTAGCCGAAGTGCTGCTCCCCTGCTCCCCATCTACGAATTTGTCGCCCATACGATCAGTGCTTGGGTTAAACCATCTAAAGTGTATTCTTCGGCTTCTACATCCACACGTCCGAATAAATCATGGCAAGTTTTAGAGGTTTGGGGGCCGATAGAGGCAATACAAACTCCCTCTAATAATTGGCTAGGATTAGAGTTGTTGGAAAATATACTATTAGTAAGTTGACAGAAAAATTGTACAGTTTTAGAACTGGCAAAGGTGATTGCATCTACCTTGCGGTTTTGGAGAGCTAACTTTGCCGCAGGTGGAATACTACTAGGACAACAAGATTGATATGCCGCAACTTCTATCACCTTTGCTCCCTTGAGAGTTAATTCCTTAACTAAAACTTCTCTGCCGCCGCTTTCAACTCTGGGAAATAACACTTTTTTACCATCTAATTTATCTGGGAAATTTTCCACTAAAGAATCGGCAACAAAGTTGGGGGGAATAAAATCTGCTTGCAGAGAGCGTTGTTTGAGACTTTGGGCTGTTTTCTCACCAACGACGGCAATTTTGATGCCAGCTAAGGCACGGCTATCTTTACCTTGGGTAGTTAGCCTTTCAAAAAAGTAGTCTATGCCATTGGTAGAAGTAAGAATTAACCAGTCGAAGTCAGATAAATGAGCGATCGCATTATCCAAAGCTTCCCAACTGGAGGGGGGGCCGATTTCTAAGGTAGGCATTTCGATGACGGTTGCACCTGATGCAATGAGGCGATCGCTAAATTGACTCGATTGGCCAACTGAACGTGTCACCAAAATCATTTTACCAGTAAGGGGAGATAGGGGGAAATTGCTTGACATAACAGGGGGGCTAAAAGTTTTGGCTGTAGTCGAAACCTGACAATCTATTTTCTCAGGTTGTAAGTACTTGCGTAGCCCAACAACTTCGCCAATCACAATTACCGCCGGAGAAAGGGATAATCCGGCGGTAAGTTCTAGAATATTACCCAGTTGCGCCGTCCAAATTTGTTGATCGGGAGTTCCTGCCCAACGGATGATGGCAATGGGTGTTAAGTGCGATCGCCCATGCTGCACCAGTCGATCTACAATCTCTCGTAGATGTCGCCCTCCCATCAAAATTACCAGTGTCTCTAACCGTGACAGCGCCTCCCAGTCTAAAACCTCTGGTTCGTGAGCTGTAAGCACTGCAAAAGTGCGGCTTAACACCGGATCTGTTAGGGGAATTCCTGCTAACAAAGGTGCTGCAAGGGCTGAGGAAATTCCTGGTACTAGTTCAAAATCACAACCGGATGCTTTCAACGCTTCAATTTCGGAAGTGCAACGCCCAAAAATTAACGGATCGCCTGATTTGAGCCGTATAACTTGTTTTCCTAAGAGACAGTGCTTTACCAGTAACTTGTTAATCTGTGCTTGGCTTGTACTGGGTTTGCCACCGCGTTTACCGACATCCAACTTCAGACAATCATCTGGTACGCACTGCAATAATTGAGCATCTACTAAAGCATCGTAAACTAACACCTGAGCAGCAGCTAAAAGATTGTAAGCTTTTACTGTCAGATATGCTACATCTCCAGGCCCAGCACCTACGAGGTAGACTTTGCCTCTGTCATTTGTCATTTGTCATTTGTCATTGGGCATTGATCAATAATTAATAATTCTTCTTCCTCTGCTCCTCTGCTCCCCTGCTCCCCTGCCCCTCGGTCACTGAGCGTAGCCGAAGTGCTGCTCCCCTGCTCCCCTGCTCTTTATTCAATTCGTCTGGATATTAATTTTCTGGATTAGCCGATCGACTTGCTCAACCATCTCCTTGTTTTTCTCAGCTTGGAATAATTCTCTGGCTTTTTTGAGATTAACGATCGCTTCTTTTGGCTGTTGTTGTCTTCCTAAAGTGATTCCCAAATTATAGTAAGTGAATGCATCGTTAGGTACAAGGCTAATGGCTTTTTTGTAATGTGCGATCGCTTCTTGAGGTTTACCTCGATCGTCCATCGCATTTCCCAAACCTGTGTAAGCTTGTGCGTGTTTGGGATCGAGGCGAATCACTTCGGTATAGCCCGCGATTGCTTCTGTGAGCTTGCCTTGAGCGTAAAAAGCACTTGCTAAATTATAGTGAGCGTCTGCATAATTAGGAGCGAAGCTGATGGCTTTTTGGTAATGTGCGATCGCTTCTTCTAGTTTTCCTTGAGCGTACAGAGTATTTCCCAAAGCATTATAACCTGCTGGATTTTTCGGAGCGAGGCGAATGGCTTCGGTATAGTTGGCGATTGCTTCTGCTGGCTTTCCTTGAGCGTATAAAGCGTTTCCTAAGTAATAGTAAGCGTCTGCATAGTTAGAATCGAAGCTAATAGATTTTTTATACTGAGTAACTGCTTCTGCTAGCTCACCTCGATCGTAGAGAGCATTTCCTAAACGGGTGTAAGTCGGTGCATAGTCTGGTTTGAGGCGAATTGCTGTTGTATATTCGGTAACTGCTTCTGTAGGCTTGCCTTGAGCGTAGAGAGCATTTCCTAAGTTATAGTGAGCTTCAGCATACTTGGGTTCAAGGCTGATGGCTTTCTGATATTGGGCGATCGCAGGTTCTAACTGATTCAGTCTTGCTAAAGTCAAACCTAGATTAAAATATGCTCTAGAGTCTTGAGGATCGAGACTAATGGCTTTATTGTATTGAGCGATCGCTTCTTGTGGTTTACCTCGATCGTCGAGAGTATTTCCCAAGGCAATATAAGCTTGTGCAAAATTGGGCTCTAGTTCAATTGCCCTCCGAAAAGCCGCCTCCGCTCCTTTTAAATCTCCCTGTTTATAGAGATTGCTTCCTTGCTCGAAGTTAGTAACTGCGTTTTTGTTCCGAATAACTGCGGACTGAGTATTTTGAATTTTTGCTGAAATAACGCCAACATTTTGACCAAAGGCAGTATTCCCATTACTCAAACACAAGCAGATAATAGCTGCTACCAGTAGATTCTTGTTTTTCAGCATTTTTCTTACCTTACCTGCTTGGTTTACATCTAATATCAAGTTCGGTTAATTGCGATCGTCAAAAAACCCTATCTCAGCCCTTCCTTACTTGCTATTCGGGGAGCAAAAGCGTAGCTTTAGCGGAGTTATAGCTGGAATTATAAATGATTAAGCTAACTTGATACAAGTGTAATCTCATATAAATGTCTATTTGTAGACAATAGACATTTCAAAGTCCCTCTCCCAACTTGGGAGAGGGATTTAGGGTGAAAGCTCATTGATTGATGCAATAAGTCTAATAACCCAAGTTGCGGGTTATCGACTGATATGAACTTGTGATCGCTCAATTGATGCGATGCCTGCGGCGGGCAAAGTGGGGTTGGTGGGTAGCGCCAACCTGCCATGCCGTTGTTGCCAGCATTCAGATACTGAAATAATTTTAAGTTATATAAATTACTTATTCAATAAAAGCTTGTTGAAGAGTAAAAGAAAAAATGAATGCTTGTAGCTTAAGTAAAAACCCTTCATAAGTGACTGCATGTATTGATTTTGGGAAAACACAAGTGATACTACTAAATACAGTTTCGATATAATGCCGAGTATGTTGTTTAATATATTGATTCCAAGGCTGATCCTGAGGCTGGGAGTTCTTTTTTCGCATGACTTGTAAAAAAATTTGACTTGTTTGTTCCAAGTCATCTTCAATGGTGTAATCCGTGTAAGCTGAGTCACCATAAAGTTTACTACCAGCTGGGAGATTTAAAGGTAAGGCATTTAAAGCACGTATATCGTTAGCACTACCAGGCATAAACACAAATTCTACGGGAATACCATTTTTGGTTGTTAATAACTGAACTCGAACGCCCTAAAAATATCGTTTTTTGGATGCGATGTAACCCGGAGGCGGAGCATCTCCGACTCCGCTCTATACTGCTCAGACTGGATTATTCTTACATTAAAGATCCGGATGTTGTCACAGATGGGCACTGGAAAAGAGTCTAAAAGATATTCAGTGGAATCACTAATTTCTTTCAGTATCATTCCCACTTGATGAAACAAGTCGTTGATTAACATTGAGACACTGTGTAATCTCCGATTAAATCGTGACTTTTCTAACATATTAGATATCAAATTATGGTCTAACATAATAGCTACAAGCCTTGCTATGATTACCATTAAAGAACATCGCCGCGCAGATGGCAGTTGTAATGATTTCTGCGTCATTTATCTCTCGGCGACAGTCTTCACTATGCCTAATCGCCTTTAACAAATCATCGATCATAGCATAGACAGTAATTATTTCGTTTAACATATTCCCCTCCGTTTTTCATCTCTGGAGGGGATTTTATTGCACAAAGCGATCGCCTGAATCAATAACTAGCAACTTGGGTTACTACAATTCCTTCTATTTTAATTAAAGGGATATCCAAGATTGTTTTTTGTTCAGCTTTGACGGTGAGACGTTCGTCAACTTTACCAATGAAAGCATCGGCTTGTGTTACGTAAAGTGTTCCCATGATTTAATCCTTAATTAATTGAAAGTTATCAAATTCAATACAATACGATTTGGTTAGCTTGTTTACTGCGCGAAGATCCCCCCAACCCCCCTTTTTTAAACTTGTCATTACCCATATCTTTTTAATCTCTCGCTTCGTTGCCAACCCGCCTTGGAATAAATTCCGAGGCTAATAGGTTAAGTCCTCTCAAGAGGACTAAATACAAGATTTTTGAACAGTGTTAAAAGTGAATATGTCCTCAACCTAGAAGTTACCAGAGGATGATTTAATTTACTTCTTGGTAACTTTTGACTTTATCGATTGCTTTGGGTAAACATTGCGAATAAAGACTGCATCCTTGGCAGCGTTTGCTGTAAACTGGTTTTGGCATTGCTCCTGTTTCTAGGAGATTTGTCACAGATTCAATAGTAGCGATCGCACTTTCTCGTAACTCTGCATTAATCTCTACTAATTGCCGTTGATGGGAGTGGGCATAATAGATATATCCAGTATTAACAGGTTGTCCTGTCATCTCTTCTAAACATAAGGCTTGGGCACAAACTTGCAACTCATCGTTATCCCATTCGCCTTTGCGTCCTCGTTTGTATTCTACTGGATAAACTTGACCAGATTCGGCTTCAATCAAATCAGATTTACCGATGAGTTTGTATTGCTCAGACTTGAGCCAAATTGCCCGAACTTGCCAAGTTTCTCCTCGCTGTATATCGCTTGTGGTGTGGACGCGATCGTGTAAAGTTGTACCTTCAATTGTGTATTGATTATCGGTAAATTCCCCGGCACAAAACATCCGCCAACAGCGATGGTGACTTAAAACCACGTATTATCAATGCTTTCAAGTTTCATTCTTTTAATAATGCTCATTCAATGCTCAAACTACTATTTTTAAGTACAAAATAGACGTTTTTTAGTAGTTTTTAGCACACAGTATTTACGCTCAAAGAATGCTCAAATAATTTTATCACTAGCGTGTTCGCAATTGCATCCTTACCGACACCAGACTGACCGAGCAAAACAAGTGCATTGTACATCTTGATGATTCCTATAGTGTGTGTTTACGTGTGACGATTACGAGAGGTGCTTCTTACTGTTCTTACCGATACCGTTGGCGATAACGTCCTCGCATTCCTGTATGCGTTTTGCGATCGGTTCGTATTTTTGGATATACAAACCTGCTTGACGGATATTCAAGTCGTCGTATTCATCTTCTAACCGCGTGATTGTACGCTTGTGAACGTCAATTTCCTGTTGCACCGCGATTTTATGCTCGTCGATTGCTTTGATTTCGCGTTCTATTGGGCATTGGTGAACGATGGTAGACGATTGAGTTTGTGACGAATAGCCTAGAGCGTTGTGGACGTACGCCCTCAGTCCCACGGAGGTATAAGTCTTAACCCAATTGCGAGCGTCTACCGTGCAGTACCTCCCAGCTTCAGCGGCATAGTAAAACAGGATATGAGCAACAGCCGTGTCTGGTACTCCAGTCAATCCATAGCGTTCTAGGTTGACACTCTTAATGCCTTGCTGTATAAGCGTTTCAGCTAGTTTTGATGGACTTTGGTTGACGTTCTTGAATGCCTTGGATATTGCAGCCCTGGATACACCAGCCATTTGTGCTACCGCATTTAAGCTGAATACTGCTATGCCGTTGTCAGTCATAGAGATATCGTCATTAGCGGCAAGTGATTGAACGGTTGTAATTGCATTTGTCATCGATTTTATTCCCGTGGTGTATGTGTGTGTTGATTACGACGTTTTACTATGACGTTTTAAACGTCGTTTATTTACGTCGTTTATAACCGAGGATGGCGTATACGTCTTGCCAACCCGAATCTTTTATGAATATCTCGATCGAGTCGCAGATTAATTTGTCGAAACCAAGCAACGTGTCATAAATGCGATCGAGAGGGCAGGCATATACGGTGCTTTCGCAAAACGACGTTTTAAAACGTCATAAAAAACGACGCTCTAAAACGTCGTATAAAAAACAGGGTGTCACTACCCTGCTTTGCTGTTTTTTTTTGATAATGCGATTGGTATTATTCTTGCCCTATGTCATGTCCCTTACTTTTCAGGTATTCAGCCACAACAGCATTAATAAGAGATGCTACCGATCTATACTCGGCGTCCGCTTGTTTTTTTAATGCCTCTGCCAGTTCAGGATTGATAGTGAATGTAAATCTCTTCTGACGTACCACTTCATTGCTCATACACTTCCCCGATATTATCTTCTATTTGCTGCTAGTCTGACCTCAGTTTACATCCTGGTGATGTCACAGTGCTATCACTTTTAGTGATGCTCATGGCATAATCGATAATTATCGGTGATTGCATAGTGACATCACATTGAGTTATTTTGAATACATGCCACTAAGCCAAGGTGGAAACGTAAAAGCAAAGGCAGTTACAGCAAGGGGTCTAGAGATACATCAGTCCCATAGCGCTTAACTGCAAGTGCTGACGACGGAATACAGATACCTGTTAAACGCTTCTGACGACGTACTGAGTGACATGAGTCAAGCGACAAAGTAATGGGAGGTGTAACGGCAGGTTCAGACACTATATAGAGCAAAATACAATGCAAGTACTACTAAACAAACCTGAGTCAGTGATAGCAAGCGAGATGAACTCCGAAGATGAGGACGAACTCTACGCATTGATAATGGAACCCAGGTTCAGTCCTGCTGCAATTGCGAGGCGTGCGGAACAGAAGGCGGAGCGGAGGGCATGTAGGGAGAGCTACAAGGTGCTAGCAGGAGTGAGAACCGTTGACGAGGCTTATAGAGCGATCGCAATCGCCCGCGCTAGGTTGGCGCATCTGCGTAAGACTCGTTTAGCCCGCTGTTTAGCATCCCAAAAATACAACGACGTTTTTGAACGACGTTTTTAACGACGCTCCAAGACGACGCCAGGAAAATCACTGCATTACAAAGCACATGAAAAAAAAAATGACAAACATGATGTTCAATAAGACGTTAGCAGTTTCGCTGTACGACTCAGATGATCTATTCCCTATTGACCTTGATGACGCTTGGCAGTGGATAGGCTGGAGTAAAAAACAGACCGCTAGTGACACTCTAAAATCTAACTTTATAGAAGGTGAAGACTTTTTACGGACAGGTATCAAAAGCACGGGCGGCAGACCTTCTGAGGTTTTGCTACTTAGTGTTGAATGCTTCAAAATGCTGGGCATGATAGCAGGTACTCAGCAAGGTAAAACCATCCGCAAGTATTTTATTGAATGTGAACGGATCGCGAAAGAAAAAAGAGATTGCCCATCAGTTCAATACCTGTCACTGCCAACACTGTCCGATATTGATGTACAGATAAAAGCGCTCACAGAGAAAGAATCGAAGCTTCTAATACAGTTAAATGCCGTCAAGAGCGAGTATAACTCTGTCAGGCTAGAGAGAGCGCAATTGGTTATCCAGAAGACAAAGGATGCCGTTAAAGAGAACGCAGAGGCGCTAAAAGTAGTGTCAGAAGTCGAAACGGAAGAACGTGGGGATGAGGATATCTATGAGCGGCTCATGAGAAATTCTTCCCATAAGTGACATATATCCATGAACAGTAAACGTCGTTTTAAAACGACGTTAATAAAAAAAAAACAACTACACACGACAGAAGATTTTACGGGAGAGAATATGAGATGCATATATCAGCGACACCTTGGTAAGGTGGTGCGAATATTCAATTGCGGTGAGTTCGATCTAAGAGTATCTAAGCGGAAAGGACTTGAATATTACGGCATATCTATCTGGTACAACCCTTATCACGAGCATCTGTCTGGCATTCCCTGCGGTTCTATTGACGTTACAACATCCAAACAAGTTGACAACATTGTCGCGTGTTTCGGCATGGACATGGATGTCGAAGGCTTGCCAAAGGCTTTTTCGTGCGATATTATCGAGCGCACTAATTCTATTATTGACGACGCTCACGGACACGCAATTACGTGGGTTTATGGTTGATTTAAATTCAATAGCGACGTGCAATTACTTTGCACGGATGTGGCAACGACATCGGATTGAACCACGTATCATCGCCAGAGGAACTAGCAACAATAGCTAGCGTAAAATATCACTTTTCAAGATACAGGAAAGGTGGTATTGATGAGCGTATCAACAGGGCACTAAAGGATATTGCCAAGGAGAGGAAAACGCTAAGACTAAAAGAATAGTGCAGCCTTAACGAGGGTGACTATTCCCTTGTTTTATATACGTCGTTTATATACGTCCTTTTTAACGACGTTCTAAAACGACGTATCGCACAACTCCACCTAAATATACAGCTTGTACTAAATAGGAGCTCGGATAATGACAATCAAGGAAATATACCTAACAACAGATTACTTTTGGATAGCGGACTGCTGTAGTGACTTGTATGTTATTACTTACCATCTAAAGGGTGAAAGCTGGATGATCCGAGGTACAGATGAGTGGTTCGGAAATCTCAGTGATATGAATGTCAAATGGCAAATGATCATACACGGCGGTAAGCGGGAAGCGAAACGGTTAGCAATAAAAGCACACGGCACTTATCAAGACTTTGGACGTTTTCTCGTGACCGAGGATGACTACACGAAAATAATAGAGCAATGTATCGAAACTCATGATACGTATGGTTTGCGTATGATAGCAGCACTACGACAAGGGGATGATAAAGCGGAGTTTAAGAAGAAGATCGAAAAAATTATCAAGGTCAAGGGACTAAACGAGCCACACGAAAAATGGATAAAAGTAGTTGACGGATCACGGAAAGCGTCGAAGGTGCATTGACAACGCTCAATCGAAACCGAAATCATCGGTTTCAAGTCACAGGTAGATACTTCTGAAAAATAACGACGCTTACGAACGACGTTTTATACGTCGTATAAAACGACGTATAAAAACGACGTGCAAAGAAAAAGGGTAGTATCCATCTCGGACGCTACCCTTTAAACACACACGGGAAAACTTAAAACTTCTCTTTCAATTCGTGGATATCCTCTTGTATTGACGAAAACAGTGATTCGTGACGCTCAAGTTGCAGAAGTATTTTTATCATCAGATCGCGGTTTGCCTTCTCGTTGGTATGAGACATATCCCAGACCTTCATTGCGATCGCAGCTAGGCACGGTACGATCATTCCAATCCAAAACGAATTATTCATTGATTGTTATTAGCGTTATCGTTATCCGGTAGCGCTTTTTTATTGTTCTTATCCGACTGTTCCACGGTAACGATGCCCTGCAATAGCGCCGCAATGTTAGCGAGGATATTCGAGATTGACGATAAATTGATTCTCATTTCGTTTCACCTTGTTTGATGTTATTACTGGACTAAGTTTTGTTCGCCCAAATTTTGCGACACGAAAAATAGTAGTTACTGGAGGAAGGATTCTTACCGATCACTGTAAACCTGAACTTATGAGTTTCGTCAGTGGAAATAGTAATATTCCTCGTAAGCACCCTATTAAATATGGCTGAACTGCTGTAGAGGTCAAGATCGTCAAAGGATGTCGTTCCATCTATCTCTAGTTTTACAATCCCTGAGTTCGTATACCCTACGGTCAAGATAGACAGGACGTAGTTACCAGATTTCAAATTCCGACTGAAACTGAAACTGTCGTTAAGGGCGGGTGGATCTTGGTAGATTTCAGTTCCGTAAGCGACGTTGCTGTTAGTGTCAATCCTTATCGATCCGCCTACCTCTACGTTGCTTTCGTCGTGCCAGTGAGTAAAACTCGTGGGATAAACAGCGCCACTACCCGATGATGTACTAATTACTTCGATACTTGTCGTCGGTGGCGTTTTCCAGCTTGTTTTGCCGGATAACAGTTTCACTTGTGACGCTAGGATGTTTATGGCACGGATGATACTGTTGGAATTCTGGCTTACGGTAAGATCTAGATCGTCGTTTACATTGAATGCCATTACTCACCTGCGATAAGTTCTACAAGGTTTGATACATCTGTTTTGATAGCAGTGACATCAGATTGAATGCCCGTCAAATCGACGCTACCGCCGCTACTGCCACCCGTAGACGTATCACCGGTGTAGGTGTAAATCGAAAGTGTCACATCGTCGAACCAGTTAAAAGGTCTGAACCATAGCGCATACGTGGAGGCGATGTTCGGGTCGAACGTCAATAAAGTAGGTTGATTCAGTGACAGCAGGTAACGTCTGTTCAGGAATGCGTCTACCGTACCGCCGGCTTCAATGCCAACACGTATCTTTTGCTTGACGTACCCTAATTGCTTCCACGTCGGTTTAGCGGTTGATGATACTGCCTTTACCGTCAGGTATGGACTGTCAAAAAGTACAGGTATCACCAACTCACCGATAAAACCGTAATCAGGATCCTGTACGGAAATGTCGTACCGTTTGGCGAAAGTCTCGTGATAATAGAGTGACCAATTTGCAGCATTTCCCAACGATAAAGACATATATCTTAGCTCCGACCTGTTACGCGTAATGAATCACTGAATCCATCGATATCAGCCCCAGAAGACGCCTTACCTGCAACGGTAGGAATCTTGGTCGCTTTTAATGCCGTTTCTACGGTCGCAGCCTTGGCAAGTGTGTAATGCACTTTTGCCTTGTAGCGCTTGGTGCCTAATTTCGCGTTAATAGTAGATGTCTTTAAAACACCAGCTCGCATTAATTCCTTGACAGGGATGAGCGGTAGCTTCAGCTCCGCGTCTGAGTCAGCGACAGATATGCCGGTAGCAGTAGCAACGGCACCGACGTAAAAGCCTTTGGCAGCGCGGAAAGCGTATTGTTGGGTGTCTACGGTAATGACACAGATATCGTATAAACCAGCCATCGATTAAAATTCCTAGCGAATGTTTATTTGAGATTGTGGACGGTACGACCCGCCCACGGATTACGAGAGATGCCTAACCGAACGTCAAATGCTGTGGGATGACGGCACCGAGGATTTTGAAACCCCTGAAAGTCTTACCAACAAGCCCTAGACCACTACCGATGTGAGCGCGATCGCACACAAGTTTTGCAGTCTTGCGTTTTGTTCCGTTTAGGTACGAAATCTTGATGTGAAAGGCACGTCCAGACGCTAGAACGGATTTCAATGATTCTTTTTGCACACCCGCTGGTGCAGCACCGGTAAGTTCGGTTGCGCCAAGAAATGATGCAATATCGTCATACTCATCGGGTAAAATCATGATGAATTGGTCGGGGGCAACTCCAAAGAGGTAAGACTTGCGATTAACTGCCATTACGTGACCTTGTGAGAGTGTTTACGAGTCTATTCTCGGAGACTGAAACGCGCTGTGTACAACGTTCGGACAAACCGGGAACCTATACGTTTCCAGAGTGTGCTGACGTGTCGAACGACGTGTTTTCTGTTCCGAATGAAATAAACTTACGTTGTCAGTCTCGTTTTTCGGTGGCATCATTTCGACGGAAACCCTTGGAAACGGGTAGCGACGTTAATGTACATTTTCTAAAGCGCTTACGTGGTATACATTTCAGCGTACATGAAATTCTTCATTCGTCGATAATGCCTTTCACATCATTCGGTACGGTGCTATCAATGCTTTTACATGAACAGACATATTACTTCTTACAACGTCGTTCATTAACGTCGTTTTTTAGGTCACAGTAAAACGTCGTTTATAAAAACACTACACGTCATAAAGGATTCTGAAATAATGACTACTTTGAATACCGCTACCGATATCCCATCCCAGATTGATACCGTAGAAAAACTTGCTGCATGGTGCGCTGGTATCCTATTCGCCACCAATCCCACGCTTACCGTTATTGAGGGCGTCGGCTATACCGAACGCGCAGCACAGGTGGGTGACTTCTGGGTAGCAGCCGACAGCAAGACGCGTAAGATTGTGCGATTGTCACTCGAAGTATCCGCAGATCATTTGTCTGGAACTGGTAAACCGTGGACGTTTGTACAGCCATTGAGTAATACACCTATTCCCGCAAGCTTTAAGGCGAATTAATCATGAGTGACGCTCTTAATCCCCGGCAATTTACGTCTCTCGATTACGCTGACGCCGATATGTACGGGGCATTGACTGAGCGTCCGACAACAGCGACCCCATTAAAGTTACCGTTAGGGCAACTCGTAGACAAGGATAAAACAGGTGCTTTGTCTCCGGGCGAATTAGCTCACTACCGCAGTGAAGAAGCTAGGCGGCAAACACTATTTCGCGAAGAAAATGAAGCGTACAACGCAAGAATGAACGCATTGAGAGAACGTGAGATTGCACGTAATCTTTCTCTGCTAAAAACACGATCGAACGAGATAGCGCAGCCGATAGTATCATCGAGGGATTACGAAAAGAAATTCCTGGCTCCATCAACGATAGAAGAGTGGAGTCCACCGCCGTCTACTGGCAGTCCACCGCCAACGCCGAACGGTACATCTGCTCGTGGGGATTCTCTAGTAGAACCTACCGCTACACCACGATCGGCGGCGATACGGGAATCAATTGGTAATGCTGTCGGCGGCATTGGACAATCACTACCGAAATCGTTACCACAAGCAGCAGGTAGACTCGTTATTCCCGGCGTTGGTGCTGGCTTAACATTCGCCGGTGCGTTAATCGCAGGGCAGAGCGTACAACAGGCTGCAACGTCAACAGTGATCGTAACGGGTGCGAGTGTTGCAGGTGGTTTAATCGGTACTGCTGTTGGTGGAGTGATCGGTGGATACGTCGGTTCGATGGTCGGTGGTTTCGTTGGCGGATATCTTGCGAATGCATTACTTCCACAGCCACTACCATCTACTACTGCGCATCTTGAATCTTATACCCCAAACTATACAACAACGGCATACGGACAATCGCCGGGAATTTTGTACATTGTTTCCCTCCAGAAATTCAATTCTCTTGGGGAGGTCACAGACGTTCGTACCTTTGAATTGTACGGGCAGCTGATCGGCATAAAAGAAACGCAAGTAGATACCAACAGGTATAATGCGAAATTCGTAAGCTCGAATGGTAACGTCGTTTTCGATCTCGGAGACTCTACTAGTCGATGGAAGATTGCATCCGTAGTCCGCAAAGACGGAGCGATAGACATATATCCCGAAAACGGTTCTCCGTCGCCACCACCGGACAACTCTCCGTACAGGTATGATTCTTCCCCGATCGGGGACGATAATGCTATTCCATCCGGTAAACCATCCGCAGGAAAAAACAAAGGGGAAACACACTCTGTCGCTCCGTCAATGCCATCAAATAATACGCCAAATGGTGCGCGTGGTTTTGTCGGTCATGGTGGACTTGTGCCGTCGTACTTGCCGAACCCAACGCAACAGACGTCAAATCTCGGTGGCATGCTTCCACGGATGCAACCGTTACCGCAGAAACAATCGTTACCGTTTGCCGAACCTGAAGATGTCGCTGTACCACGCATTACACCGATGCTTTCAAGTGGTGAGGCGTCCACGACATCGTTAAATCCTGGGATTTATGCGTTCCCTGCGTATGTGCCAGATACCGCTAAACCGATACCATTGTCCGATGCTCATTCACCCGTACCGAAATCGAAATCACAACCGACACCAAAAACACCGGAACAGGCAGCGAACGAGAAACAACAGGACGACATTAAAGCACAATTGGGACAACTGACTGCGATCGCCACGGCATTAGCAGCGTTAACGCCGGCAATACAGGGTATACCGAACGCGATCGCAAGTAATCCAAATGTGCGACAGGCAAATAGAGACGACGTACAGGGTGCGGTATGCGAAATATCTCAACCTACTGGATGTCTTGGTGCACCAATCAAAAAAGCAGAAGACGCCGCAAAAGCGAACGGTGATAAACTCGATGAACTTAACGCTGCACTGTCGGGTTTAAACACCGCTGGCAGTGCTGCACAGCTAGCGCTACTGAACACTATCAACGGTAAACTTGGGGCACAAGTGACCGGTGGCATTTCAGGTTTCATGCAGCAAATTGCAGAAAACACATATATCGACAAAGCAATTGGCTTACTTACCCTTGCTACGACGTTACACAACGCATTAATGCTTTCCGCCAATATCGGACAGACGCTCGGACAAATCATTAAT
This sequence comes from Nostoc sp., assembly GCF_036917375.1. GTDB lineage: Bacteria > Cyanobacteriota > Cyanobacteriia > Cyanobacteriales > Nostocaceae > Nostoc. The sequence goes on from NZ_JBALDN010000057.1 coordinate 53,080, forward strand.
ACCGTCGTAGGTTTCATCCTTCCAAAGGGTGTGGATGGTACACCGATAGACCTCGGAGCGATTATCGGCAAGACGACGGAAGACCTTATCAAGGACGCTATCGGAGCAGAACAGTACACGACGTTAACGCAAGATTGGGCAAAAGTGAACAGGATATATCAGAGCACTGCAAACGTATTTAACGCCGTTACGTCACTTGGTCAGACGGTGATAAACGCACTTGAGATGATCGGAAGTATGACCGGTAAAATCGGAAACGGTTTACTCCAATTCCGTACCATCGGAGAGGGATTCTATGAGCGCTTTAATCCACAACCGAATTACAAATTTGGTAAGTTGTTCACGTTCCTTGAGAACGTTCAACAGGACGCAAGTACTATACAAGCCGTCGTACAAGTGCCGGTAGATATTGTTCAACAGGTGAATTCTGGCGTTGAAGCGGTAAACGAACTAAAAACAAACCTCGGTCAACCTCCTAACGGTGTACCGGGAATTGAAACACCAGTAGCAGCGGTTGAGAGTGCAAAAGCGATCGCAGTAAAGGCAGCGTCCGTCTCACCGGAATTATCCGATGCCGATAAAGCGAATGCAAATGAATAACGACGATACCTTATTTTCACAACGACGTTTTATAACGTCGTTTTTAACGACGTTGTTTTACGACGTTTAAAACATATGACACTACCAGACGATTTTTCATCCACAGAGCATTTACAGGACACGATCAAAAAGCAGCACAACAAAAACGTGTTGAATTACTTCAAAGACCTCGGAGACACCTGGGAACCGAACGTTTCTACAGGGCGTTACTCATTAAGAACGGCTTGTTATATGCAAGAAGGGGACAGTGCTGCTGATACAAATCTACGAATAAAGCTTTTATATGACATCCTTGGATTTGATAGAAGCGACCTGGCGGTATATCATGGCAGTCTCAATGATATTGAAGCACCGGTAACAGGGCATCCAAAGGTGTGTTTCTACTTCTCGCAAGACAGGTCATCGGTCACAATTAACGAACCGTTCGTTGACATGGAATGCTCTTTCAGACTGATGAACGAGACGCCCGAAACGTTCACGAAATCGAATGCCGTGACGCTAGCAACGAAAATACATACACACTTTATCGAAGCAGGTAAGGGGATTACGTTCGTCAAGGGCAAGCACATCTACTATTACAAAGACAAGTCTAAAGGGTACGAATTACGATTGTACGGCAATAGTGATACCGATAGCGTGGATTTGATACGTCGTTTACTGGAATGTCAAGACGTGGTCTACAATGAAGATAATTTGACGGAAAGCGTACCGACGAAAAGCAATACTACGACACCGGGGACGCATACGGTGTACGGTAGAACAGAGAAAAAGAAGCGCTATAGACCGATTGAAACGGTACGATTCCGTTACGCTTACGTTGAAATCCCCGGTCGTAAGCAGAATGTGTTTTTATTGGACACAACACACAAACATTCAGCGCTCGTACCAGTGTAATTCTATTAACGACGTTTACACAGGTCGTTTAAAACGACGTTTATTAACGACGTACAAAAAATAAGGGAGGGTATCTAGTGTACCTTCCCTTTGTTTGCTATTACTTGTCCTTAAGAAGTTGTTCAATTAGCTCTTGCTGTTTTCTGAATTCCTCTTTTAGTAGGTCGAGTTCGGTTTGTTGTTGGGCTTGCTGATTAGCGGGTATCTCTGGGTTGATTTGAGTTGCATATTTTGCAATATCCCTGTAATGTTTCTTTGACATCTCTTCACTATGTTCGCACCACGTATTAACTATTGCTGCATCCCGTCCCAAGTCAAATATTTGATGAGTGATAAATGTGTGGCGCGTGTTGTAGCAAGGTAAGTATTTTTTTACCTTACCTTGTTTGATTAACTCAGGAATAATGCCTTTGTTGCGAGATACCTCATATCCGTGCCATACACGTTGTAGCGAGTCAACATTCACTGGTTTCCCTGCCTTGTTTTTGAATAGATTTTCGTTCGGTTCACCTTGTGGAATGGATTTTAAAAGATTCCACAATTCACCATCCTTGGGCATGGGAAACATACGTATTGTGTCGTTTTTGGTGGACTTATAAATTTTAAGACGATTGTTGTAATTTCTTCTCAACAGTATTCTTTCTCTCTCCCATTCAATGTCTGTCCACCAAAGAGCAATCGCTTCACCCGTTCTGCAACCAGTAAGAAACTTAAATTTAATAAGATAGTAATAATGTTTGACCCTATTACTATCATCTTGAATGTATTTTAATATTTCTTGTGCCTCATCCCACGTATAAGCTTTACTCTTGTCCAGTACATCGTCATCACTTTCTATCTCTTTACTTTGGTCAATGATGCGGTTGCGCTTAGTCTTGGTATTGATATCTTCCGCCATTCCATCAAAGAGATTTTGACTAACCATTTTTTGTTTAATAGCTAATCGATAAGCTTCTGACAAACAAGACAGAATTCGCTTAACTGTTGGATGACTGTAATTTTTTAATAACCAGTTACGCATCTCTAAAGGATGTTCACCGATTTCATCAAGTGATTTTTTTATGGCGCGTAAATATTCTCCCCTAAATTTTAATTGATATACAGTTTCAGATAGACTCTCTCTCCTGAATGAACAATACATATCCCATACTTCCACTAGGGATAGATCGGGTTTAGGCGGTAACTGGTCGTCTGATACTACAGCGCTTAACGATGTTTTCCTCAGGCTAGCTTTTAACCCGTACTCCTTCAAAATCTCCTGATACCGACCCAGGTCAAAATTCCCTTGACCGTCGTCCAGCTTCCCGTCCTCAAGTTCAATCTGTAGCCGTCTCTGCAACTGATTCGCTTTACTCTCCCAACCATCGACCAGTGAAATACCCGTAGCTATCTTTATTTGCCCTTTATTGCAGTAGCTTCTAGGAAAACAAGCCTTGATACTTCCTGAATCTACTCTGACTGCTACTTGACCTTTTTTAGACTTACCAGTTGGTGTTTTGCTGCTATTAGTCATAATGCTCATTTAATGCTCAAAATACGGAAGTCAGTTTTTTGATGAATTGATGTTCAAACATTATAGCAATCTTATTGTCCTCAGCGATGCGGACAATAGGCATATTGATTCAATGCCGCAATAGAAATATATTCAGTTTGATTCATAACTTAGGTGGTTTTTAAATGATTATTGAAATTAGGGAGAATACAGCCGCCGCGTCATTCCCATGCCCATTGTTGTTTTTCTGCCGACACCAGTATATAAAGCAAAGTCAGCTAAAGCGTTAATTTGCTTAATTTGTATTGGTTCAACTACCCCTAAAATTTTATAAGTAACTTCGCCAATAATGCCGATAAATTTGCTGCGAGAATCAGCTAATATTTCTGTGTGAATATTGACAAATGAGGGAAATATTGACTCGATCGCAATCTGAGTAAATTCTATGCCACTGTACTTATTCCACCGCGAAAGTAGAGAATTGAAAACAGATTCTCTGGTAGGAAGGGTAGTATCATACTGTCCTTGACGGAAGGCGGTAGGTGTGGAAAAGGTAAGATTAATGGAAGAATTGCGCTCGTTAGCTTCTTCGTATAATTGAGCGTAAGTACTGGCATTCGCCCAAGGTTGAATAGATTGGGGTGTGCCTTGAATGCTGGTAATATACAAGTCAGCCGGGCCAAGATGCCAAGGGCGATTGGGATTAAGATTTAGCCAAAGTTGGGTAAGTTTGCCAAATAGAGTGTCATCTAATAAAGAGATACGCCACCAACAAGGAGTTCCGGCGGGAATGGGTTGTTGATGTGAATATTGCAATTTAGATCCCCCTTTACCACCTTTCAAAAGGGGAGAGTTTGTATTATTAATTTGTAAAGGGGAGAGGGTGAAAGCTTTATCTGCGGTGGAATCATGCAAGCGATCGCCTAATGTGCTATCTACAGAACTAACGAGGGTTAAAAATAAAGCGTGGAGATGTCTACCTGTAAGATATTGTGGTGGAATGGGCGATTGAGGTAGCAAATTCAACACTAAACTATGAGGCATACTTTCTCTTTTTGGTTGTAGACTGAGTGCTTCTTGACTCTACAGTAAACTCAGGGATTTCCTGAAGTTCAGCATCACTCAAACTATACTGTTCACAAACTAAACTTAAGCGATTTCCTGGGGTTTTGACAGCGTTAACCGAATGGGTTAAATCACCTTGAAAATAAACTAAAGTATTGAATTGGGGCTTAATTTGCCCAAGTTGGCGTTTGTGCGATCGCAATACCAGTTCTCCCCCTTCCATATCCGCAGGTACGCGCACATAAAGGACACTGACAACCGCAGGCGGTTCAATGGTTTTGGAGTAGGAACGCAGGGAGCGATCGATATGCGGATCGACGCGGGAGCCTTCCTTTAGCTGTAAAGGATTGAGGTAAAAAGCATTACAACTTGGTTGGAGAGCTAAATCTAGGTAAGGTTTGAAGTAGGGAAACTGCTGTTCTACTTTTGCTAATCCAGAACGCTGAAATACTACAGAAAATCCTTTAGTGGCGACAAAATCGCGGTTGAGGTTATTGATAGCAAAGTAAGGACAAGCTTGGATTTCTCCCCACAAGTTGTTTAGATAATCGCTGGGGAAGGCGTTGGTTTGTTGTTGATAGTGTTTCACTGGGGATAGAAGAGCGATCGCTGAGTGTGGTATCTAAAATTTTAAAGACTGTTGAGTGATGATAGTAGTATTCTTTTAAGTGAGAAAAACTACATAGCGAGAAAGACCAATGAGAATTGATGATTACAATACAGCAAAGGCACTAACTGAAAAACTGAAAGAGAACTTACCCATTAAAGCACGAGCAGGGAAGGAGTTTTTGAAGACATTAAAGCAAAAAGGAGTAAACGCCGATCCAGATAGAGAGTTTGAAATTGATTTCGTTGGTTATTCAGGAGATGAAGGCGGGATTATGTGCGGACTAAAAGATCCAAATAATCCCGAAAGTAAAGAAAAATATGTTTCTTCTATTACTCACCTAAAAATTGACTCTAATCATCCCCTAGCGGCTGAAGTGCAGGCTTACCAACGCCAGCGAATACGTAAATTAATGTTGCAAGATTCCAGAGGTTTTAAAGCCGAGTTAATGACGATAGAGCCTCGAAAAAATAAAAGCCGTAGTAAAGGTTTTGGGAAGTAATTAACTCCGAAACCGATATTGTATCTGAACTGGAATTTTTAAGTTTTCAATGCCATCAAATTGATAGTATTGACCTCGCATTTGCACATTTTGAATTAAGCTAACTGGAGGCATATTCACAACATCATAGCTAATCACTTGATTCGTGAACATGACATCTAAAGGATTTAATGGATGTGTACAAGTGAATATACCTTCAGCAATTTTAGGTTTCGGTAATGGTTCAACCGTTACTTCAGCCTTGCTCATCCATTTACCCAAGCGAATCCACTTTGGTAATTTGAGTTCTTTTTGGGAAATGACAAAAAACTCAAATAGACTTTCTGGTGCTATTTCTTTTGCTCTGCCAAAACTAGGGATATTTTTCTGTGTTTTCTCCATTTCAACGTGGTAGTTATTGTTAGCATATTTGCAGGTGTTGAGGATGGAAGAATGATTGAGCGATCGCAAGTGATTAAACATCTACCCTCACGGCGACAAACCTCAATAATTTCGGGATCGGGTGCAGAACTTAAGCCTTGTCCTGGTACTGTTGCAACATCGTGTCCTGCTAATTGCAATAAAGTTACAACGCGCAAGTCGATATTTTCATCTAGCTTTAATTTCACGCACTTGCTTCCTTCTTTTTTGTTATAGGAAGTTCCACAAAAACATCCCGCGCCATCTCTGCACCGTAAGCAATACAAGCCAGTACATCTTCTCTTTCTATGCTTGGATAAGCTTCAAGAACTTCTTCAATTGTTGTACCACCAGCTAAATAATCCAAAATTAGTGATACCCAAATCCGGTGTCCGCGAATGCACGGTTTACCAAAACAAATATTTGGATCGATGGAAATACGAGAAAGCAAATCATTATTAGTCATGTAGCTTCACCTCTAATAGCCTCTAGTTCTAACATATCCATCCTTCATAGTCTTTTGGTTTCCAATGCCAAGTTAAGGTTTCCAATAACAGCGCATCTTGTCCAAAAGTAATGGTGTAGCGAGGACTTTTATCCTCTGGCTCGTTAGTGAGGGGGTAAGCTTGAAAGTGCATAGGTAATCCGAGAGTGGCGCGTAAAAAGTTGCGATCGCGGTCTGAAATGAAGCACACTAGTTTACGTCTACTCACAGCATCAATAATTTGGTTGATACCGTAGCCGTGTCGTTGGGAAATCTCTAAACCTTGTAGTTCGTGTTCTTTATCTGGTAAAACTTGCACCTTACCAGATTTAGCTAATTCTCTTAGATTCCCTGGATAATAAAAGTGCCAATCTTCCCGCACATCTCGATAGCCTTTGAACTTTAAATAACACAAAGCTTTATCAAAGCGAGTAGTAATCACTCCAGCTTTCTCGGCTTTTTCCATATAGCTATTTTTATCCCATAACTCGAAAATAAAGTTATTGAGAATGCCAGGAAGATTATACATTTTAAATCTTTCTGCTTCTGGCTCATCTGGATTAGTGCAGTCATAAATTGCACAATCTAACTGGCTACTTCCCCGAAAACTCCTAGCCTCATCGATAATTTTTGTTTTTCCTTCACTCTGGCAGCGATAAAACTGTGCATTCATCTGTTTAATGCTAATTCCTAAAGCATTTTGTACACTAGTACCAAATTTCTTAGCTACCTCTGGATATTTCTCTTTGATATGATGGTTTCCTTGCAGCTTTGAATAGATATAAGCTGATTGAATACCACCCCATCGTTGAGGATATCGCTCAAACTGATTTTTAAATGTCCAAAATTCATTAATGGCATTGTTAAAATTAACGCGCTCATAAGTTTTACGATCTTGTAAAGGATGAGATTTATCTGTAAATAGCCTTGCAACAAGAAAGTTAGGTATTAATGCGTAAGCTTGATAAGTTTCAAAACCTTTATGTCTGCCAAGTCTACCAAATCGTTGAATAAAATTTCCTGCATCAGCAGCTTCAAAAACTAAAAAATTAATCCGAAAGTCCACGCCAACATCAATTGTAGATGTACCCAAAAGTAAATCTGCTTCGGCAACTGATTGAGACTTTTCTGTTTCTCCTGTTAAGCCAGTATTTTCTCTAACCTTCCATCGCGGTTCAAAAATAGGTTTTAACTTGTCTATGAGCTTTTTAACTGCTGCGATGGAATTGAGAATAATTGCACCTTTGCTGTTAGGATAGTCTTGAAAAAACTTTAAAATCACCGTTTCAGCATTTTCTTCTATCCATTTGTAGCTAGAACTCAGATTAGGCTCTATTCCTTGAGCAAAGCATAAGTTAATAGGTTGACTAATCTGCCGCCACCCATTGTTTGAATCATCTGATGAAAATTTGTAAGCTCCAACATCAACCGGATCGATAATCTTCGGTTCTATTCCAGCTTTTTGAAAATAACTCTTGAGCAATTCATTAGGTGTTGCAGAAAGAAAAAGAAATTTCTTGTTTGGACTCCCAGTGTGTCTCATTAAAAGTATTGTATTGATTACACTAGCTATTTGCGGAGATGAAAAAACATGAAATTCATCATATATAAATAATTTGTAATTCTCGTCTATACGTCTGAATAACCTGTCAGGGTTATCTATTTTTTCTCTCAAATAGTAAAAATTATGGATGTAATGAAAAATGTCAGGGTTGGTTAGCAAAATTTCATAGTTAATAGAAAAGTCTTCTATCCCATCTCGTTTAGAAGAGAGTTTACCAGTCGCTATATCTTTCTCCAAAATAGCTGCTGTTAATCGTCTTATTTGCGGATCTTTCTGAGGTTTAAAAATATCTTTGTATCCTTGAACCTGTTTTTCTTGATCTCTTGCTAACTCGTTTGTTGGATACATTGCTAGAGTCGGTGTCCTACTTGTCATAGCCTGCAAATAAGCAGCCAAGCTTTTACCATCTCCAGTCATTGCAGTGTTGAAAATTACCTCAATACTTGGATTGCGTAATGCCTTCAGAGTTTCCACTTGATGCCAAGAGAGTGACCAATCATTAGGTAATTTCACGTCATCAGGAGTAGGGACGGTTTTAGAATAAACAGGTTTGAGATTTATGCTGTAATTTTCAGGCATATCCTTTAAATTGCTATGTAAATGCCTGGTTTATCGGAATTTTTATGCAAAAAGAATGACAGATTTAGTAAATCTAATCAATTTCTGCCACTAATGGTGGCAGTTTTTATATATGTGCTAAATACCACCCACAAATTTCTGCAACCAATGGTTGCAGTTTTTTAGATGGGTATAAAACATCTCCAGGCTATTTCTCGCACCAATGGTGCGAGTTTTTCAATTTACTTAAAAACTGTCCGTAACTCGTTGTTATTCCCTATAATGCCATGCAAAATAGAAGTTGCCAAGATATATCCGTATAAAAGTGTCCGTATAAAACATGAGTCGAAAAGGTCAATCTATTACACTGTCGATATCAGAACGTGATAAAGCCGAGCTAGAAGCGATCGCCTTAGAATTCGGTATGATGTGGGGCGATCGCCCAAATATCTCTAAACTGATAGAAGCGATCGCTCAACGTAAGTTACTCATCGGTAACAATAACGATTGGAAAGAACCACGCATCAGGGCATTACATAGATGTATTAATGCATTGACAGACATCGGGCAAATTGAACAAGCCCAAATCATTGCAAACTTACTTCTCGAACGCAGCGAATTATCATTACCGTTGCGAGGCGAAATCGAACGTTTCCTAGAGAATTTGCCCCCACCTTGGCGCTTAGAAATAGATCGCTACATCTTGCGCGAAGAGCCTTTTCAGCTGTCCTATCAAGATGCAGCAGAGCGTGTGTTCAATTTTACCGTTCGCTATGCCAAAGTTACACCCCACGAAAAGCGGGTATATCTTGATTGCTGGTGCGAAGAGACAGAAGGAAACTTTGATATCCCAGAACTGGTTCACAACTGGAGTTTAAGATTAGACAGGATTACAGAAGCTGCTGTCATGCCAATTTCTGGTAATTGGCGAAGTTTAGCTGAGATAGAAGTGGAAATGCATCTATTTGCTGGCTTGGCTTTTGCCTATCAAGCTAAACCAGAAGACAACATTAATGAATGGCTACCAGATAAAGCGCGAGTCCGGCGAGTTGTCAGGCGAGTATCTAGTACATTTTGGTTTATGCGCGAAGTCATGCAGTATGCGCCAGATTGTGTAGTGATATTACCAGAGAATGTGCGCGATCGCCTCAAACAAAAACTCCTCACTCTTTGCCAGTTATACGATATCGAAACCAGGAGTTGAGTCTTGTGGGATAGGCATCTTGCATAATATAGGCTAGAACCTCTGAAAATAAATCGGTTCGGCAAGGCAGAAATTCTCATACCCGATCAAATTAATTTCCTATTTACTGAGGGCTTTGTCAACCCATGCGATCACTATTAAGGCGGGCGAAGTAGCGCCTTCCAGTTAAAAAAATATCCAATTGTAGGGGCGCAAGACCTTGCGCCCCTACAAATCTAGAAATAATTTGGGATAATTTATTTTTTGCAAGTCTCTAAGAGACTATTATGTTCCCGGACGAGAGCGAATACTATCGGGTATATGATGGCGATCGCCTAATATTTCTAACAAAGGGCCATTAACGTCAAATTTAACCATACTTACCGACGCGACCAAAATATTCACCCGATAGCGATAGCGTCCCAAATCAATTCCCAGTAAACTGCAAAGCATAATCCGAATCGTGGCTTTATGGGAAACTACTAAAACATTACCTTGGGGATGTTTTTCTTGAATTTCAGCAATTACAGGCATAGAACGGTTAGCAATATCTACCGCAGTTTCTCCACCTAGTGGTGCATTCCAAGCGGGTTCTGTCACCCATTTTAGATAGTTTTCTGCGTAATTCTCTTGGGCAAACGATTTACTCTTCCTTTCCCATTCGCCGTAACTACCTTCTCTAAGTCCGTCACGCAACTGCATATCCATACCGATAGCATCACAAAATGGCTTGGCAGTTGCAATTGCACGCTTCATCGGGCTAACATAAACTCCTTCCCACTTCAATTGTTGATAAATATCGGCAAAAGCGGATGCCATCTCCATCCCTTCAGAAGTCAACTCCGCATCAGTTTCACCGCAGAAATTACCACTTTGACTAAAGGTAGTTTCTCCATGTCGCAGTAAATATAAATTGAGTGTCATAGCTTGTATGCGATTGGGATAAAGGAGTTTGTGCAAAAGTAAAATACCATCAATCTCGCAATCGAGTCTGTGACACCAGGACAAATTCAGAAGGCAGGAGGCAGGGGGCAGGAGGCAGAAGGGAACCCACCTTTAAAAACGTGCGATTGAAGTAAGACGCTGCTAGATGCTCCTCTTGGGGCTTTGCCCTAAGACTGCACTGGCTCCCTTGTGTCTCGTGGCACTTTCCGCAACGCCGTGTCACTAGTTTTGCACTTTATTTAATCCGCATCCGTTATCGTAAAATCTGGTCAATCATCCTATTGGCTTGGGAATCGTAACTACCCCCAAATAAATTGAAGTGATTCAAAATGTGATACAGGTTATAAAGCGTTTTTCTCTGCTCATAGCCTGGCTCTAGAGGAAATACTTCGTTGTAACCCTTATAAAACGCTGCGGGGAAACCACCAAATAATTCGGTCATGGCGATATCAACTTCTCTATCTGCAAAATAAGTTGCCGGATCGAATATCACTGGTTCTCCCGACGCAGTACACCCAGCATTTCCGCCCCATAAATCGCCATGTACTAAGGAAGGTTGCACTTGATGATCCGCCAATAGTTCAGGGATAGCTGCCAGTAACTTGTCTTGTTTGGCAAAATTACCTCCCCGTCGCCTTGCCAACTGAAATTGATAACCCAGGCGATGTTTAATATAAAATTCTGTCCAGTCTGCTGTCCAAGTATTAATTTGAGGTGTGGAACCAATGGTATTGTTAATTTTCCAACCAAAAACTTGACTATTGCTAGCTTTATGCATTACCGCTAACTTGCGCCCCATTTCTTGCCATGAATTGCTGTTACCGCCGCCAAGTTCCAACCATTCCAGAACGATGTAACTAGAATTATCAGCAGTACCCCAGCAAATTGGTTTGGGAACGCGAATACTAGCTGTTGCTAGCATTTCCTCTAAACCTAACGCCTCAGCTTCAAACATGGCAATTTGGGATGCAAGGTTTTGTTTGACGAAGTATGTTATCTCACCATTAGAGACAGCATAACCTTGGTTAATGCACCCGCCACCAACCGATCGCCGTTGCTGACTCTGGAATTTTTCGCCAGTCACCTGGCTAATATGGGTGTCAATTTGAGTCCACATGATTAAATTGGGGAGTAGGGATGAGGGAGCAGGGGGAGCAGGGGAGCAAGGGAGCAGGGGAGCAGGGGAGCAGGGGAAAGTTGCAGTAAGTTTTTCCCCTCTGCCCCTCTGCCCCTCTACCTCCTTCCCATGCCCTATTCCCAATTTTAAATTTACGGCTTGACAAAAACTGCACCATAAGCACTAGGAGATAGATATTCTTTGGCTGCTTGCATCAAGTCTGTTGCGTCTTGGCTCTGAATTATCGCTGGGTAGTTAAAGGCGGGTTCCAAATCTCCCACCAAAGATTGATAATAACCATACAACCCAGAGCGATCGCTTGGTGTTTCGTTGCCAAATATAAATCTGTTAGCTACTCGCTGCCGTATACGGGCAATTTCTGATTCTGTTATCAACTCTGTTTGTAGTTTGCTAATGTGTTGAGCGATCGCATCTTCTACAACTGCTAAATTTTCTACTGCACATTTAGCTGAAATATAAAATATCCCTTGCAGCTCGTTACTCATGTTGCTCACAGAAATTGAAGAAACTAATCCGCGTTCTTCTCGTAAATCTCTCACTAGTCTTGATGTCCGTCCGTGTCCCAAAATTCCGGCTAAAACATCTAATCCATAGGTACGATCTAACTGAGTCATTCCGGGAACTCGCCAAACCATTACTAGCCTTGCTTGTTGCAGATTCTCATCGATAAATTCTTGACGAACAATTTCTGTAAATGGGGACTCAGGATTTAGTGAAGAATGGGCAGATACGCCATTAATCGCGTCTGTACCGGGCAATGGGGAGTTGCGAGTGGCTTTTGTAAATCCTTCAGCGACAGTTGCAATTAATTCTTCCACGGGCAAATTGCCTACAGCCACAGCAGTAATTGACTGGGGTTGATACCAATTAGCATGAAAATCTCGCATCTGCTGGGGTTTAAGTCCGGCAATCACCGATTCTGGCCCCAATACCGCACGGCGATAAGGTAGATAATCAAAGGCTGTTTCCATCGCCCGGCGATATGTACGTCGTTGGGGATTATCTTCTGAACGCCTAATTTCTTCTAAAACTACCAATCGTTCGCGTTCAAAAGCATCATCGGGAATACTCGCATTCGATACTACATCTATTTGTAGTGGCGCAAGCTCGGCAAAATCTTTGGGAGCAGTAGTTATATAGTAATGAGTATAGTCTTGGCTAGTAGCGGCATTGGTGACAGCACCCCGTTCTTCAATTCGACGTTCAAACTCGCCGCTTGCCAGTCGTTCTGTTCCTTTAAAAATCATGTGTTCTAAAAAGTGAGCCATGCCGTTAATGGCATCAGGTTCTACGGCAGAGCCAACTTTAATCCATAAGTTGAGGTTTACGGCTTCAACTGGCATTTGCTCGGCAATGATTGTCAAACCATTGGGCAACTGGTGCAGTGTCGGAGCATTGAGACGGGAAAGTTTCCGCAGGGTTGAGGTCATTGCTACTTGTGTGTGAGGAGCGATGTTACTCTTTTATCTTATCCGCGACTTAAAATAAGCACTGCGATCGCTTTTCTACAAAAGAAGCGATCGCAATAGCAAGAGACGCAAAGAAGACTTAACAGGGCATCTGCCTTAAGTTGACGCTAATAGCGAGAAGCCCACCTCACAAGAAGTAGTTGAGTATTTTTTTATTCGTCAATCCCAAGAGGATGTTTGAAAAGTCAAAATACAGCAGAATTCAGAATGGGCTACGCCGCGCTGCAATAACAGAAGTAAAACAAGCTTTTTACTTGGCTTTTAGACTAGCTTGTGTACTTCATTAACTTGAAATCCGCTGTATATACCAGAAACATTTATCCAAAGGTTTTGAAACGCCGGATAAATGCCAACTCGACACGCACTCGAAAGCAATGTCTGATTAACCTACATAGAAATCAATACCCTCTTAGAGTTGATAAGGGCTTTACTTATAAAAGTTAGCAGAAGTAAGTTTCTTAAGTTCTGCTTAACTATCTATATTGATGCAATACCCAGTCTCCTATCTGTCATATCTATCGTTTCGATCGTATCTGTCATATCTATCGTTTCGATCGTATCTGTCGTATCTATCGTTTCGATCGTATCTGTCGTATCTATCGTTTCGATCGTATCTGTCATATCTGTCGTTTCTGCGATCGCCAACTGAAAACTCAGCTCGGCAACCATTTTTCACCCAAATACGATTTCTCCGATAGCCCCAATTTCCTCTACAACTGGTGTTAGACAATTGCCTAACAAGCCTCACTCGACCTCTTGCATTTACCGAACAAGTATTCCTTCGATTATTTTGGCTTGCACAAGTTATTATCTCTTGAGCCGAAGCTGGGGCAGCAATACTCAAAAGTGTACCGATACCAAGACTAGCGGCCAGAAAGGTTGCAGCAATTGTGGGAAGGCGCATAATCATAATAATAAAATGCTAGATTTCTTCCAGATTTCAGAAACAAAAACTATAGTAATTCTAGCAAATTGCATTCAGAGCCAATGCATAAATCAGATTAAATGCAAAAAATATTTGCATTTTGAACTTCATCAAAGATAACAGGTTCTATCAAGCACTTAAGCATTCTAAGGGTTTGAAGCATTTTATGCTACAATGTCTATTTCAAGCATTATACAAAAATGGATACTATTAATTTTTATAAAGCTTTAAGAGGTGAGAAACTATCTAGTTCAATTGGAGATATTACATTTACAACCCATTATGTTGGAGAATTAATTTTAACTTCAGGAAGATTAGTAGCTTGCGATCCACTTGCTTTTCCTGATAGTGAAGCTTTTCAAAAGTCTTTACCAATTGGTAAATATCCTGTTTTCTTAATTGTTGAGCATTATCCAAGAAATAATGATCAAAGAGTGGCTTATGCCATAATTCGTATTAGCGAAGAAACTCCCGTAAATTGGAAATTAGGTATTTGCTCTGATGAAGAACTAGCTTTGCTTACAGACAATGACACCTTGGGTTATCCAGTTGATTCTGGAGTCGGTTGCTTTATGGATTTTGATGCAGTAAAAATTCTTGACGATTCAATATACTATGCATACATTGCTAATCCCCAAGAAGAAAGCTTGATAGACCTGATTCAAGATGAATTAAGGAACAATTCATGGAAGTGGGCAAATATTTGTATAGATAAATCTACCCAATTAAATATAATTGCCTTTTCATCAGGGTATGGAGATGGTATTTACCCAACCTACTTTGGATACGACACCGAAGATAAAATTGTTAATATTGTCACTGAGTTTTGAATATTAAAATAATCAAAATTGCCGTTGGATTATACAAGTAGTACTCCAACCCAAAGAGCGCAAAGGGTTTGTTTTGTTTCCAAAACAACGGGTGATAAAGCGCACCTTGGGTTGGCTTTGTTTGGTATCGGCAACGAAACAAACAATATTGCTGTTTATGCCGCCTAATTGGATAAAGTCGAGTTAAGACTTTGGTTTATAAGTCGAAGCAACGTGTAATTCTTTCAACTGTTTAGCATCCACACTCGAAGGCGCATCTGTTAACAAACAACGTGCTTGTTGTGTCTTCGGAAAAGCAATGACATCCCGAATGGATTCTTCTCCAGCTAGCAACATTACCAAACGATCTAAACCGTAGGCGATGCCACCATGCGGCGGTGTACCATATTCAAATGCTTCTAAAAGAAAGCCAAATTTACTTTGTGCTTCTTCAGGAGATAATCCAATCGCTTCAAACACTTGCTGTTGAATTTCTCGCTGATAAATCCGCAGACTTCCGCCGCCAACTTCTACGCCGTTGAGTACCAAGTCGTAAGCTTGGGCGCGTGCAGTCTTTAAGTCGCTCAAATCATCAGGATGTGGTGCTGTGAACGGGTGGTGTAGTGCTTCTAGACGTTTTTCGTCAGCATTCCACTCGAACATCGGGAAATCTGTAATCCACAACAAGTTGATTTTTTCGGGATCGATTAAGTTAAATTCTCTAGCGATCGCTTGTCGTAATCTATCTAATGTTTTATTAACTGTAGCAGCTTCCCCTGCCCCAAACAACAGCAAATGTCCAGCTTTTGCACCTGTACGGCGCAAAATTTCTTGTTTTTGTTCTTCGCTTAAGTTGTCTTTAATCGCCCCAATGGTGTCAATTTCGCCATCATCCCTGACGCGGATATAAGCTAAACCTTTAGCACCGGCTTCGCTGGCTTCTTTAAATAAATCGCCACCTGGTTTAATGCGGACATTAGAAATTACATCGTTACCGTTGGGAATGGGCAGAATTTTGACGATACCACCATTGGTAACAGTGTCCCGAAAGACTTTAAAACCAGAGTCTTTGACGATATCTGAGACATCAACTAATTCCAAACCATAGCGTGTATCTGGTTTATCACTACCATAACGTTCCATCCCCTCAGCATAAGTCAGACGGGGGAAAGGACGCTGTAACTCAATGCCTTTAACTGTTTTGTAGATATGGCAAACTAAATTCTCATTTAGTTCGATAATTTCTTCTTGGGACATGAAGCTCATTTCCATGTCCAACTGCGTGAATTCTGGTTGTCTATCGGCGCGTAAGTCTTCGTCACGAAAACAACGCGCAATTTGATAATATCTATCTAAGCCGGATACCATCAGCAATTGTTTAAATAGCTGGGGTGATTGCGGCAAAGCATACCACTCACCAGGATTGACGCGACTGGGTAGAACGTAATCTCGCGCTCCTTCTGGCGTAGAACGGGTAAGGATTGGGGTTTCGACTTCGATAAAACCTTCCAAATCTTCTAAATAACGACGCATGGCTTTGACAATTTGATGACGCAGTTGCAAATTTTGCGCCATACGTTCGCGTCGCAAATCCAAATAACGATATTTCAGCCGTAAGTCTTCTCGTACTGTTTCGGTGTCAGCTACAGAAACTTGGAAAGGTAACTGTTTGCGAACAGCATTGAGTAGTTCAATTTTATCGGCGTAGATTTCTACCTCGCCTGTGGGGATGCGGGTATTCAACGATTCTTCGGGACGTTGTGTTACCCTACCAGTGATTTCGACAACATATTCATTTCGCAGGGCGTTCGCATATTCGTAAGAATCTGGGGTGCGTTGCGGATCGCTGACGATTTGGACAGTTCCAGAGCGATCGCGTAAATCTAAAAATATCACACCACCATGATCGCGGCGACGGTCTACCCATCCGTAAAAGGTAACAGTTTCTCCAATATGTTCTTTTCGGAGTTCGCCGCAATAGTGAGTTCGCATAAGTCTTAGTTATTGTTTCCGGGCTAGATTGGCAAGAAAATGTCAAAGCCTTCCCATTATCTAGCATCAATAGTAATTGTAGTAGTTCTGGTGAAAGAAAAAATCAAATAATCTCACACTATATATACAGCATCTTTCATCTATTTGAACCACACCCAATACTTGCCGGGTTTTGGGGGAAAGGTTCTGTATTTTCCCTTTCCCCTTTCCCTTTAACCTTTACCCTTTTCCCCCTCTTGCAAAAAGGTCTACTATTTTGGTTGATTAGGAGGATTTTCTTGAGGAGAGGTTCCGCCATCGCCAGGAGGATGAGGTGGAACACCTAATGCGTCGATCAACTGTTGTTCGGTGACACCCAGCTTTGCTGCTGCGGCTTTAAAATCCGGTCTGGGTGGGCGTTGACTGCGATCGCCTGGATTTGGTGGATTAGCAGGAACTCCTAACGCCGCCTTTAACTGGGCTTCTGTAACTCCTAACTTTGTTGCCGCCGCTTTAAAATCCGGTCGAGGTGGGCGTTGATTGCGATCGCCTGGATTTGGCGGATTGGCAGGAACTCCTAACGCCGCCTTTAACTGGGCTTCTGTAACTCCTAACTTTGTCGCCGCAGCTTTAAAATCCGGTCTGGGTGGGCGTTGATTGCGATCGCCTGGATTTGGCGGATTGACAGGAACTCCTAACGCCGCCTTTAACTGTGCTTCTGTAACTCCTAATTTTGTGGCTGCGGCTGCAAAATCCGGTCTGGGTGGACGAGGCCGTTCGTTTGATGGTTCGTTGGGCGGTTGTTGCGCCTGTGCAATTCGATCGAATTGATTAGCGGCATTTGCTTGATTGAGCGAAATAAAACCAAATGTGCCAACCAGAACAGGAATCGCTGTTACTACTAGTACTCTACGAATATTCATCATTAAATCTCCAAAGGTTTATATTTCTAATTAAGTCTTCTCAAAATAACAGTCTGCCTTGTTTTTAAATTACAGTTTTGTAATTTAGAAACAACAATACTCTGACGAGATCGCCTCTGAGGGGGAGGCGAAATACAAAGGTGCATCAATTAACGGTTATTGCGTTCTCCTCGGTTTTGAACTGCTTCTTGATTATGAGCTTGGGGACGTTGGGGAGTACGCTTTTTTTGATGTAGACGGGGTTTAGAATGTCTAACTTGTGGTTTTTTCTCAGATATTTCTGGTTTGTTGGGCTGTTGTGAAATCTCTGCGTTTCGATGAGGTGGATTAGCGGCATTTGCTTGATTGGGTGCAACAAAACCGAATGTACCAATCAAAAAAGGAATTGCTGCTACGGCTAAGACTCGACGGATATTCATAAAAATCAACTTTCAAAAGCTAGGGTGTTCATATTTCTAATTGAGCCACCTCAAAATTACAGCTTTCCTATTTTCTAAATTACAGTTTTGTAATTTGAATAAAAAATAATGAATTTAGAATAGAAGAATATATGAATTAATAAATACTGTGAACGTTCTGTTGGTTGAAGATGAAGCGAAAATTGCTAACTTTGTCCGAGCTGGATTAAAGGAGCAGGGATTTGTTGTAGACTACTGCGATAACGGTGATGACGGATATCTGCGGGCATTAGACAACGAATATGATGCGATTATACTCGACATTATGATGCCGGGAAAAGATGGACTATCGATTCTAAAACTATTGCGGCAGAAAGGTCGGAATGCTCCGGTGATTTTGTTGACGGCTCGCAATGAACTAGACGATCGCTTGCAAGGGCTAAATTTAGGAGCGGATGACTATATTGCTAAACCGTTTTTTGTGGAAGAGTTAGCGGCTAGAATTCATGCCGTTGTGCGCCGGAGTATAAGCGAGCGCCAAAATCTACTTTGCGTTGGCCCGATCAAACTCGATCGCATCACTAGGGAAGTAACTTGCAATCGCCAAGCGATAGAACTCACCAGCCGCGAGTTTAATCTTCTAGAATATCTCATGCGCTCTCCCGGACGGGTTTTCACTCGTACTCAAATTTTGGAACACGTTTGGGGCTACGATTTTAACCCCAACACCAACGTTGTGGATGTTTGTATCCAGCGAATTCGTAAAAAGATCGATCCCCTTGATGAAGCAGTCTGGATTGAAAGCATTCGAGGGGTTGGATATCGATTTCGCAAGCCAGATTCTTCATCATGAAACTCCCTTCCTTTCGACTCCGCATTGCTTTGTTGTCTGCGGCTCTAGCTGGAAGCACATTAGTCGGATTTGGCGCGGTTTCCTGGTTTCAGATTTACAATGCCAAGATTAGCCGCCTAGATGCAGAACTATTAAATCACTTGATGCGGGCAACCCCGAACTTCCCTCCACGAGAGGAACCTCCCGCTAGCGCAGCCTTTCCCAGAAAAGAAAACTCAGGCGAGCGATCGCGATGGCAATTTTACGAAGATTCATTATCTTATTCCTTCGGAAGCAATACAAAAACCCCTGTCGCCCTGGTGGTGCTGGACGCAAACAACAACATACTTTATCAATCCAACTCCCTACCTGCCGACCTTGAAGTGAATCGTCTGTTGCTGGCGCGTCTGCAATTGACACCTCAACCACCGCCCCCGAAGAGAGAACCACCACCTTTACCCTCCAATACAAATCCATCCTTCGAGCGGCCACCACTGATTCGTCCACGCCCACCTCAATTTGTCACAGAGCGGACAAAAACAGCAGTCTGGCGGATTGGAGCAACTAAATTTCCCAATGCTCAGGTTGCTATTGCCGTTAGCTTGCAAGCCGTAGATCGAGATATGGCTACCATTCGCAATATCTTCCTGGTTTCAATTCCGGGAGCGCTGCTACTTGTTGCGGTGGGAGCATGGTTAGTTTCTGGTGGTGCTTTACGTCCCATCCGGCAATTAACGGGCGTAATTCAACAGGTAACTGTCAAAGGACTAGATCAGCGGATTCCCATTGGGACAACTGATGTTGAATTTGTCGAACTGATTCAAGTGTTTAACCTGATGTTGTCACGCCTGGAACGTAGTTTTACCCAAGCTTCCCGCTTTAGTGGTGACGCGGCTCATGAACTAAAAACCCCACTAACTATTTTGCAAGGCGAACTAGAACGAACACTCCAACAAGTCGATCCCGGTAGTGAAGTACAACAGCGCTTAAGCAATTTGTTAGATGAGGTGCGCCGCCTGAGTGGAATTATGCGAAAACTCTTATTGCTGTCTCTGGCAGATGCCGGAAAAATGAGCTTGTATCTAGTTGAAGTGGATATGTCTGAGTTGCTGATGGAGATGCTAGAAGATGTGGAAATGCTAGCTCCCCATTTGACAGTGCAAACTGACTTTACTGATGGATTGTGGGTAAAAGGCGATCGCGATCTTTTAATTCAAATTTTGCAAAACCTATTTAGTAATGCAATTAAATACAATCTCGCCAACGGCTGGATACAGATTCGCGCTCATCAAACTCCAACAACTCTTCACGTTACAATTGTCAATGCATCAAAAGATATTCCCCTAAGCGATCGCGATCGCATTTTTGACCGATTTTATCGCGGCGATCCCTCACGTAACCGCAAGGTAGAAGGAATCGGACTAGGACTGAGCCTAGCACGGGAAATTGCTAGGGCACATCGTGGCGACCTCACCCTTGATTTAACATCTTCTGGTCAAACAGCGTTCACCCTCACCTTACCGATGAAGTAATTCCTCTTTTGTTACTACAGTAAGCCGGAAAAAGTAATACCAATTTGAAAAAAGAATGCGACAAATAGACCATTTGTAGAGACGCGATTCATGAGCCAGCGCGTTGCGGGGGTTCCCACGCCACTTGCTCCACTTGGGGAAACCCCAAGACCGCAGTGGCTCCCCGTTGTAGCGACTGGCGTCGCGTCTTTACCCAAGGGTGTGTCGCAATCATTAATTGAATTGGTATATGTAATTTATTTAGAGCGATCGCGCAAGCTCATTGCATTGGTTAATTCAAAGCATCAGCGATCTTAATACCAAGGTGCTGCAATGCTTTTTCTTTGACAAATTCAGCTGCACTACGAGCCGATTCCGCCAAAATAGTATCGGTGTTTGGAGTCAGCTTCAGCGCTCCTCCCAGATATCCCAAAGCTTTGCAATAATCATCAGTCAAGTTGGTAGATGCCAGTCTTTTTACAGTTTGATAATCGCCACTCTGAAAAGCTGTTAACGCTTTGTGGTGTAAATCATTTTCTGGCTTTCCTAGTACTTCAAGAATTGCATTCACAGCTTTATCGACTTTTTCTTGTGTTAGTTCTGTAGATACTGTTGCTTGCATATTTATCTCTCTCCTTTTGTTCATGAATTTGCAAGTTGTCGGTAGCGTTCTTGAACTTCCTGAATTGAAAACAAAGTTTCAAACTTCAACCCCGCTGACTGGTACAACTTACCTCCCCCTTGTTGTCGATCTACCAGTGAAATTACTTGATTTACGGTATAACCTGCATCTTTAAGACGCTCAACCGCTTTGAGAGCAGATTGCCCAGTTGTTACCACATCTTCCAAAACTACTACTTTTGCGCCCTCTGGTAAACTGGGGCCTTCTATATAAGCTCTTGTCCCATAACCCTTGGCTTCCTTGCGAATAATCAGCGCTGGTATTGGGCGGTTTTCATAAACAGAAACTATACTCACTGCTGTCACAATTGGATCGGCTCCCATTGTTAAACCACCTACAGCCTGTGTATCTACAGGTAATAAAGGAAATAGTAATCGTCCGACTGCTAAAGCGCCTTGGGGATGGAGTGTTACCTGTGTCTTATTGACGTAATAAGAACTACGCAGCCCAGAAGATAGGAGAAAATCACCCTCTTGATAAGCAAGTTGGCAAAATAAATCTAGTAGCTTGTGGCGTAAAGTGGTCAAATCAGAAGTGGTTGCCCAAATATCTGAGTGGGTAAGAGTTTCAGTAGGATACGTCATTACAAAACATTAAAAGTTGTGCTACACCAAAGGTTGAACTCATCAGAGTTCTGAACTTCAGCATAAATTAAGATTCGCCTAAAGCAAAAGTTGAGGAGTCAGAAACGTGCGTATAAAATTTAAAACCTTTGGTGGTTTATTGGTGCTGCTTGCTGCTGGTATTGCTTTTCCCTCTATTGCATCTGCCCAAACGGCAACACCCAATTCTGAAACTTTGAATGATGTATTTGAAAGAGCTTATTTTCGTCACGATCGCAATTTCTACGAAAATAGTAGCAGCCTCAAGCGTCAGCTAGACTCATTTTTTGGATCTGGTTCTGGTTTCGGTGGTTCCTTCCCAGAAAATGAAATTGCCCACGACGCTAATTTAGTTAATACTTTATATCATGATGCCATGACTCAGCAAGTTGGCAACGATCCTTATATCCGTACTCCTGATTTACCAAATCCTTATGACACATCGTTGCTCGTGTCTCCTCGCTATAGCAACAAACTCAAAGTAGGAACTGAATTCAGGTTTGAAACTTTACCATCTCGGTAAGATTGGGGAGTGGGGAGTAGGGGCAGGGGAGCAGGGAGATGAGGGAGACAAGGGGACAAATAAAACTCCTAACTCCTAACTCAGCACTCCTAACCCCCCATGCCCTTCTATTAATATTTTTTGATGATTCAGTGCGCCCTGCTGGAATCGAACCAGCCTGAAGACGAATTATGAGTTCGTTGCCTCCCCAATCGGCCAAAGGCGCTTGTTTTTTGGTTTGTGGGTTGCTACGA
Source organism: Nostoc sp. (assembly GCF_036917375.1). Taxonomy (GTDB): domain Bacteria; phylum Cyanobacteriota; class Cyanobacteriia; order Cyanobacteriales; family Nostocaceae; genus Nostoc. Next base: position 75,389 of record NZ_JBALDN010000057.1, read on the forward strand.
GAAAATTACTTCAACTCTTAGGTCAACCTGATTTACTAAATTTTAGAGTGAGAAAAATAGCTCACGCACTGAGTTTAGCCAATTCCATGAATATAGCACAAATTTACCACGTGTGAATACTGGACAATAGTTTATTAGATTTTTATACTACATAATTTGATCATAGATATAGTGCAAACTAATATTGATTAAGTTCCTTTAAGGATTGAGGTCAAAAGCTTCACTATTCTTAAATAGACCAGCATTCTTATTGTGATAGCTTGTCAGCGATGAAAATAAATTCTACTGTACTTCTTACTTTGATTTTGTTAATTCTGATGATGGGAGCAGGTTCTGTGAGCGCACTTTTGGGCTTTGAACTGGGGAGTTCAGCACTTAAAGGCGTGACTACACCAGATGGGCGTCCTACAACCAAATTTGCCAGCAATAAGGCAAATAGCTCTCAACAGGGAGGGCTAGTGCTATTAAAAGAGGAAGAAATTCTGAAAATAGTCAAGGCGCGAATTGAGGGTAAGACCAAAGCCGCTAAATCGGAAAAGCCCGAAGAAGATGATGAAGAAACCAATAGCAGCAAGCAGAAGCCAGAGGAAAAACCCCCAGAAGTAGTTGAAGAAAAGCCCCTACCAGGTTTTCCAGTTACTGCCCAAAGTCAAGGTGTAACAATGACTGTGCAATCTGCTCGCTACTCTGGTGGTGATTTACTACTGAAAGTGAAAATGCAGAATAAAGGTAAGGATTCTGTGCGCTTCTTGTATAGTTTTTTAGATGTTACCGATGACAAAGGACGAACCCTGAGTGCTAGTACGGAGGGTTTACCAACAGAATTGCCTGTAAATGGGCCAGCATTTTCAGGTACAGTGAGCATTCCTACAGCTTTACTTGATGATGTCAAGAAAATATCACTTGCTCTCACTGATTATCCCGCTCAACAATTGAAGCTAGAGGCATCGAATATTCCTGTAGAAAGGTAGAAGAGGCAATTTTAGATTTTAGATTTTAGATTGGAGATTTGGTACTAAGTAATTTAGCTAATCCCTAATACCCAAAACTTAATCCAAAATCCAAAATCCAAAATCCAAAATCCAAAATCCAAAATCCAAAATCCAAAATCCCTACATGGAGGGCGTGAGTTTTACACGAGCTTTGGCGGTGAGTGGTTTTCCTAATTTAAGTTTGATAGAAGTGGCGCTGCGGTTGTTATCAGTGCTACTACTGATTGCCATAAATGCCTTTTTTGTGACGGCGGAATTTTCGATGGTGAGCGTGCGGCGATCGCGTATTCACCAGCTAGTTAAAGCTGGGGATATTCCAGCGATCGCTGTAGAAATGTTACAACGCAGTATTGACCGACTGCTATCTACCACTCAGTTAGGCATTACCCTCTCTAGTTTGGCACTGGGATGGATTGGCGAAAGTACGATTGTTGTACTGGTGAATGCCTGGTTAAGATCCTGGCCTTTACCCAGTGGGATGACTACCTTCCTCGCCCATTCCCTATCAATTCCTATCGCCTTTTTCTTAATTGCCTATTTGCAAATTGTAATTGGAGAATTATGCCCCAAATCCTTAGCCATGCTGTATTCAGAACAGCTAGCAAGGTTTTTGGGGCCTCCGGTAAAAGCGATCGTGCGTTTTTTTGGTCCCTTCATCTGGATTCTTAACCAATCAACTCGTTTTTTATTACGGATTTTTGGCATCCAATACACAGGTCAAGGCTGGCGACCGCCTGTAACTCCCGAAGAATTGCAACTGATCATCTCTACAGAATGGGGGTCTACTGGGTTACAGCGTGCAGAGCGAGAATTGCTCAATAATGTCTTCGAGTTTGGGGATGTCATGGCGCAAGATGTGATGATCCCGCGCACCAGTATTATCACGCTGCCAAAAGATGCTACCTTCCAGACATTACTCAGGGAAATGGCTTCTACTGGTTACTCTCGCTATCCTGTGATTGGTGAATCTTTGGACGATGTTCGCGGCATTGTTTATTTTAAAGATTTGGCACAACCTTTGGCTGTCGGAAAGCTCAGTTTAGAGACGCAGATCCAACCTTGGATGCGTCCCGCTCGGTTTGTTCCAGAACACACGCCCTTGAGTGAACTTTTGCCCATGATGCAGCAAGAGAAACCCGCTATGGTGATGGTAGTGAATGAATTTGGCGGTACTGTGGGACTAGTGACAATCAAAGATGTCATTGCCGAAATTATTGGCGATCCCAACGAACCTGAGAGCAACGACGACTTGCTGATTCAGATGTTAGATGAGCAAAAATTTTTGGTACAAGCCCAAATTAATCTTGAAGACCTTAACGAAGTTTTGCATCTCAATTTGCCCCTGGCCAGAGAATACCAAACACTAGGGGGCTTTTTGCTGTATGAGTTACAGAAAATTCCGGCCATTGGCGAAATCTTTTGTTATCAAAATCTCGAATTCACGGTGGTATCGATTGTTGGCCCACGCCTGCATCAAATTCAACTGCGGCGGTTAGAGGAAGAGGGGAGAGCAGAGGAGCAGGGGAGCAGGGGAGCAGGGGAGTAAGAATTTTAGATTTTAGAATTTGGATTTTAGATTGAAATTTAATCCAAAATCTAAAATTGAATTGTCCAATGCCTCTACTGTGCATAGGCCAATGGATCGACAAGTCCCAATTCGGTAAAAGCTGCTAGCCTTAAGAGACAAGAATCACACACGCCGCAGGCGACATCTCCACCAGTATAGCAAGACCAAGTTAGTTCCCAAGGAACTCCCAATTGGTTCCCTAGTTGGATGATTTCGGTTTTTTTCAAGTTGATTAGGGGCGCAACAATATTAATTGGTTGTCCCTCACGTCCTTGTTTGGTTCCCAGGCGAAAAACTTCCTGCATTGCTTGGATATAATCGGGGCGACAATCAGGATATCCTGAGTAATCTAGGGCATTAACGCCGATATAGACACGCTCTGCTGCGATCGCTTCGGCGTAACTAAGAGCAAAGCTTAAAAAGATGGTATTACGAGCCGGAACGTATGTGACAGGAATATTTTGAGACATTTCATCTAGCGATCGCTCCTGGGGTAAATCAATGGCATCATCGGTAAGGGCCGAACCGCCCCATTGTCGTAAGTCAAAGTTAACTACCTGATGTTTTGCGATCGCAGCTTTTTGAGCGACACTGAGCGCTGACTGTAACTCTCGTCGATGTCGCTGCTGGTAATCAAAGGAAATAGCATGACATTCACAGCCATCAGCTTGAGCTTTGTACAGAATTGTGGAAGAGTCCAATCCCCCAGATAATAAAATTACAGCTTTCATCTCGGTTGCAAATTTTGGATTTAAAATCACTGCATCAAACCTTAACAAGACGCCAGAAAGCGATGCCAAGGAGAATTTATACTTAGGTCTTACCGAAAGGTTTAAAGTTAATAAAAATACATATATTTTTGTGGAAAGGACAAAATTCAAATCAAACTCGAAATATCTATACAAAAGATATTTAGATTACGGGAACCGATCGCAAACTTTGAAATTCTTCATAAACATAGGCTCTATGTTACCATCTGGATGGTTTTAGACGGATCGTAACCGGCTTTCGAGTATAAACGCCAACGGCCGTAGCGTCTCTAAATTTGGTGGTTGAGGAGAGAATAATAGTGCAAAATAGCATGTTAGTGGCAGAACCGAATCCATATACACAGCGCAACCAGCCACGACCAATCCGCATAGGCGTGATTGGAGTGGGTAACATGGGACAACACCACGCTCGCGTGCTGAGTTCAATGAAAGATGTTGAACTAGTCGGAGTGGCAGATATTAACGTCGAGCGAGGATTAGAAACTGCCAGCAAGTACAAGGTGCGTTTTTTTGAAGATTACTGCGATCTGCTACCCCTTGTGGAAGCAGTTTGTGTAGCTGTTCCCACCCGTCTGCACTATGCCGTGGGCATCAACTGTCTGTTAGCGGGAATTCATGTTTTAATTGAAAAACCGATTGCAGCCAGTATTTCTGAAGCAGAGTCTTTAGTAAATGCCGCAGCTGAGTCTGGGTGTATCCTGCAAGTAGGTCATATTGAGCGTTTTAACCCAGCTTTTAAAGAACTGAGCCAAGTTCTAAAGACAGAGGAATTGCTGGCGCTAGAAGCCCACAGAATGAGTCCTTACTCAGATCGGGCAAACGATGTTTCAGTTGTGCTGGATTTAATGATCCATGACATCGATCTACTTTTGGAATTAGCTGCTTCCCCAGTCACAAAATTGACTGCTAGCGGTACTCGCTCCCTAGACTCTGGTTATTTAGATTACGTAACCGCCACCTTGGGGTTTGCCAATGGTATTGTTGCTACTCTGACTGCTAGTAAAGTCACTCACCGCAAAATTCGCCGAATTGTCGCCCATTGCAAAAATTCATTTACTGAGGCAGATTTTCTCAAGAATGAAATTTTGATTCACCGACAAACGGCTGCCAATTCTCTCACCGACCACCGACAAGTACTTTACAGGCAAGATGGTGTAATTGAAAAAGTCTATACCAGCAATATTCAACCCCTAAGTGCAGAATTAGAACATTTTGTCAACTGCGTACACGGTGGCAATCAACCTTCAGTAGGTGGCGAACAAGCTCTCAAAGCCCTGAGACTCGCAAGTTTAATTGAGCAGATGGCGCTGGAAGATCGAGTTTGGAATCCCTTAGACTGGCAATCGGAACCAAGGGTACAATCTTTGACTCCCACAGTCTAGAAGAAGGGACAAGGGAGACAAGGGGGACAAGGGAGAATTTTCTCCCTCTTCTCCCCGTGTTGCCCCACAGGTTCGACTTCAGCAGAAAACCTAGAATATGTTTTTAAATTTGCCATCAAATCTTTAGATCCTTCCTAGTCCCTTTAAAAAAGCAGGCTAGGGGGGATCTAAAAAATTAGAAAACAAAACCTAGTGGTTCGTTTGATTAATTTTGTGAGATTCGTAGTGAGCGATAAATCGTTCAATCTCAAAGGCTAGAGCTACTTACGAACTTTTATAACTCTCAACATTAATGAAACAGACAACCTAGCTTCCACTTGTCTAACTCTGTTTTTCAGTTGTGATGCCAATTTTTAGTGCAACCAAATTCCCTTGACCCTCCGAATTTTAGATTTTAAATTTTGGATTTTGGATTGTTTTTGGTTCAAGCCCCGCCCCGCTTCAATTTTAGATTGAAGATTGAGGATTTTTTAATCCAAAATCGCTTGACTGAGCGACTTGTGCCGACTTGTGCCGAGCGAAGTCGAGGTAGCAAAGCCGAGGTAAGCGAAGTGCAAAATTTCTTGTCCCTTGGGGCGGAATCAATCTAAAATCCAAAATCCAAAATCCAAAATCGGATTGACTCTAGCAAGCGGGAATAATTACCCTTTAAAAAAGCTAAAGCTGAATTTAGCAACAAGACTAGTCCAGCAATTTCAGGAATTAACTCAATGCTTGAATGGATAACTAATACTATCAATTATTTTGGCTATTGGGGAATCGCCCTACTAATGTTTTTAGAGAACCTTTTTCCCCCCATTCCTTCAGAATTGATTATGCCACTAGCTGGATTTACAGCAAGTCCATATCAACCAGGAGGGGCAAAGCTAAATATCATTGGTGTATTTTTCGCAGGACTTTTGGGTTCTGTATTGGGCGCACTTATTTGGTACTATCCGGGTAAGTTTTTGGGTGAAATCCGTTTGAAAGCTTGGGCTGACAAGTATGGCAAATGGCTGGCTATATCCAGTAAAGATATTACCAAGGCCAAAGAGTGGTTTGACCGACAAGGTAAAACAGCAGTATTAATTGGTCGTCTTGTGCCAGGAATCCGCACCTTGATTTCTGTTCCCGCAGGTATTAGCAATATGCCCCTGCTACCATTTTTGTTTTACACAACATTAGGTAGCGCTGCTTGGGTAGGTTTGTTAACATACTCAGGATACATATTGGGTAGTCAGTATGAACTTGTGGACAAGTACCTTGCTCCTGTATCTAAAATCGTACTTGGCGGTTTGGTTCTAGCATTTGTTTTCTGGATATTCAAGCGCCAGTTAAGACGGACTAGACGCACTAGAAGATGAAACACGGACGCTTTTGGTTTGAAAGCAGTGAAAGCAGGGGTTACATCTGGCCAAAATTCGCCTACACTATGCCAAATAATACTAGATGTGCGTTGGCAGAGCTTACCAGAGGTATCGCCGGAATTAATTTTTGGCGTATTTCTAGCTACACTTGACGCAACCTAGAATTTCTGGTTGCTCGCATTTTTGTAAGATGAGCATGACAACTTTTTACAGTTAAGTTTGAACTAGGAGCTTTCATGACAGACCAACCTTCCGCCGCTACCCCCATCAATGCTGCTGCTATACCCATGAATAGGCAGCCGTTAGCATCGACTCCTATCAATGCTGTTAATAATAATCCTCCCAAGCCAACTGGTGTTCCGGGAAAAACTATTCTCAGTGTTGATTTAGGCAGAACTTCCACAAAAACTTGTGTGAGTCGTGAACCCGGCAGTGTGGTGTTCGTCCCTGCCAACGTCAAGCAGATGTCAATCGAACAAGTACGCGGTGGTGTTTTTGAAGCCAGGGCTACTGACCCCTTAATGGATTTGTGGCTGGAGTATCAAGGAAATGGATATGCTGTTGGTCAACTAGCAGCCGATTTTGGGGCGAATTTAGGAGTCGGACAATCTAAGGTAGAAGCTGCACTGGTAAAAGTTTTAGCAAGTGCTGGCTACTTCAAACTTAGAGACGATATCTCAGTTGTACTTGGTCTGCCTTTTCTTTCTTTAGAGCAATTTGAAAAAGAAAAAGCACAATTGATTAGCCAAGTAGGTGGCCCTCACGTGTTGAACTTCCGAGGCGAATCTGTGTCGCTGAACGTCAGTAAGGTATGGGTAATGCCAGAAGGCTACGGCAGCCTGTTATGGTCTGAAGCTCAACCCAAGAAAAACCCTGGTAGTCCCGATTTTACAAAAATATCGGTGGCGATCGTCGATATTGGTCATCAAACCGTCGATCTTTTGATGGTAGATAACTTCCGTTTTGCCAGAGGTGCTTCTAAGAGCGAAGACTTCGGAATGAATAAGTTTTATGAATTGGTGTCCGCCGAAATCGAGGGAGCAGATAGTCAATCTCTAGCGTTGATTTCCGCTGTCAACAAACCCAGAGGTGAACGCTTTTACCGTCCTAAAGGCGCTAGCAAGCCCACCAACCTAGATGATTTTCTTCCTAACCTTACAGAGATGTTTTCTCGCGAAATTTGCAGCCGTGTGCTAGCCTGGTTGCCAGAACGCGTCACCGATGTGATTCTTACTGGCGGCGGTGGTGAGTTCTTCTGGGACGACGTTCAACGTCTGCTCAAGGAAGCAAAGATTAATGCTCATTTAGCAGCACCTTCCCGTCAGGCGAATGCTTTGGGGCAGTATATTTATGGAGAGGCACAATTATCCTCCAATCGCGCTGCTAGGGCATAAAGCTGATGTTCCAATGGTCAAAAAAGGTAGTTAAATCCGTCACGTTCAACCCAGAGCTTGCTGATGAAAGCTTGTTAGCGCAAGTAGAAAGTTATTTGGAAAAACAACCAGACAAGACTTTCAGCGATCTCTGTAAAGAAGCCTTGTGGCAATCTTTATGTGTACCGGAAACTGTACAACCTGCTCCACAAACGGCAGTAAACACACCGATCGATCAACAAATCGGTGAACTGCAACGTCAAGTGGCTGGACTTGAGGAACGTTTTTTTGCCAAGGGATCTAATCGTTTGGAGGCGATGGAACATCATCTTCTGCAACTTTCTCAACAAGTTGCACAACTGGCGCTTATAGTCAACGATCGATCGTTCATTCCGTCTCCAACTCAATTAGAAGTAGTAAATAATACTTCTTATACTGTTGCTACCCCTCCTCAAGAGGTTGACCCCGTAATCAGTCGCCTTAGTCAGTTTCTCGATGATTTTTAAGGAAAAATCAGGTTTGTGAGCAGTTTTTGCTCATATTAACAATCCTTAATAGTTAACACTATTAAGGATTATTAATGTTTATATATGGAAAGAGATTTGTGTAGATGGTGCGATCGCTCATAATATTGAGTCATCATGGGAATCTCAGTTTATCTGTTCTGGTATTCTTGTTATTTGATGTCAAAGCCTAATTTACAAACAAATTTTGGCTAACTCTTAATTAGATAACATCATGGCTAATTCTTACACTAATATTATTGTCAAAGGGCAAAATCAAGAAGTTTTACTTAATTATCTTGAAAGGTTAAGAATAAATGCTTATGTTTCTCCTTTTATTAAGGATATCGCAATTGTCTATGCTGAAATAGCAGAGAATGATTCTAAGGAACTTTTTAGTTTAGCTTCTCTAATATCAAGTCAGTTTAATAACTATACTTTAGCAGTATTAAATCATGATGAAACTGTTTTTCATTATGAGCTATATGAATGTGGTAAGTTAGTAGACCAGTATATCTCTAATCCAAAATTTCACGATTTGGAAGCTGAAGATATTCCAAAAGGAGGAAATGCACAAAAACTTTGTAGCGCTTTCGAGGTAACAAAAGCTGTTAAGAAGGTTAAAGCAATTCTAGAAGAACATGGAGAAGGAATTTATCTATTTTCCTCAGAACGCCATAAGAAATTAATTAAGGCACTTAAAATTCCTTTTTTCTGGGCAACCGAGAGCGTAGGAGGATATATTTATATTCAGAAAGGCGCTATTACCCCCATGAGAGAGAAAGAGCTTACACCAGAATTCGCCCTCTCTATGTTGAAAAAAACTAAAAGTGTGAATAGTCAAAATGTTTTTCAGATCGAAGCCAAATCTCCGTTAGAAACTCTCTTAAAAGTTAAACAATACAATTCCTCACTGCCCAAGCTTCACCAGCAGCTATAAGACGCAAATTTGCTCGCCTTTGTATTGAATATTATTAGTACATATTATTACTAGATTCTTTTTTTACTCTGCACACTGTATAAATGCTAGAATCCTCAAGTAGACAGTTAGGATACCTAGATGCCAGTTGTAGCTAACTCAATCAAGTTTGGTACAGACGGCTGGCGGGGCGTTATCGGTGATGAGTTCACCTTTGAACGTCTAGCCCTGGTCGCGCCAGTTGCCGCAAAAGTATTATATGATACGTATTTTTCTACGGTAGGTAGCCGGACAATAATTGTCGGTTACGATCGCCGATTCATGGCTGAAGACTTTGCTCGTGCTGTCGCCGATACTGTCACTGCTGTCGGCTTTGATGTGCTGTTGAGCGAAACTTATGCCCCAACCCCAGCTTATAGTTGGGCAGCAAAACAACTCAATGCTTTAGGGGCGCTGGTAATTACAGCCAGCCATAACCCTGGTTCATATTTGGGTTTAAAAGTCAAGGGCTATTTTGGTGGGTCAGTACCGCCAGAAGTCACAAAAGAGATAGAAGCGCAGTTGTCGGTTGGAGTACCGCTAGCAGCTACTCCAGGCAAGCAAGAGAAATTCGATCCTTGGCCCAGTTATACCCAAGCACTAGAAGGTAAAGTTGATATTGCCAAACTTCGAGAAGCGATCGCCTCTGGTAAATTAACGTTATTTGCCGATGTCATGCATGGCGCTGCGGCTGGCGGATTGGCGAGACTACTAGGCAATCAAGTCAAAGAAATCAACAGCGATCGCGATCCCCTCTTTGGTGGCGGCGCGCCGGAACCCTTACCTAAATACCTTTCAAAGCTATTTGAAGTCATCAAGACTCACCGAGAAACCAATAAATCAGGTTTAACGGTGGGGTTGGTATTTGATGGAGACTGCGATCGCATTGCAGCAGTGGATGGAGAAGCCAACTTCCTAAGTTCCCAAGTATTAATCCCGATATTAATCGACCACTTAACTCTGCGGCGCGACTTTAAGGGTGAAATAGTTAAAACTGTTAGTGGTTCCGACTTGATGCCTCTTGTCGCAGAACTACACAATCTGTCAGTCTTTGAGACAGCGGTTGGTTATAAATATATCGCCGACAGAATGTTAGTAGCAAAAGTGTTACTGGGTGGTGAGGAGTCGGGGGGAATTGGCTATGGCAGCCATATTCCCGAACGCGATGCCTTGTTGTCAGCTTTATACGTCCTAGAGGCGATTGTAGAATCTGGTTTGGATTTAGGTGAATATTATCGCCACTTGCAGAAACAAACAGGGTTTACCTCAGCATACGATCGCATTGATTTACCCTTAGCAAGTATGGAAGTGCGATCGCGTCTTTTGCAACAACTGCAAACCCAACCCTTAACAGAAATTGCAGGGAAAGCAGTGATTGATTGTCAAACAATTGACGGCTACAAGTATCGTTTAGCTGATAAAAGCTGGTTAATGATTCGGTTTAGCGGGACTGAGCCAGTTTTACGCCTATACTGCGAAGCCTCAACAATTGAGCAAGTGCATCAAACTCTTGCTTGGGCGAAACAGTGGGCGGAGTAAAATTAATTATTAGTCATTAATCCTTTGTCCTTGGTAAACGATCAATGACTAATGACCAATGACCAATGACCAATGACTAATGACCAATGACTAATGACAAAATTACTTGTAGTAGCCACAGGAAATCCAGGTAAGTTGCGGGAAATGCAAGCTTACCTGGAAAATTCTGGTTGGGAATTAACCCTTAAACCTGAAGAATTGGAAATTGAAGAGACGGGCGAAACTTTTGCCGCTAACGCTTGTCTAAAAGCGTCACAAATTGCTAAAGCTACGGGAAACTGGGCAATTGCTGATGATTCAGGCTTGCAAGTAGATGCCCTAAATGGCGCACCAGGGGTTTATTCTGCACGTTACGCCAAAACCGACTCCGAACGGATTGCTAAACTACTTAAAGAATTAGGCAATGAGGTAAATCGGCAAGCTCAATTTGTTTGTGCAGTAGCGATCGCTCGTCCTGATGGTGCGATCGTATTAGAATCTGAAGGTGTTTGTCGCGGCGAAATTCTGCACGCACCTCGTGGTGATAGTGGTTTCGGCTACGATCCAATTTTTTATGTACAAGAGTTGCAATTAACCTTTGCTGAAATGACACGGGAGTTGAAGAGGTCAATTAGCCATCGAGGCAAGGCTTTTACAGCTTTACTTCCGCAACTGGAGAGAATTAAGAGACGCGATTAATCGCGTCTGTACAAAAGTTAAGAGCAGAGACGCGATTAATCGCGTCTGTTAGGAGTTATGAATTCTGCTAAATCTTCATTCATTAGTCCTGACTCATAACTTTTTTAAACTGCTTCTGTGTTCTTTTCGCCAGTGCGAATCCGAATCACTTGCTCAACAGGTGAGATGAAAATTTTCCCATCGCCGATTTCACCAGTGCGGGCAGCAGCAATAATTTTGTCTACCACCATATCAACCTGATTGTCGTCGACTACGATTTCCACTTTAAGTTTTTGCAGAAACTCAACGGTGTACTCAGAACCACGATACCGTTCAGTTTGACCTTTCTGTCGTCCGAATCCCCGAACTTCAGAAACAGTCATGCCAACAATACCAGCGTTAACTAAAGCAATTTTCACCTCATCTAGCTTAAATGGGCGGATAATAGCTTCTACTTTTTTCATCTTCTTTACTCCTGACTTCTACTAGCTTCGTTTATATATCTAACCAGATCCGCTGTCTGAAGCTGTAACTAGCGGTGCTTTTCCTAAAAAATATGTAATAATTACAACTTTTTTAAAGTGTAAGTGCTTTACTTGAGGGTTTATGACATAACAAGCGGCGAGGATTTATTAATTGGATAATCTTTGAGGTTCTAACATAAAGAAGTTGCTGTCAATTTAGCATTTTATGTAGCTTTTATAACCTAAAAATAGATCGTTTCCACCATTTAGCAGATTTGTTCCGATATTTAGAGAATGATTGCAGCCAAATTATTATACGCTAGCCCGAAAGCCTGCTACAGCTGCTGACTGTGGGAATATCAACTAATGTTTCTGATGTTCAAACAAGGGACGCACAACGAAATATCCAGCACTAAAGGCAGTCAGCATGATTAACAAGATGGTAATAATTAACCACCAGCCATTGAGTCCCTTGACATCTGGCTCAGTAGTGGAATAATAACTGACTTGTTGCTCTTCTATAAAAACTGGTTCTGATACCGGAAAATTCATTTCCATTACAGGTGCAGAAAAGTCTTGGCGGCGGCTTTTTTTAGCTGGTTGTTTGGACACAACAGATGGACGCGAACGAGAAACGTGCTGAGGTGAACGCGCTGGTGTTACTGGCTGTTTGGCGGCACTTTTAACCTCACTAGAAGCTTGGTTAGCTTGGGGATAATTAGCTGTAGTATGGGAATCCACAAAATTTTGCAAGCGAGAAAAAGACTCAACTACTTTGGTAATTTCTTGGCGTAATAGTTGATTTTCTTGTATCAGTTGCTGATTTTGGGTGGTGAGTGCATTTAGCCTCGCCTGTGCTGCTTGCAACTCGGTGGACAATTCCCTGTATACAGATAGTGGTACAGAGGGAGGGTAGGCTTGAGTACTCGATGTTGGCGAATTTCTGTGAACAGAACCTATGGTTGTTCGCATCGGGGGCTTGGTATTAAAAATCAAAGTAATTAGATCGTACAGAGATGCTAACAGAGATAGTCACCCCTGAAACTATGCCCAAGAATAATAGAAAAATACCGAAAGGGCAAAGATTTTTTATTTGGGCATTGGAGATGAGGTACTGAGAAAACTTTTCTCTAGTCCCCATCCCCAATGCCCAGTCTCCAATCCCTAATCCCTAGTCCCTAGTCCCCACAATGGGAAGAAGTGTCCCACAGGGCCTTGTCCTTCGCCAATATCTAGGGCGTAAGTGAGTGCGGTAGTCACATATTCCTTTGCCTGTTGCACTGCCTGCCACAAATCTTTTCCTTTAGCTAGATTAGCAGCGATCGCAGCCGATAGTGTACAACCAGTACCGTGGGTATTTTTTGTTTCTATTTGCTGGCAAGTCAAAACTTCCAACTTGTCCCCATCAAACCAGATATCAACGCCACGCAAATCCCCCTGCATACCTCCGCCTTTGACTAAAACAACCTTTGTCTTTAAAGTCTTGTAAATAATTTCAGCAGCAGCTTGCATATCCTCCAAAGAATTAATTTGTAAACCGCTCAAAATTTGGGCTTCATAGCGATTGGGCGTGATCATAACCGCTTTGGGAATCAAGGCATGGCATAAAGTCTTTACAGCATCATCATCAATCAATTGTGCTCCTGTACGTGACACCATTACTGGATCGACTACTAGATTATTGATTTGTAAAGCTTCCACTTGCTGGGCAACAGCAAAGATAATTTCCTGATTGAGCAACATTCCAGTTTTGGCAGCTTGTACGCCAATATCCTCAACTACTGCCTGAATTTGCGCCACAACAGCCTCTGTTGGCATAGCATCGACCCTCTTCACTCCTAGAGTGTTTTGTGCCGTGACGCAGGTTATAGCACTAGTACCGTGGACACAGTGAAAAGCAAAGGTACGTAAATCAGCTTGAATTCCTGCACCGCCACCGCTATCTGAGCCAGCAATGGTTAAAGCTACAGGTATTCTAGAGTTTATTTCAGTGTTCATATTACGAAGATTAAGTAAGTTGGCGTCATCAAACCAAACTATCTCAAAGATTGATGAACTAAGGTAAAATCCTCTTTCTTCCTGCGCGATCGCCACCACAACCTGACTTGGGAGTTCTGAATTATTTAGAGAAACTTCATCAAATCCTTGCACAAAGCGCTTTTTATTCTCATATCACTCTAGAAATTAATAGAACTCCACCAGACATATCCATAAGTTTTTGAATTTTGTTGTAAAAAAACTTACCATGTTCAGAAATTTTACTGATATCAAGTGCTATTTGTAAAGGTTAGTTTTAATTAAGTTCACAACGCTCAGTTACACCGCTTAAAACAGGTTCAACTAAGTTGTTACATTAGTCCCCTTAAGTTAAAGGGTCAACCTAACTAAAGTTTCAACCAATTTAACTTCGATCGCTTTTTAAGTCCCCAGTTATCAGCTAAGGGTGAATTTTACCATGCAGATTTGGCAACCTTCTGATCTAAAACAACGCATAAAGTTCAGAGGAATTACTATGCCAAATACGATCGTTTTATTGAAAAAAACAGATGCTAAAGCTGGTTTACGAAGAGCAGCGATGTCTACGACGGGCTACACCTACGCGGCTGTTAAAGATGAAGTCTGGAGCAGAAGCATCTACGCACTAATCGTCCAATTGCCCTCAACAAAACTCTGACGATTGACGGTATTGATATTCCTGATTTAACCATTAACGGTTGATAGGAGAAAAGTTTTTCAAGTTTATAACAGCGTTTCTACAATCGACGCGATTCTAAGTCGCGATCGGATAACTGTGACTGTCCTTAACAGTGCAGATAGATGACTCATTCAAATAACTACTTAGCAACTGAAAAAAGTTGTTGAAATTGTACTACCAATTTCCCTTACACATATTTGGAGTAAACAAATGGCTGGCACAACATACTACGTTTCGGCAACAGGCAGTGATAAAAATAATGGCTTAAACGAAGAATCTGCATTTCTCAGCTTAGGTAGAGCCGTGTATGAGATGAAAGCAGGCGACACCCTTTACGTGATGAATGGAAATTATCAAATGAAAGGGATTACACTTTTTAACTTGAATGGCTCACCAGATAACTGGACAACAATAAAAGCTTATCCAGGGGCAACACCTAAGATCACAACAACGGGAAGTGGCATTAATATATTCAGTTCATCCTACGTGCGGATTGAAGGACTTGATATAAAAGGCAATCGAGAAAACATCACTCTCGAATATGCCTTACAAGAGAAGGATAACCTGAATAACCCCTTGACCAATAGTAATGGTATTGCTGTTAATGCATGGATAAACGCTGATGGTGTAGGTGGTACTAATCCTCATCATATTGTCATTACTGGTAACACAATCCGTAACTTTCCAGGTGGAGGTATAGCATTCAGTAATTCAGACTATATAACTGCTGAGAAAAATATTGTGTCTGGAAACGCTTGGTATTCGCCTCACGGCAATCAGGGAATAACCTCTCTCAACAGTTTTAATTTTGATAACAATACCACTGACTACAGAATGATTTTTCGAGACAACATTGTCTACGATAACCAAAGTTTAATTCCGTGGAAAAATGGAGGCACTGACAAAATCACTGAGGGACATGGGATCATGCTTGATACTACCGATATCAGCAAAGATAATGTGGCTTATACAGGTAAGGCATTAATTGCAAATAACATCACTTACAACAATGGAGGTGCAGGCATTAGTGTTTTCAAAGCTAACAATGTTGATGTGATCAATAACACAGCTTACAAAAATGCCCAAGTCCTTCCAGATTCTGGAGAAATTGGTGTTACTTACTCGGAAAATGTACGTGTCTACAACAACATTTTATATGCAAACGACAATCAATATGCTAACAGAATTAAGTATGACACAAATGTCACCTTCGATCGCAATCTTGTTTATAACTCGAACCTCTTCCAAGCTTCAGATAATTTAAACGCTACAGAGTTACAGAATCTTTTGGGTCAAGATCCTCAATTTGTTGATGCAGACAATGGGAATTTTGCACTCAAACCTGGAAGTGTTGCGATCGATGGTGGTTCTAATGCCTTTAATAGCATCACTAAAAAGACTCCTCAGGATGGTGATGGGAATGGCAGTACAGTCATTGACATTGGTGCATACGAAGCTCCCCGCAACCCTACCAAAACCCCAGAAATTCAAGTTCTCAATGGCACAGTTAATATTATTGATGGCAACACCGCTATTAACTTTGGCGAGACCCTTGTTGGTGAACCCTTAAGCAAAACCTTTACCATCAAGAACACCGGTATAGCTGTACTTAACCTGAGTAATCTTAAACTTCCCGACGGCTTTAGTTTGGTCGGAACTCTTCCAACGAGCCTGGCTGTCAATGCTTCCACCAATATAGTGGTGGCACTCAACCCCACTACACCCGGCATCTATAGTGGCAGCCTCAGTTTAAACAACAACGATATTAATGAAAGCACCTTTGACTTTGCCATTAGTGGCACAGTTACTACCCCAGAAATTCAAGTTCTCAATGGCACTGTTGACGTTACAGATGGCAACACCACCGCCATGAACTTTGGTGAAACGACTGTTGGTGACGCCTTGACCAAAACCTTTACTATCAAGAACACTGGTACAGGCGCACTCAAGCTGAGTAGTCTTAAACTTCCAGACGGATTTAGTTTGGTTGGAACTCTTCCAACGAGTGTGGCTGTTAATGCTTCTACCACCATATCTGTAGCACTCAAGCCTACTACAGCCGGCACTTATAGTGGCAGCCTCATTTTAAACAACAATGATATTGATGAAAGCCCCTTTAACTTTGCCATTAGTGGCACAGTCAAACCCGCTCCTGTCCCGGAAATTCAAGTTCTCAATGGCACTGACAGCAATGATACCTTTACTATCCAACGAGGTGATGGTAACTACAGCATCACCAACTTTGGCGGTGTAGGTATTGGCTCAAACCCTCCGGCTACGGTGCTTGCCAAGATAGACACCTTGCAATTTATTGGGACTGAGTTGACTGCGAGAAATCTGCAATTGACTCAAAATGGCAGCAATTTAGAAGTCACCTTTGGTAATGTAGCTAATACCAAAGTCAGTCTACAAAACTTTAAGTTAGAAAACCTAGACAACTTAGCTGCATCGACAACAAGACCTGCCATCGGCAATATCATATTTGACGGAGAAACGAGTGTTACCAAAAGCTTTGATGTGATTAATGCCAACTCCACTGCAACGTATATTTCTACAGCAAACACTGTCACCTTCCTCAATGATTTGAACAATAACATCAGCGGTTTTTATAGTTCCAACGATGTGATTAATGGTCAAGGGGGTAACGATACGATCAACGGCAGCGGTGGTGACGACCTACTGCGGGGTGGTACTGGCAACGATCTTCTAATTGGTGGACAAGGCAATGATACTCTTGTGGGTGGTGCAGGTGCTGATTCTTTCCTCTACGACACTAATGCTGCCTTTAATAGCGCTGTTGTGGGTATTGATACTATCGCTGACTTCAATCGCTCTCAAGGTGATAAGATTGTCCTCGATAAGACTACCTTTACTGCTATTACTTCTGTTGCGGGAACGGGTTTTAGTAACGCCAGCGATTTTCAAATCAGCAGTTTAGGGGCACTTAGCAATGCTGTGATTGTTTACGACTCGATGACTGGGCAGCTATTATACAATCAAAATGGTAGCGCTGCTGGTTTTGGCACTGGTGGTTCATTCGCACAACTTACTGGTGCGCCCATTCTTACTACCTCTGACTTCATCATTCAAGCATAGCTGCGTCGGGTCAACTGAGTGGAAGTGTAGTCCAAACTTGAATCGAGTTTTAAGGCGGCTTTCAATTAGATAAAGCACACCCATAGAGGCGCAATATAAGAGTGAAAAAGAATGTAGAGACGTATCAGTGCTACGTCTCTATAAGAGTTTTGGATAACTTATATTTAATTTATGGAGATGTTTAATAAATGGTAGTCAAGTAAAAGCCATTCCAAAAAACATCTTTCCAATAAAAACGTCGCTGCCCATGAATCATATCACCACTAGCTATCTCACTTTTTGAGCAGAAATAGCCGTATTATTTGGAGCTTATAGTTTTAATCTAACTACTGCTGTGGTTGCGATCGCAAACTTTCTAACGCCCCCTGCAAAAACTTACCCCATTCTGCTGCCAAAGGGATTTCTGTAAACGGAACGCGCACTGAGCCAGTAGAGTCGGAAAATAGAAATTCTAATTCTATAGAACGACCTTTTTCCGGTATATTATTTACATCTACTGATTTGTCATCTACTAAAAGCTGGATTTTTTTAATATCAAGCAAAGAGAATGTTTCTAGTTTAATCGGCCCTTGAGGCGTAGGTTTTCCCCAAGTTATATTGTTGCCTTTTTGACCTAATACAGCATAAATATCGTACTTGGCTCGTTCAAATTGCTCTGCCCAGGAGCGATAGGCTTCGACTTTTTGATACTCTTTCGAGCCTTGCCAAGCCAACCAGAAAAACATTACTAATAAAGGCAACCACAAAAGACCACGTTCCATCGTTAAAAAATCCTGAGTCCTGAGTGAAACTTGTAACTAAAAGTGCAATAATCCACCAACAATGGATGCAGATAAGTTATGGTAGTGAGCAAACTGGCAAAAAGCGGTGATGAGTTAATATGAGAAAGCTTATATTATTGTGCTTGTTTGTCATTGGGCTAGGATCTGCCATATTTGGGTTCCTGAATTTTCAGGGATTGGCAGCTAAAGGAGAGTTTGAGACGATTTTGCTTGATTTTCGGGAAGATATTCCATCACTTGTAGTGGAACAGGATTTGCAAGCGATCGCCAAACAATACAACGTTACACCCCAATTAGACAACAAGTTTTCCAAAAAAGATAATGTGTATATTATCAAAGGCGATCGCCAACGGCTTCAAGAACTGAAAAAATCTCAGTTTGCCCAAGCGACAGAATTCATTGAACCAAACTATATCTACAACAAGATTCCCCAACCAGGTAAAACCGCTTGGCTAGGTGAATTTTTAACACCCCAAGAAGATGAAGAAGCAAGTCCTTCATTAACTGGTCCTAATGACCAATATTACAGCAAGCAGTGGAACTTGCACAAAATCGGTATTGAAGGCGCATGGAGTCAAACCAAAGGCAGTGGCATCACAGTCGCAGTGATAGACACCGGGATTACCAAGGTTCGCGACTTGTATGAGACAAAATTCGTCAAGGGCTATGATTTTGTTAACGACCGAGAAGAAGCCACAGACGATAACGGCCACGGTACCCATGTTGCCGGAACTATTGCTCAAGCCACAAATAACAAATACGGCGTCGCTGGAATTGCCTACGAAGCCAGTCTGATGCCGCTGAAGGTACTCAGTTCTTATGGCGGTGGTACCGTTGCCGATATTGCCGAAGCGATTAAATTTGCTGCTGATAAAGGCGCAGATGTGATTAATATGAGCTTGGGTGGTGGCGGTGAAAGCCAGTTGATGAAACAAGCGATCGAGTATGCTCATAGAAAAGGTGTTGTTATTATTGCCGCAGCCGGGAATGAAAACGCCAATGGAGCTAGCTATCCAGCCCGCTATCCCCACGTCATCGGCGTTTCGGCAATTGGCCCAGATGGCGAAAGAGCGCCCTATTCTAACTTTGGTGCAGGGGTAGATATATCTGCTCCTGGTGGTAGTGAAGCTGGCAAGATTCTCCAAGAAACCATCGACGAAAAAGGCGAAGGGGTATTTCTGGGCTTCCAGGGTACAAGCATGGCTTCTCCCCACGTTGCTGGTGTTGCGGCATTAATCAAAGCTGCTGGCATCAAAGAACCAGATGAAATCTTAAAAGTCCTCAAGCAGTCCGCACGAGTTATTCAGGATGATGGTTTGAACTATTATGGCGCTGGACAACTCAATGCTGAAGCAGCAGTCAAACTAGCCTTTAGCGGACAAATCAGTTTTCCAGATTTCTTTCGGTGGTTACGGGATAGCGGCTATCTTAATCCCGGCTTTTGGATTGATGGTGGTGCGGTAGCACTGTTACCCAAGATTTTAATGGTAGTTGGTTCCTATCTACTGGCTTGGTTTTTACGCGTTTACTTCCCCTTCACTTGGAGTTGGTCTTTATCCAGTGGACTAATTGCTGGTAGTTCTGGGTTATTCTTCCTCAAAGGAATCTATATTTTTGATCTTCCCCAATGGCCTTTCCGGGTTTTGGGCAGTTCAATTCCCGAATTAGGCAATACTCTTCAGGGAACTGATGCATTAAATCCCCTATTTGCTAGCGTACTGATTCCCATTGCGTTAATGGCATTGCTACTGGGACATCCTAGTTGGAAATGGTTTGCCATTGGTTCAACTTTAGGTGTCGCAGCGTGCTTAACTACAAGTGCGTTTTTCGAGCCGACAGTTTGGGGATTGGGAAGTGGTAACTTAGCACGTCTCTTCCTCATTGCTAATGCCTTAGTCTGTTATGGACTTGTTCGTTTAGCATTGAAAAACGAAGAAAAAATAGCATAAATGGGGAATAGGGAATGGGGCATAGCGCATGGAGAATCAATTTTTATGACTCCTAACTCCCAATTCCCTACTCCCCTTACTCAACACTCAACACTCAGCACTCAGCACTCAGCACTGTTATGAGCATTACACTTACAGGTACAGTCGAACGTCGTGATATTGGTACAGGCGCATGGGCGTTAGTTACAGAAGAGGGCGTTACTTACGAAATCCTCAGAGGGGCTGACAAAGACTTACTCAAAGCCGGACAAAAAGCAAAAGTTAAAGGGCAGGTGCGTGAAGATATCATGACAACTGCCATGATAGGCCCTGCCTTAGAGGTCAAATCTTTTGAGGTAATTAGTTCTGATTAGCTGTGGAATTTAGAACCTCTTGGAGGCGGCTTCTAAACTCCCCTTTGGGATGGCCTCCTTTTACTTCACCAACAATCTGAAACTCCCCTTCTGGAGAATTGCAGAGTATGTAAGTAGGCCATCCCATTTCTGATTTATCGGGATATTGAGTCAATAAAATTTTGCGATACTTGCGGTAAGCAGTTGTATCTTGCATTTTTACATCAATAAATTCTAAACCCAGTTCTTCAGCCACCTTTTTGTCATAAAAAGACATTTTGTGGCAGATGCCGCACTCTTCTGAAGAGAACTTAATTACAGCTAAACTCATGGGTTGGCTACTCTTTGATTCTAGGCAAAGTTTTTTAGCATAATGCTATGAAATATTACCATATAGCTGGTCATTAGTGTCAACTTCAAGCTGAAACTCCGATCCAGTATTTTTTGCTCCTTCCCTACTAGAAGCAGGGAAGGCAATTTTTTAGGAGGCAATGACTCTAGTACAGTATGAGCTGCGATCGCACACTCAAATACCAACTAGGATGCGTAGATTAGTCCAAATCTATTCAATATCTGGATTTTGGCTTGTATTTAACAATGCCAAAATCTCGATTTTTGGAAAAAATAAGGTGCGTTAGCTGTCTTGATAACGCACCATCTATTAACAATTGTAGATCAATAAATCCACATTTCTTACTCTTCTGGCTCTAAATCAACTTCTTCCTCTTCATCTTCGTCACTGGCTTTAGCTACGGAGTTAGCAGAAACAACAGCGCCTTTATCTAACTTTTCACGCACCAGTTTCTTAATTTCTTCAGCAAATTCAGGCTTTTCTTCTAGATACTTAATGGCGTTGTCTCGTCCTTGAGAGATATTATCGCCGTTGTAACTATACCAAGCTCCTTTGCGGACAATGATGCCAGTTTCTTCTGCTAAGTCAACAAGACAACCCAAGGTAGAAATACCTTTACCAAAAATAATGTCGAATTCCGCTATTCTGAAAGGCGGCGCTACTTTATTTTTGGCGACTTTGACTTTAACGCGATTACCAAATTCATCAGTACCTTTTTTCAAGGTTTGAATTCGGCGAATATCCAAGCGCACCGAAGCGTAAAACTTCAATGCGTTACCGCCAGTAGTCGTTTCTGGGCTACCGTAAGTAACACCAATTTTTTGTCGCAACTGGTTGATGAAAATTACTGTACAACCAGATTTACCAATATTGCCAGTAATTTTACGTAGAGCTTGGCTCATTAACCGCGCTTGTAGACCAACGTGAGCATCACCCATATCGCCTTCAATTTCAGCACGTGGAACCAGCGCTGCTACTGAGTCAATGACTACAATATCAACCGCAGCAGAGCGAACAAGTTGATCGACAATTTCTAAAGCTGATTCGCCAGTGTCAGGTTGGGAAATCAACAAATTGTCAATATCTACACCCAATGCAGCAGCATAAGTAGGGTCTAGGGCGTGTTCAGCATCAACGAAGGCAGCAATACCGCCATTTCTTTGCACTTCGGCGAGCGCGTGTAGCGCTACTGTAGTTTTACCAGAACTTTCCGGCCCATAAATTTCAATTACCCGCCCCTTGGGTAAACCACCACCCAATGCTAAATCTAGGGTAAGCGCTCCACTGGAAATTGTTTCCACCCGCATCCGGGTAGCATCGCCCAAGCGCATGATTGCTCCTTTACCAAAGCTGCGCTCAATCTGGTTTAGCACCATAGTCAGTGCTTTTTGCTTGCCAGAAGTATCGGTGTTGATAGCCATTCCTGCCTCTAATGCCTCTTAATATATGGTTTTAAGGAGTGTTGGTGTCGGAGTTTGAGTAGAACAGATATACTATTTTAACCAGAAAATTCTGGAATAGGACTTCTCAAATCAAAAAAGGGGTGTGACAAGATCGTAACTCGATCGCTACCAGATTAGGGTAGTTTTGCACAATGATACCAACTTGCATTCAGAGATAGCTTTTTTTGGCTAGGTAAGCAAGGGTTTTCAAAGAAAAAATAAATTACCTAAACAACCCTGTCAGTAGAACTGTACTCGTGAGCATTTGCGGGGGTTGCTCAATTAGGAGCGATCGCTACGCCTTTACTATTGAAGCAAATCAGCCAGAAGCGCCTTTGGTTCATGTCCAAGGCTATTTAACTGTTTTACCTGAAGGATTTATAAATTTTGAATGTATTCCTTTACGCCAAAAAATACCAGAGAAACTAAATGTGTGGCGTGATAGAAATGCTGATTCTGCGGAATATACGCTTCAATTTGATAATCAAAGTAATCTCCGTCAGGAAGCAAGTGTTGAAGTTAGTTATGTAGAGAAGGAAAAAAAGACCTTAAATTTAATATTTGTGATTGTAGATTCAATTAAATCTAAAATCCGTCTTCTCAGGCAGTCAGAGAATGGAAACGAGCCAATCCCAAACTCCAAACCCCAAATTTCTAGCCTTGAATTTGAGGTGATGCCAGAAAAAGCAGACCTCAAAGAGGGAGGACTAACGCACTTATGCCTCAAGGTGCGGCAAAAACGCCCTTGGTTGGGTAGGACAAAACGCAAATTTTTACAAGCCAAAGCTGTCACAGATGATAGCCGAATTGAAGTACACAATGATACCCAAACTTTAGAGTTACAGGTAATCCCTCTTCTGTCACTTTCCGGAATAAGTAAGTAGTAAATAAGTTAAATTATCCAGAAGCATAACCAGGTTTAAATTGATTCATTGCAGCAATT
>NZ_JBALDN010000058.1:0-6715 GCF_036917375.1 Nostoc sp.
GCCAAAACACAGAGGTACTGGACAACGAGTTGAAACTCCTAAATTTCATATCACTAATCAGTTTTTCAGCCTTAACTGAACCGTATTGCTTTATAAGGGGAGGGTTAGGGTGGGGTAAAACCTTGGTTAATCAGCTATTTCAGACTTGTGTGTACACCTTAGGCTCGCGGGGAGGGAATTAAGGGATGGGGTGCAATGACTGTGAGAATCGCAACTAAATTATCCAGACATGATATTATTCAAAGCGAAAGCGTTCCATGAAGCGGCGGTCAATGCAATCTTTGTAATGCCACAAAAGTTTGTGAGGTGGTAAAGTGAAGATGCCTTTTGTTGCGATCGCTCGTTTATCTCCTGTACCAATTAAACTCAAATATTGTTTCTGTGGTTTATAAGGTTTGAGCGGCTTGCCTAATAAAATTCGCTGTAAATTCTCAAACAAGGGTTTACCTTGCCTAACAGCAAATACCCCAGCTTTCGGACGCGGATGATTTACCATTGTAGCAATGTCACCAGATGCAAATACCTGCGGGTGCGTTTGAGATTGCAACGTGTCTTCTACTAAAATAAAACCTTGCTCATCAGTTCCTAGTCCAGCGTTTTTTAACCATTCGGGTGCTGATGCTTGTGTTACCCAAAAAATCTTATTGCACTCTACTGCCAAACCAGATTCACATTTAATTTCAAATACTTTTTTAGCTTCATTATGGGTTTTAGGTGCAATTTTACACACAGTTTCTCCCAAATGTAACTTAATACCTCGGTCAGTTAAAATTTGCTGAAGTAGATGCCGCACTGATTGATGATAATTGAGCATCAGTTCTTGTCCGCGCTGGAATAAATGAATTTCTAGGTTTTGAATAGGTTGTTGAGTTTCGTGCAAAATCCGATGTAAACGAGATTGCATCGATAGCGCTAATTCTACACCGCCAGCGCCACCACCTACGATCGCAATCCTAATTGGTTCTTGAGGATTTTTACTTACACCTTCAATTAGTTCATACCAATGCTCTAATAACTGCGATACTGGTTTAGCTGCGATCGCATATTCTGCCGCACCTGATACAGACAGTATGGCCGGAGTGCTGCCAATATCAATAGACAGCACATCAAAATCTACCACAAGTCCGTTATTACAAAGAACTTTGTTGTTTTTTAAGTCAAGGGCAACTACTGTGTCAATATACAATTGTACTTGAGCAAAGTTCGCCAAGGGTTGCAAGTCAATATGGCATTCATTGTGGCTGTAAAATCCGGCAATATGTCCTGGTAACATCCCAGAGTAGGCTGTCTCTGATGCTGTGGTAATCAGTATCAAACGTACTCCTGTTAACGGTTTGATACCGAACATTTTTATAACAATAGCATGGCTGTGACCGCCACCAATTAACACCAGATTTTTAACTATTGGTTGTATAGTTTGCTGAGTTTTAATAGTCATCTTTAGTTAATGAATGATTATAAATAAATCAAAATTATCATGATGAGAGTTATTTGTCCGTGAAGACTAAAGACTAGTGAATACAACTGATTATTGGGAATAGCAAGAGTAGGTATGCTTATGTTTACTTACTCGGAAGTTATATTTTCTATTTTGTTGATTACATAAATAAATTTCAGTAATAAATATGTATTAAACAATAACAGACGTAAATAATTTATTCAATAAAAATTAGATATTAAAACTCATTTCCATTAATTATTAATGTCTTTAATACCATGAAAAACATTTTATCAAAAAGTCACATCCAGCTATCCCAAATATTCCTGCGGATACCTGTTTTCCAGAAAGAAGTCAAACAAAATCAGCATCAGTCGCTAAAACGACGCTTAAGAATAGCAAGCGAACAGCTAGAAAATAACACTATAGAAATCAGTCTAGCTGTAATTAATGATTTAGAACAAATTGCTTATAGCTATCCACAGTACCATTGGACGATCGTAGATATTCTTACTAGTTTTGTACGAAAAAATGCTCCTTATATGCCCCAAGAGGAAGTAACGAGCCACCTGTCAACAAAAATTCGTTTAGATATTCAAGCCGCGCTGACTGTTATCGCTAGAAGAGATGCAAACAAAGATCCAGTAAATGAACAACTAGATTTGAGCTTCACGGATATCAGAGGAGCAAACTTGAAAGGGGCGAATCTACAACGGATAAATCTCTATCAAGCTAATCTAGCTGGGGCTAATCTTAGAGAAGCTAATCTAGCGGGGGCAATACTTAGTGCAGCTAATCTAGAAGGAGCTAATTTATATCTAGCGAACTTAGAAGGAGCAATCCTCAGTGCAGCTAATCTAGAGAAAGCTAACCTTTCTAAAGCTAACCTGCATCATGCCAGTTTATATCTAGCTAGCTTGCATGAAGCAATTCTCTATGACACCATACTCGATCAAGCAAACCTCAGAGAAACCAAATTCTCTGAGTAATATCATATCCGCTTGATTGCTTATTGAAAAATTTTTCCCTACTCTTTAGTAGAGACGCAACTAATCGCGTCTCTCCTCATTCGTAATTTTTGTAGCGCAAGCGTTTCTTAATGTGTGACGTAAAATTATATTAGATATAATTCCTTAGTTCAATGAGTGTTTTGACACCTATTATAAATTTCTGCTAAATGCTATACTATTTTTCCTCAACATCTAAGTAATAATTCTAGGTTGTAAGGAAAATTTTTACCATGTCTTCTAAAAAGACAGACGCTCTTTTGAATTGGTTGATAACTTTAACAGCTGTATTTGGCTGCTCGTTGACTGTAATTTTCTTTGTTTTGTCCAATATTAAAGAATTGTCAATTCAAGAAAAAATCCAGTATAGAAACCAAGCTTTAACAACTACTGCAATAGTTTTTCTCGCATCGGCAGCAATGTTTAATACTTATTATGCAGCAAGGCGTGCCCAAGCGATGCAGAAGAGTGCGATCGCATCTGAGAAAAACTTAGAAATTGGCTTGCAAAATGCCAAACTCAATCAAGACAGATTGATTGCAGAACGCTTTATGGGCGCAATTGCCCAGCTTGGCCATGAAAAGGTGGAAACTCGAACAGGTGCAATTTATGCTTTAGAAAGGGTTGCTCAGGATTTTCCTCAAGAACACTGGACAATTATGGAAATTCTCACTGCCTTTGTGCGAGAGAATGCACCCATCCAGCACGTAAAAGGCGAGCAACAAAAGCCGGAATATCAAGGAGCAGTTTACTCAAGTCGGCGTAGAAGTGGGTCGCGTCCAACGCCGCAGTTGGAGCAAAATCTCCATGAAGAATTCCCCAAAATACGCACCGATATTCAAGCAGCCCTGACTGTTATCGGCAGGCGTAATTTACTCGAAGACCCAAAAGATCAAAAACTTGATTTACGTAACACCGACATTAGACAAGCAGACCTGCTAAAAACTAACCTGCAACAAGCAGACCTGCGTGGGGCTGATTTGAGTGGGGCTGACTTGCGTGGGGCTGACTTGAGTGGATGTGACCTTAGCGGCGCTAAACTCATTCGGTCGATTCTCTATGAAACAAAATTACTAAAAGCTAGTTTATATGGAGCCAACCTTTGTTGGGCTAACCTGAATCGTACTAATCTCTCTGGAGCCAACCTGCGTTCAGCCAACCTCTCTGGTGCAAGTCTGCGTGCAGCTCATTTACAAGGGGCGAACCTTTATAAAGCTAACTTGCAACAAGCGACCTTAAAAGCTGCCAACCTCTCTGGAGCAAAGTTGTTTTTAGCTAACTTGCAAGGAGCAAAATTAGGTAAAGCCAACTTGCAGCAAACGGGTTTGATTGGTGCTAACCTCTGTGGGGCTAACTTGAATGGAGCTAACCTTTCTGGAGCTAATTTGAATGCAGCTAAACTCCACCAAACAGAAGTCTATTTTGCCAATCTCTCAGAAGCTAGCTTAACGGAAGCTGACCTATATCAGGCTAATCTGATTGGAGCAAACCTTTATAGAGCAACATTTTATCAAGCTAACCTGACTCAGGCAAACCTCATGGGAGCTAACTTTTCACAAGCTAATCTCAATGATGTCAAATTGGAAGGGACAATTTTGACAGGAGCGAAAAACTTAGAGTTGCATCAGATTAGAGAGGCAGTTGGCGATCGCACCACTCGCCTACCTGATTATATCGAAGCACCGGCACATTGGCGGCAATTGGGTTAAGCGATCGCAGCATCATTAGTTATTTAGGCGCATTCTACCATTTTCACTTAATGCTATAGTTTTTCCAAAAAGTTTCCGTAACAATTCTGAAGATGAAAAAGATGAAAACTATGTCTGATAACAGCACACACCAGCCAGAAATTTGTTTATAGTTTTAATTTTATTTATTAGATTATTTATTCATTTAGCAAAAAATAACAAATAGATGAAAGTAGTGCTGCCCTCTATAGCTTGTAGGAGAATATAGAAGAGAACAATCTTGCCTACAGTATTAATCAATGTTGAGGGAAAAACCATGCAATCAGCTTTACGTATCACAACCAAAGTTTTACCAGGAAACAAAATAGAAATTGAAATTCCAGAAGCTGAAATAGGCGATAGCGTTGATGTATTTGTGATTTTACCAGAAAAAACTGAACCCAAACATCGTTCTGTACTGGACATTATAGAAGAAAGCCGTAGGAGACACCCTTCTCGAACTGCTGAGGATATAGACAGACAACTACAAGAAGTTTTAGCATCTTGAACAAGATCGAATTAAACTCATTCTTCTAGCGATCGCACAATCTGAAGAAGTTTTTTCCGAAATAGCCGCTTTATCGTCTGTATAATCACTGAAATGGGCAAGAGCGTTAGGCTGATTTCGGGTAATTTGTGATGAAACTAGATTTAGTCAAGTTTTTTCAAGCTTGCAACCCCAGTAAAACTCTGGTCGTGAGCAAACCGGAGGATAGACAATATTATATTGATTTCTCTAAAGTGCGTGGTGCCAAGATTATTGAAGAACTTGGGCGAACTATCACCCGCCTTTCACCTGAGCAACCCACTTGTCAATTGTTTACCGGACATATCGGTTGTGGCAAATCCACTGAATTACTGCGGCTAAAGGCAGAGTTAGAGCAGCAGGGATTTCATGTGGTTTATTTCGAGTCTAGCCAAAGCCTGGATATGGCTGATATTGATGTTACAGATATTTTATTAGCAGTAGCTCGTGAGGTGAGTCAAAGTCTGGAAGCAATCAAAATTAACCTCAAACCAGGATACTTTAAAAATCTGTTTACGGAAATTTCTGAGTTTTTGCAAACGCCGCTAGATATTGGGGTTGAGGCGGAATTATCTGTAGGTATTGCCAAGATTACTGCCAAAACTAAAGATAGCCCTAAACTTCGCGGTCAGTTACGGCAATATTTAGAACCGCGCACCAATGGCATTTTAGAATCAATTAACAAAGAATTGCTCAAGCCTGCTAGAGAAAAACTCAAGCAGCAGGGTAAAAAAGGACTGGTGGTAATTATAGATAATCTCGACAGAGTGGATAACTCTCAGAAACCTTCCGGTCATTACCAGCCAGAATATCTCTTTGTGGAACGGGGCGAACAGTTAAACCAGCTAAATTGTCATGTTGTTTATACCATTCCGTTAGTGTTGATTTTTTCCAACGCTTTGGGAAGGTTAACAAATCGCTTTGGCGTAGACCCCAAGGTTTTGCCAATGGTTCCTGTGCAATTACAAGATGGTTCGCAATTTTCACAGGGAATTGTACTGCTGCAACAGATGGTTATGGCGAGGGCTTTTCCTGGTGT
This sequence comes from Nostoc sp., assembly GCF_036917375.1. Classification (GTDB taxonomy): domain Bacteria; phylum Cyanobacteriota; class Cyanobacteriia; order Cyanobacteriales; family Nostocaceae; genus Nostoc. The sequence goes on from NZ_JBALDN010000058.1 coordinate 5,738, forward strand.
CAGTTGGGAACAAAGTCGGAATTTAATTACTGAGGTTTTTGATAGTCCTGATACATTAGAGCGACTTTGCCAAGTGAGCGGTGGTCATTTGCGTAACTTGTTGATGTTATTGTTTCGCTGTCTTCAGCAAGAAGACCCACCTTTGTCGCAAGAGTGCGTAAATAGAGTGATTAAACAGCGCCGCAATGAGCTAACTTTGGCAATTACGCCTGATGAATGGGAATTACTACGTGAGGTAGCGCAAGAGAAAAACCTGAGAGGTCATGAAAGATACGAACTTTTGCTCCGCAGTATGTTTGTATTTGAATACCGGAATGAGGATGGTTCGTGGTTTGATATTAATCCGATTTTGGCAGAAGCCAAAGAATTTAGGTTATAAATCGGCATATATGAACAATTACCCCCCTTAATCCCCCCTTATAAAGGGGGGAAACAAGAAATCTAGTTCTCTCCTCTTTATAAGGGGGAAAGGTTAAAGGGTAAAGGGTAAAGGGAAGGGGGAAACAAGAAATCTAGTTCCCTCCCCTTTATAAGGGGAGGGTTAGGGTGGGGTAAAACCTTGGGTTTTTCAGCTATTTCAGACTTGTGTGTACACCGTAGCCTTTATAAGGGGGAAAGGTTAAAGGGTAAAGGGAAAAGGGAAGGGGGAAACAAGAAATCTAGTTCTCTCCCCTTTATAAGGGGAGGGTTAGGGTGGGGTAAAACCTTGGGTTTTTCAGCTATTTCAGACTTGTGTGTACACCGTAGCCTTAAAGGAAGAGAGAAATAGAAGTGAGGTTTTCCAGATACCGCGATAAGTCAAGTGCGGGAGCTAGATCAGCAAGTGCAGGAGCTAGATCGACAAGTGCGGGAGCTAGATCGACAAGTGCGGGAGCTAGATCGACAAGTGCGGGAGCTAGATCAGCAAGTGCGGGAGCTAGATCAGCAAGTGCGGGAGCTAGATCAGCAAGTGCGGGAGCTAGATCAGCAAGTGCGGGA
>NZ_JBALDN010000059.1:0-81054 GCF_036917375.1 Nostoc sp.
CTCATATTTTCTACAACTATTCAACCTGATCTAGATTAAAATCTAGTCCAGCTCACTTAAAAGCTCTTTAGATTTTCTTTACGAATCACCTCTTAGGATTGGATTGTGTCTGTTGAATTGCCATAATAAAAGAACCTCAAAGAGTTTATTGTCTAATAGACCTCTTGCAAAAGTGCTTTTTGCAAGAGGGGGAAAAGGGTAAAGGTTAAAGGGGAAAGGGACTTTTGCAGAACCTTTTCCCCTTCCCCTTTCCCCTTTTCCCGACTTATGCAAGAAGTCTAATCAATCCTGCGACTAGGTAACTTAGTCCCGCACCTCTGACAAAACCCAGCATTTACATCATGGAAAGCTAAACCACAACCTGAACAAACTATTTCTACCTGATTAGCAGTTTTCACCACTCGCTTAATTAAATCCCCGACTTGCCAAGGAATCAGTGCGATTCCGGTAAAAATCATCAATACTGTTAACAAGCGTCCTAATTCCGAAATTGGAATAACATCACCAAATCCTACAGTTGTCATTGTGACAACAGAGAAGTAGAATGCATCCAAAAATGTACCGTAATTTTCAGGATTAACCGGATGCTCGACTTGATAAATTAAGCCAGAATAAATAAAAACAATTGCGAATAATGTAAATAATATTCGCGCAAAAATCATCCCATCTTCACTGCTGATACTAGCGAATAAAAACTTTCTATCTATAAATCTAATTAATCGTAAAATCCGAAACCATCGTAATAAGCGGATAAAGCTAATATCCACCATACCGAGAAAAAATGGCAGAATCGCCATTAAGTCAATAATCGAATAAAAACTAAAAATATACTTAATTTTGTTTTCCGCACTCCACAGGCGGAGTAAATATTCCACAGCGAAGATGATGACGATCGCAGTATCAGCTACATTGAACTGAAACCGCATATAATCAGGAATATTATATGTTTCTGCCACAAAAATTCCTGATGATATTAGCACCAAAGAGGCAAGGGTTAAATTAATCGCTTTACCTATTGGTGTTTCTAGGTCTTCTAAGTAAAATTCTGTTTCTTGTCTGCTCAATAACATATTCCACTATTAATACATCTTAATTCCCAGTTATAACATTAGAAATACGATATTATTAACCATTATCCTTATGTTAACCTCAGCTTATATGAACCCAGAATCTTTTATGCGTTTAGCATTGGCAGAAGCGAAAGAAGGTGATGCACCCTACGGTGCAGTGATTGTTAAAGATAACGAAGTCGTTGCTGTAGCTCATAATACTGTGAGGAGAGACAACGATCCATCAGCCCATGCAGAAATTAATGCTATTCGTAGTTTAACAGCTAAACTGAAAAACCCCTCTTTAGAAGGTTATAGCATATATACAACTGGCGAACCTTGTCCGATGTGTGCAACTGCTTGTGTTTGGAGTGGTTTATCAGAAATTGTATATGGTGCTTCAATTCAAGATTTAATTTCAGCAAATCAATCACAAATTAGTATATCTTGCGAAGAGATAATCGATAAGTCATTTCGGAAAATAAAAGTCACAAAAGACGTTTTAAAAAATGAATGTTTGGAATTATTTAAATAAGGTATCAAAAAACATTAGATCCCCGACTTCTTGAAGAAGTCGGGGATCTGGACAACGCGCATTTTCACAAATCAAATAGGATTGCTATATAAAGCTTAAAATTACGAATTACCAATTATTTAACTTGGTTCATTCAAATAAGATAAATATGTATTTGCCCAAATTGCCGCTTGAGTGCGATCGCGCAAATTTAATCTGTTTAAAATATTCGTAACATGATTTTTTACTGTTCCCTCAGAAATGTAGAGTTCCTGAGCAATTTCTCGGTTACTAGCACCTGTAGCAATTAATCGCAAAACCTCTTTTTCTCTAGGAGTAAGTTCAGCTAAACTAGATGGTACAGGCGGTAAATGAGTTGGTGCGACAGGAGAAAATTGCGTCAACAGCTTTTTAACTATACCTGGGCCTAATTGCGTATATCCTTTATGAACGGCGCGAATAGCAACAGCTAATTCTTCTGATGGTGTATCTTTCAATAAATAACCCATAGCCCCATTCTTTAAAGCTGCTGACACATATTCATCATCATCAAAAGTCGTTAGTACTAAAATCTTAGTTTTGGCAAAACGTTTTTGAATCTCCTTTGTGGCTGCAACTCCATCCATAATCGGCATTCTGATATCTAGCAATATTACATCTGGCTGAAATTCTGCAACAAAATTAATCGCTTGTTCGCCGTTTTCTGCTTCTCCAACTATTTCTAAATCTGGTTCTAATTCCAATAATGCTCTTAATCCTTGACGAATTAAACTTTGGTCATCTACCAGCAATACTTTAATCATTATGTTAACCATGTTAATGGAATATTAACTGTAATTTTGCAACCAGAGCCAAGAGCGCTATTAATATTAAACTGACCCCCAAGTGCTAAAGTGCGATCGCGCATACTATGAAGTCCAAAACCAGTAGTATTTTGCCCCACATCAAAACCTTTACCATTATCCTGAATTATCAATCGTAAATTGCCTTTAGTCGTAGTGAGTTCCAATTTAACCTCTGTGGCATAGGCATATTTAGATATATTAGTTAAAGATTCTTGAGTAATCCGGTAAATAGCAGTATTTATTTCAGGTGGCAGAGAATATTCCAGATTGATTTGATAAATTGGTAATATCCCATTAAAGCGATGAAAATTTTCTGAAAGACTAGCGATCGCATCTTCTAAAGATTGTTCTTGTAAGGGATTAGAACGCATAGTAGAAACAGATTGACGAACATCTTTTAGCGCTTTTGAACCTAATTCCTTTGCAGTTGCGAGAAATGTTTCAGCCTTACCTGGATTAGATTGCCATAGTTTTAAAGCAGTTTCTAATTGCAGATTTAAAGCAGTCAGAGAGTGTCCTAATGAATCATGAATTTCACGAGCAATGCGGTTACGTTCTTCTAAGGTAGCTTGATTTTCAATTTGCATGGCATATTGACGGAGTTTGTCGTTAGCAAGAGCTAGCTTTTCTCGACTTTGCCGTTCAGACAAAACTGCATTCATCATCAACAACACAAAAACCAAACTTAAGCCAAATACTAGCGACGAATTCAAAATCAAAAATCGATATCGCTCTTGTGCCTGCGGCGATGCTTGAAAATTGAATAACTGATATTTTAGTTGTGTAGTAACTAAAAATAAGGCAAATGACAGAGATGTAACGAATAAGCGCCCATTTAACTGAAAAATCAGACAACTACGAGTTACTAAAATTATATATAAAAAAGGAAAAAGCCGAGCAAATCTTTCCCCAAAAAGTCCAACTATTAAAATTAATAAAAATTCAATAGCTGTATATATTATCTTAGTTGTCTGATTTTTTCTGGGTAATTTTAAGCCCATTAACGCAAAAATAATCAGACTATAAATTGATAGCTCTGGCAATATACTGCAAACTGACAAGTCTGGAAATGCACCACAAATTGATAGTTCTGGAGGCTTGGGACGAAAACGCCGTAACGGAGGTGGTATAACAGCTGTCAATGCGGTGATTGCCAGTAATGTCCACTCCAGATAAAGCAGAGACGGAAAAGGATGTTTCTTAATTTCAATTGGACGACTCATTAGTCGCATTACTCCAGTTATAAGTTATAAGTTTTGAATTAGAAGTTAATAATTCCGAAAAATCGAGCCGATATTTCACCGCTTACAATTTTCACTGATTAAAAAATCAAAAGTAAATTCAAAGAACAAAACAGTTAGTTAATCTGCTAACTAATGACTTATAAAATCATCATAATCAAAATTTTCCTAATTTATAACTCCTAACTTATAACTTCTAACTCTTAACTATCTATTGTCAATCATGACTTTAGTCATGGGTAGAACCATGACTTTCTCCTCATGTAACTGCTGAAGATAAGTTCTTATGATGGTGGCATCCAACCAGGAAAAACCCACCAGACAAGTAATGAAACTCAAAGCATTATCGCTAGTTGCTTCCGCGATCGCTCTCACTTTAACTGCAACCTCCTTTGCTGTTCACGCTCAAACAGCTTCTCCTTCACCCCTGTTACTTGCACAAACTCCAAAAAAAGAAAGAGGCCCTTGGAAAGAGTTAGGTCTAACAGATGCCCAAAAAGCCCAAATTCAGACGATTCGCCGCGATAGCCGCGCCAAATTTGAAGCAGTTTTGACCCCAGAACAAAAAGCAAAATTAGAGGCAGCGAAACAAGCACGTCGGGCTGAGTGGCAAGCGCGTAAGGCTCAGGGGCAAACAGGTCAAGGTCAACGGCAACCCGGTCAACGTCGAGGAAAGGGTGGTTTTGGTGACTTAAATCTAACTGAAGCACAAAAAACCCAAATGCGACAAATCCGCGAATCTGAAAAACAACAGATTCAAGCAGTCTTAACCCCGGAACAGCGTCAAAAATTAGAGCAATTCCGTCAAAATGCTCCATCACGCCGTCAACAAGGCAATCCTCAATAATCATCTTTCAAAAAAGAATAATTCTGAGGTGGGCAGTGCCGCCCATCTCAATCCCAAAATAGATAGATTATGATGCAACCCTTTGCGGCTTCCCCAAATCCCGCTCCTCGTGTGCAACAGGTTTTAGATGTACTCGATCGCATCGCACAAGCGCAGGGGCGAGATGTTCCCCAAATTGTGGAAATAGAGAAATTGCGTTTCTTCCCTACTGGCACTTTTGGTAGAACTTGGGCAGACTTCCTCAATGAACACAATTTAAAACCCTTTACTACAGGTAGCCGCCGTAAACAACTCCATGACGGGGTTCACGTTATCACAGGCTATGGCACAGACTTCATCGGTGAAGCAGAAGTACAGGCATTTTTATTAGGAACAAAATTTAGCATAACTAACTTGATGCTGGGACTAGGACTGTTGCGAGTCATCCATAAAAACTTAAATTATCGACAACAATTTACTTGGGACAGACTTTGGCAAGCATACCAACGCGGTTGTCACTCTCACTTTGACCCAGATACTTGGCAACCAGAATTACTTTGGCACTTACCCTTGACTGATGTCCAGGCATTGTTTTCCATAGTTAAAAATTAACAGACTTCTTGCAGAAGATGCGGAAAGGGGAAAAACTTTATCCCCTTTCCCTTTCCCTATTTTGAGTGCTGAGTTTTGAGTGCTGAGTTTTGAGTGCTGAGTTCAATTTAGTAGACTTTCAAGATCGTTTTGAGTTATGAGTTAATTCAAAACTCCTAGCTTGATTAAGATGTCCAAAGAATTCGCAATTGGTAGTAAAGTCCGTGTTGTGGCGCTACCAGCCTACGTCAAAACTGCTGAACCTATGCCCATGCTGCGCCCTCCCAATGTCATTCACATTGGTGAAGAAGGTATAGTCATTGACCGCAGACCCGGTGGATATTGGGGTATTCGCTTTGCTAGGGGGGTCTTTCTCCTAGATAGTCAATATATCGAAAGCACAGATACCCCATCCGAATCTCACTTAGAATAAGATTTCTCGCAACCAAGAATTGTAAACTTGTGTAAAGTTATGATTCTGGTTTACACCATGATTTCCCGCCGCACTTTTTTAAGCATATTATTTGCCAGCTGTATTTCTATCATCAGCTGGCTGAATTTTACCCCTACTGCTGATGCTATGGGTGGTAAACTTCCGGCAATTAATCAACCCGCACCTGAGTTTACTTTGCCAACCAATACAGGTGATGGCAAAATTTCCCTCTCTGACTTGCGCGGTAAATGGCTAGTCTTGTACTTTTATCCTAAAGACTTTACCTCTGGTTGTACTATAGAGGCTCGTCGTTTTCAGCAAGACTTACCCCAATATCTCGAAAAAAATACCCAGATTATTGGCGTTAGTGCTGATGACATTGATTCCCACGCCAAATTTTGCGATTCAGAGGGACTAAAATTTCCTCTGTTGGCTGACACTGATGGTTCAGTGAGCAAAGCTTACGGTTCGTGGCTTGGCTTTTTATCTATGCGCCACAGTTTTATCATCGATCCTCAAGGCGTCTTGCGCGAGACTTTTGTCAAAGTCAACCCAACTATCCACAGTTCAGAAGTGCTGGCACGACTAGAAAAATTACAGTCCACAGCTTCTTAAATAGACTTCTTGCATAAGTCGGGAAAAGGGGAAGGGGAAAAAGTTCTGTATTGTCCCCTTCCCCTTTAACCTTTACCCTTTTCCCCCTCTTGCAAAAGTGCTTTTTGCAAGAGGTTTAATGATTAGCCTAAGTTAGGGATTTTTCTCCTTGGCTTAGGCTAACAATAATCAAGCGGTTAATTCAAAATTAGCTACTGGAAGAACTTGCATACATCTAAATTCTCCCCCTTAAAGGCTATTCATTACTTGGATCTTTCTTAAAATTTGTAAGAGCGATCGCTAAAGAAATAGAGTTATTATTTTTTATTTCCTTCGGGCACAATAAACCCATATTTTCTAAGCACAGTTTTGGCTTCACTGCCAGATAGAAACTGGACAAATTCTTTGGCAGCAGAAGGATTTTTACTGCTTTTAATTATTGCTACCGGATAAATAATTGAGGAATGAAATTTATCATCAGCAGTAACTACGACTTTTACCTTGTTGGAAATTTTGGCATCAGTAGCATAAACTAAACCTGCTTCGGCGTTACCACTTTCTACTGCTGCTAAAACTTGACGCACATTGTTAGCAAAGACCAATTTCGACTTGAGGCGATCGTAAAGTTTCAATTTCTTCAAAACTTGTTCGCCATATTGACCGGCGGGTACGCTTCTGGGTTCACCGATCGCAATTTTTTTAATCTTACTATCTGTTAAATTGTAGAAGCTATTGATGTCAACAACATCCTGAGCCACAATCAAGACTAAACGGTTATTTGCTAAATTAGTACGGCTACCTGGTAGCAATAGTCCTTTTTGTTCCAAGGCATCCACTTGCTTTTTGCCAGCAGAAATAAAGATATCTGCTGGCGCACCTTGCTCAATCTGTTGCTGCAAGGCACCAGAAGCCCCAAAGTTATAATTAATATTGATATTTGATTTACTTTGTTGGTATAAAGGCTTAATTTCTTCCAGCGCCTCTTTTAAGCTGGCAGCTGCGGACACAAGTATGGTGGTGTTGGACTGTGCTATTACAGGAGAAGGAGGAACCAACGGTAAACCAATTGCTAGCAGCAAGCTGGCGATCGCTATACCCAGGAAGCCAAAAATTTGTCTTCTTTTCATAGAAAAGGCGTTTGAAGGGTTTCTTCCATAAAATTGACGTTAGGTAAAATAGTACCAAAGATACCAATATATAACCAACTATATCGGTAAAAATTTGTCTAAAAAAACTTCAGCAGGTAAACTGGGCTACGAACAGCGCAGCCCTTGTTTACCCAATACTGTTCGGATAAGCATTTTGAACTCAGAATAGGGTTTGGGGAAAAGGGTAAAGGGTAAGGGTTAAAGGTTTTTTATTCTCCTTTACCCTTTACCCTTTACCCTTTCCCCTTTAACCGAACCGTATTGCTTGTTTACCACTGTGTAGTTTATGAAAGTGCTGATACTGCTTCTAGCTTCTCAGCTTTGTTCTTCAATACGGTTGGTAGTTCGCTGTTGAACGCCTCACCTTCAACTACTTGCGATCGGAAACCATCAGGCCCAACTGGAACATCGCCTGTGATGGTAGTGCGATAGAGAACGCGCTCGACTTCCAGATGATCCAAGTCTTGAGGGGCCAAATGGGAGGTGGCGCGGTTGTCCCAGAACGCAATGTCACCGTTATTCCAGCGGAAGCGGGTGGTATAGGCGGGCTTGGTGATCTGGTTAAAGAACAACTCAAGCAGCAGGTCGCTCTCTTGTCGTGATACGTCAAGAATGTGCGAGGTGAAGCCAGGGTTAACGTACAATGCGCGTTCACCAGTTTCAGGATGAACCCTTACTACTGGATGAATTGAAACCAGGGGATTGGCTGCAATACGCTGGGCAATCTTGCTGTTGCTGGGCAAATTCAAACGCGCATTGAAGCGATGTTCGGCCTTTAATGTGTCTGCTAATGCCCGTAGGGGTGCTGACAGACCCTCATAGGCTGCAACTAAATTTGTCCATTGTGTATCACCACCGAAGCTAGGGACATTAACCGCACGCAAAATTGATGCAGCAGGTGGGTTGACAACTGCTGTGACATCGGTGTGCCAACGGCTTTCATAGCTGGAACGACGCAAACCATTGCGCCGCTCGTAACGGCTGCGGTCAATGGGCAGGATTTCTGAGAAGCCTTCAATCGGCTCATCTTCGTGGGGATGTGCGTAAGTCACTTCGCCAAAACGAGCCGTGAATGCAATCTGTGCCGCATGATCGATGTTTTGACCGCGAAAGAACACGACTTTCCACTTCAATAGTGCTTGACGAATTTCTTTGACTGCATCATCGTGCAAAGGACGCGACAAGTCTACGCCGCTGATTTCGGCACCGATGAAACCTGCTACCTGTTTGACTTCAATGTATTTGTTGCTCATCTCAATTCTCCATAGTTTGATCGATCGGGCGATGTTCGCACTCGTCCGTTTACTTGAGATATGTTGCTTGCGCTTAATGGCTACATAACCAAGCGATCGCAATTTAAAACATAATACTATAAATCTATCTACTTACCGTAGTATTTGCTAGCCATATTTTAGACTGCTGGAACAATAGTCGATTTAGTCCAGGCAAGGGCAAATTAAAATTCTCAACACAGATGAGGTGACAAACAAGCTACAGATACCGGATACTGTCAGGCAACCAACCATATTGGTAGGTGAGAGTAGGTGGTACAACTCTTACGCTTCTGTCAAAAAGGGTATTTTTGGGACTTACCAAGATTCCACAATAGCGTCTCTGTATTCTTTGCTACTCACGAACGTATTTATAATAATATTTTTATCTAAACTTTATAAAATCTTTTTATTTATAACTCCAGTATTTTATTGATTAATTTATACTGGAGGATGACAAATAAACAATTATATTTAGTATCACTATAAGTATTAATTTATTCTGCCCAAGGCTGCAAAATAAATTAATACTTTTTTTAAAAAAATACCTTATATTTATTTTTTAATTTGAAACTTTATAAATAATAAATACTAATTTTAGTCCACTCTCTTATTCCAAGATACTAATTGAGTTTTATTAGTAGCCTGTTGCTAATAATAAATTATGAGTTGACTTTTTACCAAGGTTGATTAAGGCTTTGAAGAGATTGAAAAGTAGATGAAAAAGCAAATATCACAAAAATGGAATATTTCTAAATACTGGTTACGTTTTTTAATCATCATTCTATTAGGAATAGGTATATTTTTTCGTTTCGTCAATCTTGACAAAAAAATTTATTGGGGTGATGAAGTTTTGTCATCATTACGCGTATCTGGCTATACGCAGTCAGAAATGAGAACACAATTAAGTGATGGTCGTTTGATTGGCATAGAAGATTTACATAAATACCAGCATCCTAATCCTGAAAAAAATGTAATTGATACAATTAAAGGGCTTATTTTAGAAGACTCGCAGATTTTGCCACTATATATCTTGATGACCCGGTTTTGGGTAGAGTGCTTTGGCAATTCTATCGCAGCGAGTAGAAGTTTTTCAGCATTTATTAGTCTGCTTACCTTTCCTTGTCTTTATTGGCTATGTCAAGAATTATTTAAGTCTTCGATAGTTGGATGGATAGCCATCGGGTTAGTAGCCATTTCACCTATTCATATTGTGTATGCACAAGAAGCGCGATCGTATAGTTTAGGCATAGTAGCCATCTTAATGTCGAGCGTAGCACTGCTACGAGCGATGCGCCTTCAAACAAAAGTTAGTTGGTGCATTTATGTAGCAACATTATCAATAGGGTTTTATACTCATCTATTTTTTACCTTGGTTGCTTTTGCACAGGGAGTTTATGTAGTTATAATCGAACGCTTTCGATTGAGTAAAACATCAATTTACTACGTGCTATCATTGCTTGCGGGGTTTATAAGTTTTGTACCTTGGATTTGGATTATTATTACCAATCCTCAACCAGAAGCAGTCACTTGGGCAAATACTAAACAAACATTATTTATGTCATTTGTAAGGTGGGCTGGTATCTTTAGTCGCGCTTTTCTTGATTTAGGTATTAGTCCTAATGAACCTGGAAAACTGAAGTTTATCTTAATTCCTTTTATTTTAATTATTTTAGCTTTAATCAGCTACTCAATTTATGTTGTGTGTCGAAGAACCTCTAAAAAAGTTTGGTTATTTGTCTTAACCTTGATTGGATCTTTAGGGCTTCCTTTATTGATAACAGATTTCGTATTTCAAAAGCGATTCGCGACTAGTCGATATACACTTCCTTCAGTTTTAGGTATACAGTTAGCTGTAGCCTACCTATTTACCACTAAGATCGTGTCTGTTTCTGCTAAAGCTTGGCAAAAAAAGTTTTGGTCGCTTGTAGCACTTATGGTAATTATGGGTGAAGTTGTATCTTGTGTGGTTCACTCTCAAGCGCAGATTTGGTGGAATCAATTCCCTGAAAAATATCAAGAATATCCTCAAATTGCTCATATTATTAATCAAGGAAAGAAACCACTTTTAATTAGTGATGAGGATAATATTATTCCGCCACTACAAGTACTTAGTGAATTAATCGACCCAAAGGTGCAATTTCAAATTGTCGGAAAAAATCAGTTACCAGAGATTACTAATGGCTTTAGTGACATATTTTTGTTCTTGTTCGAGCCATCTGACTTTTTAAGAGCTGGAATTGAAAAAGTTTATAACTCAAAGTTACAGCAGGTAAACCAATATCTCTGGAAAATAATAAAATCTAATTAAACTAGGTATACGAGCATATTTAGGGGTATCGCAAAGATGGGATAAATCGCGTCTCTACATCAGGGTTTTGGGCTTATCTAAACTGTATTGGGTTAAAAATTAATATCAATTAGCCTGATAAGTGTCACAGTTAGAGCAAAAATATACTTTAATTAAACAAATAATTTAAGTATATACTGGTACTGCTGCCGCTTATGTCATCGCCCCTTGAGCGCCCGCTAAAAATTGAAATCAGACTGCCATCTTCGCATCCTCAATTATTGGAAGGACTGGATATATGGCTGCGTTTAGGTTTGATATCTGATGCCCAAGTCAGGCAGTTGTGTCGAGAGTTTCTGGTGTGTGCGGTGCTGTTGCAACCCCAGGTTGAAGCTCAAACAAAGGTAGTATTTGCAACTTCCGACACCGTGCAGCAGTTGCCCGTAGCAGCTTTACAATCTAGTAGCGGTAAACAACCACAACAAAAACCAGCTAAACCCAACTTCATCGGCACAATGTTGCAGTCCTTGGGGGCAGAACTGAGTGTGCGTTGGCTACTTTTTCTAGGGGTTTTCCTAGTAGTCGTATCCTCTGGAGTACTTGCTGCTAGCCAATGGGCGAGGTTTCCCGCTGCTGGACAGTACGGGGTTTTATTTGCTTATACTTTGAGTTTTTGGGGATTAAGCTTTTGGGCGACTAGGCAAAATAATCTCAGATTGACAGCTCAGACATTGCTGATTGCCACTCTTTTGTTAGTGCCAGTGAATTTTTGGGCAATGGATAGCTTTAAATTGTGGCAAAATCCTGTGGATTGGATTGTAGTTGCGATCGCCTGTCCTACCCTGACTGCTATAGCTGTTTTACTTTCCAAAAATCGGACTATTTTTACCAATTTACATACTGGCAAATTACCTCTGATAAATATTCTAGGGCTGAGTTATCTGCATTGGGGTTGGCAGTTTCCAGGATTTCCTTTAGTTGCTGTTTATCTGGCAACGATCGCCACAACTATCATTACTGTTTATCACAATCTTTTCCAACAGCCTCACACTGTCAGCGACGATCGCCGTAGGCTAAGTATTAGTTTACCTGCTGCTGTAATTATTTATTCTTTAATAGTATTGTTGGTGCGGGCGATTTTTGTTACCAAAGTAGATGTCACACTGTTGGGGTTAGCTATTGGCATTTGCGGCTGGTTGATGACTTGGTTAGAAGAGCAGAGGAGGGCAGGGGAGCAGAGGGGCAGGGGGCAGGGGGGCAGGGGAGCAGGGGAGCAGGGGAGCAGGGGAGCAGGGGAGCAGGGAAGCGAGGGGGCAGGGGAGGTAACATTAATATACTCCTCGTCTCCCTTGTCTCCCTCATCTCTCTTACTCTGGGAAAGACTTGGGGGCGTTTTACTCTTTTTGGGTTGGGTGGTATCGGTAGTAAATTATCCTTGGCAAGCAATAGCTGTCAGTGGTTTGGGTTTGTGGTTTGTGGGGAGTCGCTTGTGGCGCTACAGTTTAAAGCGAGACTTTGCAGGGGCTTTCGTCATCGGCTTAGAGACAATTTGGCTAAGTTGGCGATTAGTACCCGATAACTTACAAAAATTAGCGATCGCAACTACTACCCAACTCACCAATTCTCAAAATGAACCTTGGGCGCTACTGGGTATCGCTTTATTTCCCTACATAATTTTGATGGTGGCGCTTACAGATGGTTTGTATCGCCGCCAAAAGCGAGAATTAGCGAAATTTGGCGAACTCCTCGCTCTGTTATTTGGAGCTTTTTTAACAACGATCGCTATCGTAAATCCCGCATTGCGATCGCTAAATCTGCTATTTTCTACCGCCACTCTCGCATTCGTCACTCAACGCCGCTCCCCCTCATCCCTTCCTTTGGTATACCTAACTCATATCATGGGGGTGCTAACGTTTTGCTGTACCATTAATTGGTTATTCCCCAGCCTGACTCAACAAGGTTGGGCCGGTATTTTACTGGCTCTCATGGTTGCAGAATGGCGATTCAGCTTGCAGGAAGGACTATGGCAACGTAGCGCATGGGATATTGGTTTAGGATTAGCCGCAGCGAGTTTTTTCTTCTTGTGGATAAATTCAGAATCATCTTGGTATGGCATCGCTGATAGCCGATCTGATTGGGGAGTTTTATGGCTAGTTACGCCTTTAGCTCTCACAGGTGTTGCCAATGCCGCAATTATAGAGCGACGGATTACTAGCCGTTACTTGAGTGTCTTGGCTGTAATAGTTGCCCAGCTACTGACTTTACAACTACCAGGAATCAGATTAATCGGTTTGGCTATAGGTGCTGGATTGATGTTTGTAAATACGCGCTATTTGCGAAACCAAATATCTGCGGTAATTACAGAAGGATTTGTTTTAAGTTTCATTGGAGTGCTGCTGTGGACGGGTGTACCTGGTTTACCTCGCCTAGCGGTAGCAGGTTGGTTTGTTGTAGGAGCGATCGCAATTCTAAGTCTATGGTTAGCGCGGACTATTTTGAACCGATGCGGTAACGAATTAGCAGTTATCTATGCAGCCGCTAGCGATAAATGGGCGATCGCCTTATGTAGTGTTGAATTATTAAGTTTGACGCTGCATTCAGTGCTGATTTACCAAGGGTTTACGACTTCAGGATTTTTGTTCTTAATTGCCACTGTAATCACCTTGGCAGCCATTGTTTATCGCAGTTGGCGCGAACCGACAAATTGGGCATTTTATAGTATTGGTTGGTGTTTGGAATTATTAATTGCTCAGGTGCTAGGGTTGGGGGAACGCTCAATTGTGAGAATTGCAATTGCAAACATCGCCTTGGGTTTAATTACTCAACTTGTCGGCGAGTGGTGGCGGCGACGACATCAATTAGAAAGGTTTCCTAGCAGCCTGCACATTTTGCCATTAATTTATGGTGCATTTAGTGTGTTGCTGCGTTTGAACACCTTCACCGAGTGGACAGGTTTGTATTCCTTGGGTGTGGCTTTAATTATTATTGGCGTAGGGCGACGGCACGAGAGCTTCAAACCCTTGCTGTATTTAGGAATTATTGGCGTATCAATTTCTGCTTATGAACTTTTGTTCTATCAAATGTCACAAGCTTCAGGAGGAGCATTAGGTGATGGATTAATTGCCATGTCTACCCTTGGCGCGAGTATCATGTATGCTTACCGCTTTCTGTCGCCTTGGCTAGTCAGCTACTTACACCTAACTCCCCAAGAATTGAAAAGAATTGCCCATATTCACTGGGTTTGGAGTAGCTGTTTATTAATGGCTGCTATTATTACACCCATTGCAGTTAACCGTTTGGTGGGATTGGGAACTGGAGTATTTTTGATTCGCTATGCCGTCTTTCAGGGACGCAATTCGCGTACTTCCCCCAGTTTCTTTGGAGAAATTACAATCGCCGAAATGTGGGTTTACCTTGGCTTATTAGAGGTAGCCGGCATGAGGATTTATTGGCGGGAGACAGCAGTAGGGCGATTTTGGGCTGGGCCATTAGTTCCTTGGAATGGTGCGATCGCTTGTGTGGTAGCCTACTTTCTATACATCCTACCTTGGGAAAATTGGGGTTGGTCTAAAAGACCTTGGCAACAAGCTGCATACATTACACCACTGATAATTTTATGGGAGACTAGACTGCAAACTTACCCCATAACCTTAATACTCGCAGCTGGATTTTACATCTTTTTAGCAAAAGTAGGTGAAAACATTCGTTTCACCTATATTAGTGTGGCGTTGATTGATTGGGCACTTTACCGTGGCTTTGATTCCTTACATCTGACTGATACTTTGTGGTATGTAACACCAATTGGGTTATCACTGCTTTATATTGCTCAAGTGGATACCCAACTGAAGCTACCAGAGTACAAAACATCTCGTCATTTTCTGAGAGTGCTAGGTAGTGGTTTAATTTGTGGGTGGGCAATTTTATTTAATCAAAACGCAGCTTGGATACCGGGTATTTTCAGCCTCATCGCTATTTTTGCTGGATTAGCTTTGCGAGTACGAGCTTTTCTCTACATTGGTACAGCCACTTTTTTAATTACGACAATCTATCAATCGGTAATTTTCAGCTTGCAGTACTCCTTTTTAAAATGGGTTGTTGGCTTGCTAGTTGGCATTTTATTGATTTACATAGCCGCCAACTTTGAAACCCGTCGCGCTCAAATAACTTCCTTAATTCGTAGCGCTATTGATGAATTTCAATCATGGGAATAGTAAGCTAAATGTTGAACTAATTAGACAGGCGATCGCCCAAATTGAAGATACCTCTAAAATTAAGCAAGAGCGGTGGCTTTGCCAAAGCTTTCTAGACGCTCTGCAAACGACTAATGCATAGAAGCACAAAATAATAACACAGATTCCATTAACACAAGCTCAACTTCATTTACCCGAACGGAGGTTCTTGTTAAATCGTTTTACAACGAGAGAACACGTCGAATAATTCCTGTTACATTTTGGAGTGTAGTGAGAATATTTACGGTATTGTCCACTTTATCAATTGCTTGAGTTAAGTCTTCTATTCCTTTAAGCAAGTCTGGTTCTAACTTCTTTAGATTCGCAGCTATTTCTTCTAGAGCCGCAGTTTCAAGTTGACTGCGTAGAATCGCTATATTCTTACGTTGTTCAAGAAAATCTCGTTTTCGTGACTCGTCCTTTTCATTTTCAAATTTTTGTTGTATTTCTGGTAAATTGAGATTGAATTCTATATTCTTAATTCTCTTGAGAATTTCTTCAAAATCTCTAGCAATACTTGTGTTTTCTTCGGGTGTAATTTTTGAGCTAAAATTCATGGTAATTTTCCGACAATGTAAATATCTACTTTGCATTTTTATCTGCTTCAACAAGTTGTAGAAAATTATCAACATCTTGTAAAAAACTATTGAGTCTAGCAATATTTAATTTTCCTTCAATAAGACCTTGAAAAATTCCTTGAAACTCACTTAATGTATTGCTAGCATCTTTAAGTTCTTTTCCTTGTCTCCTTGTTAATATTTCCCGTCGAGTTTCAATCCATGCTTCTTTGTCAGGAATTTCTGCGTCCTGCGTTAGTGGACGAATAACTAAACGGTCTTCTTCTGCTATACGAATAAGTTTGGTATCTTGTTCAATTGAATCTCCAAGAGATTTTAACATCGCCGTATGAATAGTTAGTTCGCGCATAATTGTGCCATTACGTTTTTCTAGTTCATTGCGTAATGCTCCACGAATTTGTGATGAAACTACAAGATTAGTAATGCCTTCAAAAAGACCTGGATTTTTAATCAAATCGCTCTTTTGTAGTTCTTTCCCAATATTATTGAGATTATCTACTACTCCGTTAATTTCTCCTTCTGCACGTACAGGTGCATCGGAAGAAGCAAGTTCGTTAAGCAGTTGAAAATAATCTCTTAATAGATTGTTATGTTTGCGTAAATTATCAATAACCTCTAAACGTTCTTCATCAGTTTCAGTAAGTTTTTCATAATCTTCACGTGTTTGATTGGTAATTTGGTCATCTTTTAATAATTGCTCAGAAGTTTTATCTATATGAATGTCAGTGGCGGCATCAAGTAATTTGTCAACTGCATTGGCATATTCATTTCCTGCTTTGGCAAATTTTTTGTATTCATCAGTTGAGCGGCACCCTGTTGTTAGCGTTGCAATTACTGCAAATACAACGACGGTTTTACGAAAAGTCTTCTTCATAAACTAATGATTGTTTGTGTTCTTCTTGAGTTTGAGGGTTAAAGGATGTCTGAAAACTTTTTGGTGTTGTATTCAAGACTTGTAGATCCTCCTAAATCCCCCTTTTTTAGGAGGCTAGGGAAGATCAAGCAAAATATTTAATACTTCTCAGACATCCTTTTAGTGTTAATGCCGTAGGCTTACCGGGAGCAAAACGCTGCAAATTGCAAATAGTAAAAAGCAAATTTGTTTGACCTACGCACAATATAAAGTCGATTACGTTAGTTGAATTCCTATCTGATTAGCACGGAGATGAATAATTTGCGCCAGTCTAGTTTGCGTTATTATTGCAGTTTGATCGCCTTGCCATTTTTGGTAATTAGCACGAACTGAGTCTAATTCTTGCTGTAAATCTTCTTTACTAGTCATTGCCATAATTTGGCTTTCAATTGGGTTAGTACTGTTAGGACTGGGATTGGGTTTGCTATTTTCATTCGGAATTAGAAAATTCATAGAGCCTCCAGAAGGATAATATTAGGATTGATTGACACAACTATCGAATACATCTTTATTTACCGTTGCGATATTACTAAAATCGCTGTTCTTTCCTTACTCCACTCCCCAATTAGTCAATTTCGGAATTTTGCGATCGCGCTAGAGGTTTTTTCTAAACTCAATATCTTTGATGAAACCAATCTCAAACACGAGAATGCTTTCACGCTTTTTTCTACCTCCCTTTCAAGGGAAAATATTTAGGTTTCCGAGAATTATTGAGAAAAATTTTTATTATTGCTGATATGGATAGACTTACAAAGCGATCGGTTTGTGCAAAATCTTGGTCAATCCCTGCAAGATTGGATAATTAATTTATCTGTTGCAAGTCCCTAATACATCAAAAAATATTGCTCCAGGGTTGACGTTTCGGTGTTTCGCGCAGTCTGTAGCAGCTTCCGCCTTCCCTGTAAGAACTTCCGCCTTGACATTTCGGTGTTTCGCGCAGTCTGTAGCAACTTCCGCCTTCCCTGCAAGAACTTCCGTCTTGACGTTTCGGTGTTTCGCGTAGTCTGTAGCAACTTCCGCCTTGACGTTTCGGTATTTTGCGCAGTCTGTAGCAACTTCCGTCTTCCCTGTAAGAACTTCCGCTTTTGCTGTAGCAATTTCTGCCTTAACTTTACTAAGTCCTGAGTCAAAAAAAAGTAATAGCTGGGGTGGGGTTCTTTATTTTTGATTTATGCAAAAGACTTCACGATCCGCGCTCACAAGGAACAATGAAACTGACAAAATTGAAAATCTCCGTCAATCTCTGGAAGCTTACAATACTACCCTCTCTAACATTGATGTTTTATTAACCCAAATTATTGAAAATGAACAAGATTTAGCAGACTATTCTGAAAAAATTTTGCTTGGTGTTGCTCATAAGTTTGGTAAAAATAGCCATCAATATCAGATGGCTGGGGGTACTCGTAAAAGCGATGTCTCCGACCGGCTACGCTAACGCAAGCGTGCTGTACGCCAAGGTGTTGTTTTGACTACCAGCTAAGGGCAAAACGGTTAAACAGATAAAGAGAGTGAGGAATATTAGGAAGATAGGGAATACAAAGATTTTACCCACTCCCATTCTTGCGTCAAACCCTCTTTTAGAGAGACTTGCGGCTGATATCCGAGAATTTTCTGCGCTTTAGATACATCAGCAGCCGTGTGGCGCGCGTCTCCCATCGCTTTTTCTATGTGGTTTCTTTTGATTGGCTTCCCAACAATTTCTTCAATGGTATTTAAGACTTCTGCTAAAACCACCCTGCTACCACCACCAATATTAAAGATTTCTCCCACTGCTTGGGGTGCGGTAGCGGCGGCTAAATTAGCGGCGACGATATCACTAACAAACGTAAACTCCCGCGTTTGCTGGCCATCGCCGTAAATAGGAATCGCCTCATCGTGCAAAATGGATTGAAAAAACTTATTAAATGCCATATCTGGGCGCTGTTTGGGGCCATAAACTGTGAAATAGCGCAATGTCACACAGGGCACACCAAAGTTCTTGTAATACAGTTCACACAAAAACTCTGCTGCTAGCTTTGTAATGCCGTAAGGAGAAACAGGTTGAGGACAAATTTTCTCGTGGGTAGGTAATGTTTCCGCATCACCATATACACTAGATGAAGAGGCAAACACTAATCTTTTGAGGTCTTTAGCATCCTTAGCTGCTTCCAGCAAAACTTGTGTAGCGTTAACATTTCGTTCTGTATAGCCTCGAAAAGCTTTACCCCAACTTGCTCTGACCCCTGCTTGTGCCGCTTGATGGTAAACTACATCAACATCTTTTAGGAGTTTCTGCCAATCTAAAAACTGCATATCTCCTTCAATTAATGCAAAACCAGGGAAACGATATAAGTGTGCAACATTGTTTCGCTTTAACATCGGATCGTAATAATCATTGAATTCATCAATCCCGATTACTTCGTTTCCTTGTTGTAGCAATGTTTCTGCAAGATGAGAACCAATAAAGCCTGCGACTCCAGTAACGATAATTTTAGCCATTTTGCCGATTTTTTATATCCTGATTAACCGCGATATTCACAGGTTAATAATTATAATCAAAATTGGTTATTAATTGAGGGTTTTTTCATAGATAATTTGAGTCGTCTCAGCAAAAAATCTAATTCAACTATTACACTTGTGCTGAAAATATGTTATTAACTTGATTTGGCAATTGTTAACAATAAAAATTAAAATTATATTAATTAATCAAGTTTAATTTTTAGAATACATTCAGTTAGAATTAAATAGTTAAAATAGGTCAGCAGATGAAATAATTAAAATGATGGATAAATAGTTATATTGTTTATCCGCATAAACTGTTCTCTTATCTATCTCGTTCCCATGCTCTGCATGAGAATGCCCCTGGTTGAGGCTCTGCCTCCAGTCTGGCATTGAGTCAGAGACTCAATGAATGCATTCCCAGTCGGAAACTGGGAACGAGGAAAAACGAGGAAAGTCTTATCAAGCTAAGTTTTTAGGATTTGTGTGTACACCGTAGCTGATGCTTTGGGGTGGGTTAAACCGTATGTGGGACAAGCATTTGTGCCTATTCTGACTCTTAAATTCTGACTCCTGAATTTTGCTGTAAACCAGAAGAAACTTGCACAAGTGTGAGAATTGATGAAAAAATTGATCCGCGAGAGTCGAATCAGGTATTCTCATTTTGCAAGGGACGCACGAGGAAATCAGTGAAAGTTTTAGTTGTTGGTAATGGAGGGCGCGAACACGCTCTAGCGTGGAAACTGTTGCAATCTAAGCAAATTGAGCAAGTTATCTGTGTACCAGGGAATGGGGGCACGGCAAGTATGGAACGTTGCCAAAACTTGCCCTTAGCAGTAGACGATTTCGAGGGGATGAGCCGATATGCTCTCTTAAATGGCATAACTCTGGTAATAGTTGGCCCAGAAGTTCCACTATCTAAAGGAATTACAGATTACCTCCAAGATAAAGGATTGATGGTATTTGGCCCAGTCAGAGCCGGAGCGCAAATTGAGGCGAGTAAAGCTTGGGCAAAAGCCTTGATGCAAGAAGCAGGGATTCCGACGGCACGGGCTGCGGTATTTACGGAGGCTAAGGCAGCAAAATCTTACGTCAAATCTCAGGGAGCGCCCATTGTTGTTAAAGCTGATGGCTTGGCGGCTGGTAAGGGTGTAACGGTAGCTGAAACAGTTGCACAGGCAGAAAGTGCCATTGATGCAATTTTTCAAGGACAATTTGGCAGTGCTGGTAAATTTGTCGTCATCGAAGAATGTTTGATTGGGCAAGAGGTGTCAGTTTTAGCGTTGACTGATGGGTTAACAATTAGACCCTTGTTGCCAGCGCAAGATCATAAGCGGATTGGTGACGGCGATACAGGCGAAAATACTGGCGGGATGGGAGCATACAGCCCCGCACCCATCGCTACACCAGAGTTGATGGCACGCATTCAAACAGAAGTATTAGAAAAGGCGATCGCCACCTTAAGAGCTAAAGGCATTGATTACCGAGGCGTGCTGTATGCTGGGTTAATGATTGCACCCGATGGCGACTTGAAGGTTTTGGAATTTAACTGTCGCTTTGGCGATCCTGAAACCCAGGTGATTTTGCCACTGTTAGAAACACCCCTAGAAGAGTTGATTCTAGCCTGCGTACAGCAGCGCTTAAGTGAATTGCCGCCCATTGCTTGGAAAGGGGGAGCATCTGCCACTGTAGTTGCCGCTTCCGGTGGTTATCCAGGAGAATATCAGAAGGGCCAGGTGATTACTGGTATTGAGCAGGCAGAAGCAGCAGGAGCAACTGTATTTCATGCAGGTACGAAATTGAACCAGCAACAAGAAATAGTCACAGATGGGGGTCGAGTACTAAATGTGACGGGAATTGGAGAAAATTTTGAGCAAGCGATCGCCCAAGCCTACGCCAGTATCAAACATATTCAATTTGAAGGGATGTATTACCGGAGAGATATCGGTCATAGAGTAGCGAGTGGGAAGCAGAGGGAGGAAACCCCGTAAGCGATCGCCTAATGTTTGTAGTTTATCTGCGGGTGATTCTTGCGTTATTGAACTCCATTATGTGCCAATAGGTTAACAATGGGGTATACCACATGAAAAATCCCGCAAATTTAACAGGTATAGGGTAGCTAATTATGCCTAGATAGAACTATGCTTAAGCATCGTAGACATAAATGATATTACTTGTACAACAAGCTACCTGACAAATATTATACTAAAATGATAAAGTATTAGGTCAAATATTCTAAAGTAATACTGTTAAAGGCAAAATATGCCAGGAAAAGAAATCCCTGATAGTGCTATTGAGTTGGTTGCCAAACATATCAACACAAGAAGCAACAAAAGTTATGGTATTCCTGTGATTGGACATGAGGAGAATATAGAAACTCCTCAAATATTTGAAATCATCCCGTTTGATCAAATTGATGACAGTGATAGAAGATTTTATGCGATAGATGGCAGTTATAACAGTGAGCAATTCTACAACGGTCTATGCATCGCTATTTATGCAGCTGGTTACATCTGCTTTCACAAGGGTAAGCAGCTTAGAATGAACTCATTAGACGATCCAGTAATACTTGGACAGGCATATTATCCACATAATATTCTTATTACACATCCAGGTCACTTAAATGATATTTACGATGAGCTTCTCACTTTAGAGCCTATCAAATGTCTATTCAAGTTTCTGGAAAAACTTTACTCAGAGAGATTTAATAAGCTACTGGCATAAAAAATGGGTCACTCCTAGACTGGATACTTTGCAAACTAATTTGGAGTTAGAACTTGATTTGTAAATTTTTCTAAAGCTTATACGTTAAGATACCTGCAATATTTTTAAAAGTTAATTTAATGTTTAAGACATCCAATCCAAATGCAGCCTGATATCGGCTTGAAGGCTGGCGCTAATTTCCATCAGACAGCAAGTCCAACTTATACTTAAGCTATGCCCAAGTTAGACATTATCCATAATGCGGTAAAAAACGCACTCATTAAGGACGGCTGGGCAATTACAGACGACCCCTACGTAATTCAGTATCGAAGAACAACCTTATACGCTGATCTCGGTGCTGAACGCCCAATTGGGGCTGAACGAAATGGGCAAAAGCTTGTTATTGAAGTGAAAAGCTTTGTTGGCGCATCAAAGATACAAGATTTGAAAGAAGCTCTCGGTCAGTATGACATATACCGTTATCTTTTAGAGGAAACAGCACCAGAGCGTAAACTTTACCTTGCTGTCGGTGCGATCGCTTATAAAAGCTTTTTCAACCAGGATGTGATTCAACTCATCCTCCACAAACATCAACTTCCACTGATTGTTGTCAATACAGAAACAGAGGAAATCACACAATGGATAAATTAACTGAGTATCCCAAGATAATTAAGCGTATCTTGACAGAGTATGTAGAACTATGTAACCGTCGTCCTAACCGAGACATCGAAACATTTTTGATTATGGATGAGCCAAAGGGTCACTATATTTGGATGAACCTTGGTTGGCAAAATGGCGAACGCATTACTGGTATCACTGTCTACGTTCGGATTCGAGATTGCAAATTCTGGATTGAGGAAGATTGGACTGAAGATGGAATCGCAACTGACCTAGTTCGTGCAGGTGTTGTCAAAGAAGATATAGTTTTGGCATTCCATGAGCCTAAGATGCGGCAGTACACAGATTTTGCAGTAGCATCGTAGCGTTGACGCTTTGGTTGGAATACCTTGGGCTGAGTTCAAGTTTACTCGCGCTAACCTGGGTCGGATAATTAGCTCAAAATCACGACAGGTTGCAATACTGTTCGGTTAAGCATTTTTAACTTGAAATTGCGTTTGGGGAAAAGGTTAAGGGGTAAAGGTTAAAGGTTTTTCTTTTCCCTTTTCCCCTTTCCCTTTTCCCCTTAACCGAAAGGTATTGCGACAGGTTGGATTTTTGTTAGACTGCTCATCTGTGCGTAACCAATAGTCACAAAAATGAGTTTAAGGCGTTAATCCTCAACTGGATATTAACTATTATGGCTGAAATGAGGTAAATTCGTTAAGACCACCTTAATCGAGATACCTATTACACTCCTCCATTCCCTCTTTCCCTAACATATTTGTCAAATTAACTGTTAATTTTTAAGTTGTTGAGCTTTATAACAAAGACTACTAACAACTTTATTTAAGATGCTAAGTCTGTTCAAATCAATTCGAGATGCGATCGCAAGTTGGTGGTCGGAGTTCACTCTCCAGACTAAACTGCTGGCTGTAGCCACAATGGTAGTTTCGTTGGTGATGAGTGGTTTGACCTTCTGGGCTGTAAATACAATTCAGCAGGATGCGCGGATGAATGACACCCGCTTCGGTCGTGATTTGGGGCTGCTGCTTGCTGCCAACGTTGCCCCCTTGGTCGCTGACAATAATCTCACCGAGGTCGCCCGATTTTCCCAACGTTTCTATAGCAGCACCTCTAGCGTGCGTTATATGCTCTACGCCGATGAAAATGGGGAAATCTTTTTTGGCATTCCTTTTTGGGAAGCCGAGGTTGAAAATTCCCTTACCATTAAACGGCGGATACAACTGCCAGAAGATTACCCTGGTGATGGGGAAAAGCCGATGGTGCGGCAACACACAACCCCAGATGGGACAGTCACCGATGTATTTATTCCCCTAATCGTCAATAAAAAATACTTAGGTGTATTAGCGATCGGGATCAACCCCAATCAGACCGCTGTTATCTCCACCAATTTTACCCGCGATGTTACCATTGCCGTTTTTATCACAATTTGGGTAATGGTGATTTTGGCAGGAGTGATTAACGCTTTGACCATCACCAAGCCGATTAAAGAACTACTGGTGGGGGTAAAGCAAATTGCTACCGGGAATTTTAAGCAGCGGATTAATTTACCTTTAGGCGGCGAACTAGGAGAATTAATTTTAAGCTTTAATGAGATGGCAGAGCGATTAGAGCGCTATGAAGAACAGAATATTGAAGAACTAACCGCAGAAAAAGCCAAGCTAGAAACTTTAGTTTCCACGATCGCAGATGGTGCCGTGTTGATTGACAACAACATGCAGGTGATTTTAGTCAACCCCACAGCAGAGCGAATTTTTGGCTGGGAAGCCGCTAATGTAGTCGGTTGCAATGTCTTGCATCACTTACCAGCATCAGTACAAATCGAAATCACCCGTCCCTTGTACGAAATGGCAGCAGGCGAATGCGAAAGCGCCGAATTCCGAATTTTTATCAATCAACCCACCCCACGGACGATCCGTATTCTCTTGACTACAGTACTCAACCTGCAAAGAGAAAGCATCAAAGGTATTGCGATTACTATTCAAGATATAACCCGTGAAGTCGAACTAAACGAGGCAAAAAGTCAATTTATCAGCAACGTTTCTCACGAACTGCGAACGCCTCTATTTAACATTAAAACTTATATTGAAACCCTGCACGATTACGGCGAAGACTTGGCTTTACAAGAAAGGCAAGAGTTTCTGCAAACAGTCAACCATGAAACCGATCGCCTAACTCGCCTAGTTAACGATGTTTTGGATTTATCAAAACTCGAATCTGGTCGCAACTACAGCTTTGATGGCGTAGATTTAGCCCAAGCGATCGAGCAAACCCTGCGTACTTATCAACTCAATGCAAAAGATAAAGGTGTTGAACTTGTTCAGGAAGTTGCCCCTAGTTTGCCGCTAGTATTAGGTAATTACGATCTGTTAGTACAAGTGTTTGGCAACCTGATTGGTAATGCGCTTAAATTCACCAAAGCCGGTGGTAAAGTAGCAATCCGCGCCTACCAACTAGATTTCAAACCCAGTCACACCGAATCTGCACCAGTGCGGATTGAAATTTCCGATACTGGAATTGGCATCGCCACAGAAGATCAACACTCAATTTTTGAACGCTTCTTCCGCGTAGAAAACCGAGTTCACACCCTAGAAGGTACGGGTTTAGGTTTATCGATTGTTAGAAATATCATCGATAGACATCGTAGTAAAGTCCATCTAGTGAGTGAAGTCGGCATTGGCACCACTTTTTGGTTCGACTTAGCCATCTTTGAAGAAAAAGCGCCACCGATACAAGTTGAACCTATTGCAGAAACATCCAAAATCACCACAGTTTGAAAATTGCAGAAGCATCCAAAATCATCACAGCCTGAAGATTAGGGATTGGGTATGGTTTGTTATTTTTGACTATTCCCGATAGTGGCGATTTTGGATGAAGCGTTTGCAGGAATTGCCGCACTGTATTCAATTTATACGTAATACCAATTATCCAAAATGAGGCATAAGTTTCTTAATTGCGAATTGGTATAAGAGTTGATTAGCGATCGCTCTTTAAGTGGCTCATCTCACAAAATTGCATTGCTCTCCTTTGAATCTAGAACTGCTGCACTTGGTTGTTGCTCTCATCCTAGCTGTTCACATACTTGTTAATATCACAGCTAAGGGCAACACCAAGTTATACCATTTTGGATTTTAGATTTTGGATTGTGAAACATCCATTTGATAAGTGTTTCAGTTTCCCATCTGTCGCAATCATTTTTCAAATTGGTATTAAATACGAAGTAGCAAGAGTCCACTTCTTAAAGCTTGATTCCACAGAGATGATTTTTGAACTTCTGGCAAAGAAAGAGGCTGATTTACTGATAACGGTGGCTCTTGTTGCAGAGATAGTTGCCACCAGCCAACATCGTGCCACTTACTAAATTTATACCCAACTCTATAAAAAACACCTAGAGGCGAAAAACCGACAGCCTCATGCATAGCTACACTTGCTGGGTTAGGTAAAGCGATCGCAGCAAAAACGTTATAAAATCCTTGGAGTTGCAGCAAGCCAAAAAGAGAAGTGTACAAAGCTTTAGCAACTCCTTTTCTGCGATATTCAACATTTACATACACGGATGATTCTACAGACCATTGGTAAGCAGCACGAGTCCGGTAGGGAGTAGCATAGGCATAACCTAGAATCTCACCGTTAATTTCACACACTAGCCAAGGCATCTGCTGTTGATAGTTATTGATGCGTTTTTCAAATTCTGTTTTGCTGGGAGGCTCTATCTCAAAGGAAATTGAAGTTTCCCACACAACAGGCGCATAAATTGCCAGCATTTTTAAAGCATCACTTTCGTTAGCTAGTCTAATTGCAGCTTTCACAACAGATTCTTTTTGGATTTTAATAATTGGCTAGAAACGAGGTTTGAAAAGGCTTTTAGCTTAAGTTTACATCAATGTCACGAATCAATACTTCTCGGGTTTTGGGAAAAAGGGAAAGAAAAAACCTTTAACCCTTACCCTTTACCCTTTACCCCAAACCCGATTCCGAGTTAAAAATGCACAAAGCGAGAAGTATTGTGTCACGAATGAGGGTGCAATGACTGTAGGAATTGTCTTAAACATGTGCTTCACAAACTTGCTCGCCCCGCCATAATTGATATAGCCGCGTCGCTGGCATTGTCATATATAAAACGTCGCCAGCACTGAGGTTAGTTTCTAATAAATCCCAGCCGTGAAGAGTTTGGTGATTTGTTTCTACATACAAAGGTACACAATCAGCAGACATTGCTACATCTTTTACCCACTGACCGCAAAAGACGTGTGAAGCTGTAATTACAGTGGCAAAAGCTACCCAAAGACTATCGGCTGTGATGCCATTACCAAGGATACGTCCCCCTAGTGCAGCGGCGGCAAAAGCTGGGGCTGCTAGTTCAGCCGGACTAAGTACTGCCTCAAAACCAAATAGCTGTTGCGCTATGCCAGCAAAATCAGGATCGGCATAATGAACAATCACCGGAATACTGGGTGCCAAACCTTTGGCTTTGAGGGCAATTTCCAAATTGGTAGCATCATTGCTAGTAACAGTAATCACTGCGGCGGCAGAGTTTATATTGCTAGCTTTGAGTATTGTACGGAAGCTGGCATCACCCTGAATCACAGGGATACCGAGTTCGCGGGCAGTGTTGATATATTTACTGTTGGAGTCGGGTTCAACGACGACAACTTCATGTCCGCTGGCGTGGAGTTGCTGGACAATTCTCACCCCAATACCACTCAAGCCACAGACAATGTAGTGCGATCGCTGGGGAATTCGGGCTGCATCCCAAAATTGCTTAAAGCGGCTTCCTAAGACAAAATCGGTGAGCATGGCATACCAAATACCAATCACCACTGCTCCAACCAGCATCATCACAACGGTAAATAACTTAATACTGTTAGGAGCATTTTCTACTACTTTGTCATTTCCACCCGCTCCAGTAATCATGCCGACAGAAAAATATAGAGCATCCACAGGAGACAAACTCAACTCAGCCGACATATAGGTGAATGTAGCGATCGCAATAACCGTCAATAGTGCAATAGCACCCACCACTACCGATCGCCCGTGTTCCTGAAACTGCCTAAAATTAGTCATAACTTTCAGCAGTTTTCTAATCAACGATCTCCGGGGAGAACGGATGCGGGGTTGTGTGCCAATAATTAAGCGATCGCCTACTTGGATTTCTTGGCCAGCGATGACAGCTGACACCAAATCCATCTCGCCTTTGACTGGCAAGTAATAAATTAGCATCCGCGATCGGTCTTCCCACAATTCACTCAGCTTTCGACCCTTCCAGAAGTGGTTTTGATCGATGTATTCTTCGTGAATTGGCCAAGTTTGCTGAAATAATTTGATTTGTCCGATTGCTCGGTTTCCCAGCGCTGCAAAGGTAAATACGGGTGCTGCTAATCCGACAACACTCATACTCAAATGGTCTGGCAAACTTTGATCTAGGCGCTCTCCTAAATTTGTATTATAAAAACGGTTGATAATCCGAATCTGGGGATTCAGCACCCGCGCTTGCATCATAATAGATAAATTCAGAGCATCTTTAGATCCAGCAATGACTAAAGTGTGCGCCTGTTGAATGCCTGCTGCTGTCAGGGTAGAAGCTGCTTGTAAATCTCCAACAATCACATCTCCTGCTGTTTCGCCAGGGATAGATTGGTGATGAATGCCAACAACGAAGGCTCCCTGATGTCTCAGCAGACGAAAGGTTTTATATCCGGTACGTCCTAAGCCACAAACAATAATTCTGGGTTTCATGAAACGGCAGCATCTTTTACAGGTAGGGCTGCATTTCTAGTTAGTTATCAATATTGTTGCCCATTTTCCAAGAATATTACTGTAGCTGACAACACGATTGTTTTAATTGGAGGCAGGGGGCGGGGAGAGGAGCAGGGGAGCAGAGGGGCAGGGGGGATAAGGGGGACAAGGTGACAAAAGTTAGAACTTACAACAAGTCTTTCCCCTTGTCCCCAATTCTCCTTGTCCCCTTGTCCTCTTCTCCATGCCCAATGCCCCTCAAGCTTGTTAGAAATGGGGGCAGGGTTTGAACAGGCAATAAAATAATCTAGAAAAATATGGCAATTTTTGTAGGTTGTGATACGCTATCTGCTTGAGAAGTGTGGAGGAGCCGAAAATGACTAAGCTGCGGGTGGGGTTACTGTTTGGCGGTCGTTCGGGAGAACATGAAGTTTCGATCAAATCAGCACGGGCGATCGCTAACGCCTTGAGTGCAGGGGAAAATGCTAGTAAGTACGAAATATTGCCTTTTTATATCCAAAAAGATGGCCGCTGGCTGGCAGGAGAAGCACCCGAAAAGGTTTTAGCAACCGGCAGTCCGCTATTGGAATCGGCATCAACTTCTGAAGAAAATCTGACATCCAACCCTCAAGCCCAAACCCTGAGCAAGTGGCAATCTCCCTCTCAAGTTGCCCAAGTGGATGTTTGGTTTCCCATCCTCCACGGCCCTAACGGTGAAGATGGAACGATTCAAGGGTTACTGACTTTGATGCAAGTCCCCTTTGTCGGTTCTGGGGTGTTAGGTTCGGCAATGGGGATGGATAAAATTGCCATGAAAATGGCTTTTGAGCAAGCGGGATTACCACAGGTAAAATATAAAGCGGTAACGAGAGCGCAGGTTTGGTCTAATCCGTGCGTATTTCCGAAACTGTGTGATGAAATTGAGGCAACATTAGGTTATCCAGCTTTTGTCAAGCCAGCTAATTTGGGTTCATCGGTGGGTATTGCCAAAGTGCGATCGCGCCCAGAATTAGAAGCTGCTTTAGATAGTGCTGCCAGTTACGATCGCCGATTAGTTGTAGAAGCTGGGGTAGTCGCTAGAGAAGTTGAGTGTGCCGTTTTAGGTAACGATCGACCCCAAGCCTCTGTCATTGGAGAGATTACTTATGACAGCGATTTTTATGATTATGAAACTAAATATACTGAAGGTCGGGCAGATTTACTGATCCCCGCACAGCTTCCAGAGGCGATCGCTCGTCAAATTCAGGACATGGCTTTGCAAGCTTTTGCTGCTGTTGACGCTGCTGGGTTAGCAAGGGTAGATTTTTTCTATGTGGAAGCAACACAAGAAGTATTTATTAACGAAATCAATACCTTGCCAGGCTTTACTGCGACGAGTATGTATCCTCAACTCTGGGCCCATAGTGGAGTCTCCTTTCCAGAATTAGTCGAGCGGTTAATTCAACTTGCTCTTGAAAGGCATTCTCCTAGCTGACAGAGAAAATAAGCGAACTGATTTCAGATTATTAAGGCGAAAAGTCACAATAAATACAGAACTTTGGCAAAATTTAGCCAGATTTGGTAGCTTATGTTTTACAAAAAAGCTACTTAAATCTAAATTTTGTTACGGATACCTGATGCTTGACTCCTCCAGTACAATTTATTGACTAGAGGGGTACAAATCTGAAAGTAATCTATGGAAAAAAGTCAGAGTGTACAGCGCGAGCGAACCCATTTAAAAAGGGCTACTCCAGAGCTGACAAACAGGAAATCGAGACTAAGAAACAGCTCGAATGTTCTGATATATCTGGTTGCACATCATCCTTGGCTATTGTTAACCGGGTGTTTAGCCATGTTTCTGGGAGGTGGTGCCTTTGCCTTATATAGCTTAGGTAATGCTGGCCCCGTGCCACAAGAAGAACCAGAAAAAATCCCAGTTATCGTTGAAGAACCAATCAGTCCGCCCTCTGAGAATAGCAATCCTACACCTTTATGGATGGTTGCTGCGATCGTTCTCAGCTGTGGTGGTGGTTCCTTGCTGATTTTCCGAATGCTTAACCGCACCAAGCAACCGCAAAAAGTTCAAAAACAGGTTAATCGCCATCAGGTACGCTTGGCACAGAAGCATCACCAAAAATTGGAACCAAATCTTCCCAAGAGTCAGCCAATTTTTGTGCCACAGCCACAACTAATGCCCATTATGCAGATGCAACCTAAAACAAAGCATCTGGTAACTGTTCTCCCAGCAGAACATAAGCACCACCTGGATACGCGCACAGAACCTTTAGCAGACTTGATGGATCTTCGTAAAAATAGTTCATTGTCTGCTATTTTACGCCAGTATTAATACTACGGTAAAGTAAAACCCCGTTAAATTAACACTTTTTGCCAATTAGCTTGGCTTAGATTCCCGACTTTCTTTAAGAAGTCGGGAATCTTGTTATGTACGAATAATTTATTTGCTATATAGCGGTTTAACTGCTTTTAAAAAGTTAGATATGAGCAATTAGGATAATTTAAAAACTTGCCAAAATGGCAACCAGCTTTTGATGATTCAAGTTAAATTGTATGAAGATAAACGACTTCAAGGGTTTGATTATCAGGGACTACCACCTAAGGAAATTCCTTTTGTAAAACACTATTTACTAAGTGATTTACAAAAACAAAAAGCTATCTCTAACAATTATTTGCAGAGTATTTATCTCAGTAAATAAATTCAATAATCAGGTTTGGCATTTGCTGCAACAGGAATATTAAATGCGTGCAGGCGTTGTTGTTGAACTACGCATTAGCCCCCTAATGGGTAACGTCTGTATGCATTCCTGTTCACTTCAGCAGCAAATGGTAGAGTGGGAGTTTGAAAGCTGACAGATATGCTTCCTCCCACTCTCTTTTTATTGAAACAGAATTCAGGAGTCAAAATTCTTCTTTAGAAGTTAGTCTCTTGTAAAAACTCAAGAATCGTTTTATTCAACACCGCAGAAGCCCCAGTTGAGGCATCATGACAGCAGTTAGATAAAATCTGTAATTTGGAATTGGGGATATGTTGATGTAATTTTTTACCATGACTAGCAGGAAACCAACTATCTTGCTCACCCCACAAAACTAGTGTGGGACACTTAATTGCACTCAGGTTATTTTGAATTTTGGTGAGCATATTTGGCTTGTTTGCTTGCCAATTCTCAATTTCTCGTGCGGCTATTTGTAACTCTTCGGCAACTTTGGCGATCGTACCAGGCAATTCAGTAAACGGGTAAGTTATCCAATAGATATCTTCCTGCGTCAAAATTGAGGGATCGAATAATACCCCACGTCTTTCTATTGCCATAACTTCTCTAAATAGAGGTGCAAACAAATATGTCAGACGTAAGGAGTCAATTGTTTGCATTACTTCTAAAGGCGTTTTAGCAAGCAACCACATAGACCAATGGGGTAGCTGTTCGGCAAAAACAGGTACGTTTACTACTATAAGCCGTCCGATTAACTGCGGATTTTCTTGAGCAAGAGCAAGGGCAACTAATCCCCCTAGAGATTCTGCCACAATGACTGCGGGTTCATCACATAATGCCTGAATAATTCTTTGAAACTCAATAACTTGATGACCGTTGTGTTCTTTACGAGATAATGGTTTTTCCGAAAAACCAAAACCTTTGGCATCAAAACAAATTACTCGGTAATATTTAGATAATGCTGCTACACTGTGGCGCCAATTGTAGCTCCAACTCCCCATACCATGTAATAAAATTAGCGGTTTACCTTTACCTCTTTCGCCATAAGCAATTTGTACAGGATACCCTTTAGCATCACTAATAACTAGACTTTGCCGCCCTTTGGGAAAAGTAGCTTGCCACCAATCTTTCATTCTTTTATCAATAAACAATTTAACCGCCTGTAAAGACGCTCCACAAGATTCTAATTAGGATCACAGGCAATGCTACTAAGACAATGGAGATGAGCAATAATCCAGCCAAAACGGCAAAGATAAACCACCTGTCTGCACTCTTTTGCTCGCTGGGAAACTTTAAGTATTCTTCTAAGAGCTTGATATTATTAGTGTTAGCTCTCCAGGCAAAATCAAAAAAGTCTCCCAAAACTGGGACAGCGCCTACCAAGCCATCAATGATTACGTTCAAAACCATTTTACCTAGAGTGGCTCTAGATACGCCTAGCCGTGCTGCTTCTAGAATGATGTAGCTAGAAAACATTATTCCCAAAAAATCACCACCAATTGGTATGAGTCCTAAAATTGGATCTAAACCAAAACCAATCTTTGTACCAGGAATGGTAATAACATTATCCAGCAGCCGACTTAACTGACGCAGGCGCTTCAAAGTGGGTGCTTTGGCATCAGGTTCAATCATCGGAAATCGAGGAGGAGAATCAGGCATGGAGGCGATCGCTAACTTTGTATTGAATCGTTAGATATTTTACTCCCCTACTGAGCTTTTGCAATCATTTTCTCAGGGATTTACGAATTAATATTTGACTTGCGATTGCGGCTGGGCTTTTAAGCGCATATCTTCGCCGACAGTTACGTTCAACTGATCGCCGATTAACAGAACAGCAGCGCTCATTGACAGCCAAAGCATTAAAACTATGACGGCTCCTACAGCACCATATACTTTATTATAATTGCCAAAATTCGCCACATACAGCCGAAATAGGGCAGACAATATTGCCCAAAAAACAGCCGCTAAAATTGCTCCAGGCATCATTGGCGTGCCTGAGTTCCACTTGCTTGGCCCATAGCGATAGACAAAGCCAAAGGCGACAGCAACAATGCTTAAAGCTAAAGGCCAGCGTAACAGCTGCCAAAGATGTAACAAAAAGATTAAAGAAGTATTTTCACGTACTACCATTCCCAATAGCCAATCGCTAGTAAACACTAAGAAAGAAGCCAATACTAAAAGCAACATAGTACCAACTGTTAATCCCAGAGAGACGAGCTTGGCTTTCCAAAAAGGGCGGATGTTTTCTGGAGGAATTTGATGGATTTGATCGAGGGCTGTCATAGCTGTATTTACCGCCCCAGAAGCAGTCCAAATTGCTAATACAAAGCTTAGAGAAAACAAACCGCTGTTTTTGGAGTTGGTAATTTCTGTGGTGGCAAAATCACGAATCAAATCCAAGGCTTGTTCCGGTAAGACTTGACTTAGTTGCACTGCCAGTTGTTTAAAGGTGTTTTGTAAAGATTCTGCCAATAAACCAATAGCTGTGATGATCGCAAGAATTGCTGGAAACAGCGATAGCATTGCATTGTAGGCGATTTCCGAGGCGAGTCCAAAAAGTCGCCTTTCGATTGTCCTGGAAAAAGTTTTTTTAATCGTGCGCCAATTGAGATGGACAAAGAAGCGAAAAAAACGAGGCTTTGGCATAATTTAGAGTTAAAACTGGTTGGGTTTATTAACTACTGTGCTAAATTTTGCGTAGCGATCGCATCTATCTTTCTACCGCAAGAATACCGAGTGGGAAGTGGGGGAAAGTTCCTAACTAATGACTATTAATCTATGAATCAAGATTTAACACAACAGTGGTTGACAGAAATCCAGGTAATCAAAGAGCAGATGGCACAGCTGCAACACGAGCGCGATACAGCTTGGGAAAGTGCCCAAAAATGGCGTCAGCTTTACAACACAGAAGCAGAACAACGCCGCACAGATGCCCAACTGTCCCAACAGACGATCGCTTCTCTCAAAGCAGAACTGCATAAACTTCAAGGTTTTGAAGTAGACACACTGACTGCTGGGACACCAGTAGCGATTCAACAAGAAATAGAACAACTAAAATCTGTGGAAGACTTGCAAGCTAAACTTATTGCCGCGATTAAAGAACGCGATCGCCTCTTGCAAGCTTTGAAAACTGAGCAGGACAATCACGCCCAAACTCGCAATAACCTGACTACTGCCTTGGGTGATGCTATTGATAGTTTGGCACACGAACGAGCAGGGGCAGGGAGCAGGGGAGCAGGGGAGAAGTTGCAGTAAGTTTTTCTCCTCTGCCCCTCTGCCCCTTCCCATCCCCAATGCCCTAAAATCCCATTGCCTCAGCTACTGCGCCCAGTTCTGCCGCGATACCTTGTTTAAATTGACTGTGATTGTGTTTAATGGCTGTATCTGGGTCTTTTAGTCCATTGCCTGTGAGTACACAAACGACTGTCGCTCCTGTGGGAACTTGGTCTTTCACCTGCAACAACCCAGCCACAGAAGCAGCGCTAGCAGGTTCGCAGAAAATACCTTCTGACGCTGCCAAAAGTCGATAGGCGTCGAGAATTTCGGCATCGGTAACGGCATGGAAATTTCCCTGACTTGCGGTTTGGGCTGCGATCGCTAACTCCCAACTTGCAGGGTTGCCAATACGAATTGCTGTCGCTAGAGTTTCGGGATGCGCCACTGGCTGACCGTGTACTAAGGGGGCTGCTCCTGCGGCTTGGAATCCCATCATCTTGGGCAGGCGATCGCACTTTCTGGCTTGATGATATTGACAAAATCCCATCCAGTATGCTGTGATATTTCCCGCATTTCCCACGGGAATACACAACCAGTCTGGTGCATCACCCAATGCATCGACAATTTCAAAAGCTCCTGTTTTTTGTCCTTCTAGCCGATAGGGATTGACTGAATTCACCAAAGTGATCGGATAGCTTTCGGCCATCTCGCGGACAATTTCTAGCGCTTGGTCAAAATTACCTTTAATTGCCAATACTTCTGCGCCGTACAACAAGGCTTGAGCTAACTTACCCAGCGCCACATAGCCGTCGGGAATCAGTACAAAGGCATTCATGCCTCCCCGTCTGGCATAAGCGGCGGCCGCGGCTGAGGTGTTGCCCGTGCTAGCACAAATGACTGCTTTTGCCCCTGCTTCCTTGGCCTTGGAAATTGCCATAGTCATCCCCCGGTCTTTGAAGCTACCGGTAGGATTCAGACCGTCATATTTTACAAAAACCCGTACTTGTCTGCCAATGCGTTCTGCGATCGCTGGGGCTGGTATTAGAGGTGTGTTGCCCTCCAACAGAGTCACAATCGGCGTTTTTTCGCTGACAGGTAAGTATTCGCGATAGGCTTCTATCAGTCCGGGCCAGGGTTGGCGATGAGATGTAGCAACAGACAGGCTCAAAGTCACGGGATTTAAAATTTCTTAATGTAAGGATTGGATATTTAGAAAGGCTGGGATCGGGAAGCGCAAAATGGCAAAGAGGAAGAAAGTAAATTTTTCTTTACCAGCTGGCTGTTCAGAGTTCCCTAATCCCAAAGAATCTTGTTAAGAATATTATTTTTTGTAGTGCAGGTGTTTCACTTGCTATTTTTATTTAGAACGTTAATTTATCATAAACCGCCACGGCGACCTTCGGTTCAACAAATTACCTTGGAGGAGACTGACAAGGTGAAAAATCATCTGTAAATCTATAGGACTCTTATTTGATTTTTGAACAAGACTGAGTACGTATTTATCCTATTCCTTATTCTATGTTCCTTGTCTATAGAAGTAAATTCAGGAATCAAACCTGATTCTTATATCAGACTTAGGTCATAACTCTCTAAAACTCTAATTTATCCGTAGTTTAATTTGCGCTTAGTGAATTATTTTATTCAAAACTATCTATGTATTTTCCCACCCTATGTGTTTCAGTGAAGATAGGAAAATACTTAAAAGGCTGTCTCTTTTTGATGTTAGCCTTCCACCTCCCTTTCTACGAGAGACTGCACCAAGTGCAAGTGCTTCGCCCTACGTTTTTTCATGATTTAGGATAATTCTTGATATAGTCTACATATAATTTCTTGCGTAAATTCCCTAAAAACAGCGATAATCATTTGTACAAGCATAATTGACAGACTATAAATTCGCTATTCCTAAGTACCGTCCAGCGGAAGGAAGCTTTACACACTTGGATCAGTGTTTTTTTGGAACACAGCCATTGTAATCACCGTCTTTTATGATTGAACGCAAAATCCATTAGAGTAATTGATTGAAAATATACAATAATGTAATAAAGCTTAAAAGAGCATTATTATAATATTTCTAATGGTGTGAGTTAAATTGTGGATTTAATTAGCGATGCCTACTTATTTATCTAGTGTTTCCGATCGCGAGTCCCAGACTGCCTGGGTCAGTAAGTTAAGCAAGTCTTATTATCAAGACGATCAGCAAGCTAAATTGATGCATTTACAAGCAGAGGTAGACTCTCTGTTGCAGCAATTGGAAAACTTGAAGCACCAACGTTTAGCCGAAACCAACCAAAAAGAAGAATAAGTCCGTCTTCTAGATAGCGATGTCTACGACGGGTGGTTCCTGAGCGCAGCCGAAGGGCTACGCCTACGCTTTTCCCCTGTTTAATTTAAATTTGAGTAAAGGGGAAATTTGAATCAGGGGTGCGTTATTCAAAGCGCTGATTTTTCTCTGACCAGCGCCTCAAACTGTAGTTATGAGCATTTTCTACCAGTAAAGCTAAGGATTGCACCCCTGAAAGCTTGGCGATCGCAGAGAGTCTTTGTAAGTAATTTCCTGTAAAATCAGTGTAAATAACTTTATTTGCATCAGACAAAATTATAGTCCGGTCGCGGCGCTGCTCTGGGTTTTCTCCCTGAATTTCAGGTGTTGGCTGCTTCAAGGATGCTATGGCTTCTGGGGAGATAGTCAGTATTATTTCTGGTTGAGTGTTATTTGTTAAATCAATCACTTGAACCGGCCAATCACCCAATTTTTCCTGCATCTGTTCAAAGCTAGGAATAGCACCAACCGGAAATTCACCAGATTGTTGTAAAGATTGCCACAGACTTGATAGCATTACCTTCACCCCTTGGGGATTTTGTTGATGCAGCTCTCGCAGAGTAATAGGAGATGGTTGCACCCATTCCAATGCTGCATTTGTCAAAGCTAAAGGTTTGGGTTGGAGAATATCGTTTTCATTATCTGGAATTTTTGGGCCAGTAGCTAATAGGCGCAAAACTTTACCCCGTAGCTGTACCGCTTTGATAGCGGCTATAGTAATTTTTTGTTCTCCGTTAGGCAACCAAACTACAATCTGGATTTCCGGGTCAGAAGTGATTCCCAAAGTTTTCCAGAAAAATTTGGCGGCGTCAGTTTTCGGGGGGTTGAAATTTTCAAAGGGAAAATTTAGCCAACGTTTCCCGTCATTAAATGCATTCACCTCTACCTGATACCAAACTTGATTATCCATCAGTTTCAAATCTGCTGAGGAATTTGGTTGCAGCCATTCGGTGTTGTTAACTTCAGTAATTGGTTGCACCGTACCAACAATTTGACTAGGGTGAGTAGAGGATATTTGCGATGTACCCTTACCATTGAGTCTTGCCAACAAATCTTGAATATAGGTAAGATTCTCTTTGGTAATTTTTGGTTGCGCCTTTAACCAAGAATTAGCATGTCCTTCTCCCCGTTGCACTGCTAAAATCAGCGCGAACCAAGCTTGTACCTCTCGTCTATTTGGGTTCACCTGCAACGCTGCTGCTGTGCGATTCCACAACCGTTTTTCATCAGTTTTGAGTAGAGTAGCAATTTCTTGGGCATTATGTGGCGACGCTTCAAACACCTGTAAAGCTTTCTCCCAGCGACCATCAATCAAATCTGCCAGCACTTCTTGACTAGGACTTGCCCAAATTTTCTGGGCTTGGGTTTTAGTAAGTTGAGAATGCAAGCGAATCACATCCATTTGTGCTTGCGCCGCTTCTGATAAAATTCCTTTGCGCTGTTTCTTGATAAATTTCAACCATTCAAAGGCTGGTGTCCACAATCCACTACGAGCAATTGACAGAGCATTTTGATATCCAGAATCCTTGAAAGTCGATGATTTGAGGCTAATCGCCTCCAATTGAATTGGTTTGAGGAATAACTTCAAAGGTTTGACTTGATAAACCTGTAAATGCGGTTCTAAACCTACTGTTTGATCGACAACTAACTCTTTTGTAGCATCACCAGTTACCTGCTGCCATTTGGGCAATTGTCCATTAGGACTAGTCCAAGACAACATTTGTAGTAAATTGGTACGTTCTGGATTGTAGTATACAACGTAACCGTAGCGGATATTACCAGTTCCTTGTCGGCGTTTACCGCGCAAATCAAACCAAACGCCTGATGATGGTGTCTTACCTTCAAAGCGTTGCACTTCAGTTAAAGGTAGGGGAATACTGATATCCTGGGGTTCTGATGTTCCATCAAGCAAAGAAGAAATCACAAAGGATTCATCTGGGCCAGTTACAGGGAATTGAGTCGTTAGATAGTAGTAATTTTCTGACTGAGATTTAAACTCTAACTCTTTTGAGCGCTCGTAAACCCTGAGTTCCACCAGTTCTTCACAATCAGATAGACAATTAGCACGTTGTTGAAAAACTGGTAATAAAAATGAGGTTTTCACATCCTGATATAAAGGTAGAGTTTCCCCAAATATTTGGTTTTTTTTACTCAAATCGAGTTGAATTTGTTTGAGAGTTTGGGGGCGTTCGTGCTTACCAAGGGGGATTTGTGCCCATGCAGGTAAAATTTTATTTAGCCAGCTTACTTCGTCTGGATTGAAGATGAAGAGAACACTAATCCAGGCAAAAGCCATAATTAGACTAGCACTACTTAAGATAATTGCGATCGCTAATATTGATGACAACCAACTTCCTCGTTTTAGCTTTTTCTGGGGTTTTTTAGCGACGCGTTTCATCGCACCAGCACGAGGTTGATTTAGTTTAGAGGCTTTTGGCTTCAGCTTGCGTGAACGATTTGCCATAGATTCGGGATTAGAGAATTGAGGATTAGGGATTGAGAAACTCTTTCTTAGTCCCCAGTCCCCATTCCCCAATACCCTGTTATACTCGCCCTTGCAAAAGTTGCCCAGAAGCATTAAGTCTAATTTGGGACAAAATCCGTAAATGTCCCCATGTGAACGCTAAACGATCGCGAATACACTCTTCACTTAAGTATGTGAGCAGAGTGTAAAAAATTGAAAGGTAGACTTATTAGCCGCAGTTATCGCAAAACCTGGATGCTCGCATCGTTACTAATTGCGGGAGTAAATGGAGTTGCACAAAAAGCATTAGCACAAGAGTACATCAATCCAGAAACTATTCAGGAGATAGGAGTTAAGGGCGATAACATTATTCCCTCATCCTCCTCCATCTCCCCAGAAGAACCGATGGCCCAAGTTACATCGGTATCTCAACTCAAGGACGTACAACCTAACGATTGGGCATTCCAAGCCTTGCAATCTTTGGTAGAACGTTATGGTTGTATAGCAGGCTATCCAGATAGCAGCTATCGCGGTAATCGCGCCTTAACTCGGTATGAATTTGCTGCGGGTGTAAACGCTTGTTTAGATAGAGTCAACGAATTAATCACTACAGCCACCAGCGATTTAGTCACTCGCAAAGATTTAGAAATATTACAAAAATTACAGTCAGAATTTGCCCCTGAATTAGCAACTTTGCGGGGTCGTGTCGATAATTTAGAAGCCAAAACTGCTGAAATCGAAGCCAACCAATTCTCAACAACAACTAAACTCAGTGGACTACTGATAGTTGGCATTCAAGGACGAACTAACAATCGTGGTGATGTTAATTTTAGAGATGGACAAAAGGATACAGATGATGCAGGGACAAATATTAATGTTATTTCCCTGGCGCAGCTGTATTTAACGAGTCAAATCACTCCGAGTAGTTATTTGTTTACAGGTCTTTTAGATGGTGACGGAAAAACTTCGCCTAGATTTACCAATAGCGTTTCTCGGAATGATGTTTTTCTTGGCTACGAATTTCCTACAGATAGCTTGATTGTAAGCGATCTAAATTTTCATTGGCTAGTGACAAATAAATTAGCAGTAATGGTAGGAACAGAAGGTGTAAGTATGCCAGCTGCTTTCCGAGGCCCCAATCGGGTAGAAAGTGCGGCAACAGGGCCATTATCTTATTTTGCCCAAAGAAACCCAATTTTAAATATGGGATATGGTCACGGTGGTATAGCTATTGATTGGCAATTTGCTAAACGCGCTAGTTTGCAGGCAATTTATACTAGTTATCAACCAGGAAATCCCGGTAAAGGTAGCGGTTTATTTGATGGAACTACCACTACAGGCGTGCAATTACTGCTGACACCAACCGATACTTTAGATTTAAGTTTATATTACGTTAACAATTACGCTTCCGATGGTTGTTTGCTAACCTTTGTTGGTGATGAATGCTTAACTACAGTTAATACTACTACCGGAAAATCAGCACCGCTACAAACTAACGCTGTGGGTGCGACTCTCACTTGGCAAATTTCTCCCCGCATTAGTGCAGGTGCGTGGGGTGGTTATACTAAATCTTATATTCCTGGACAATCGGGAAGTGTAGAAACGACAAATTATATGGTGTTTCTGAATTTCCCTGATTTATTTGCTAAAGGAAATTTAGGAGGAATTTATGTCGGTCAACCTCCTAAAATCACTAGTAGTGACTTACCGGTAGGAAATAATGTCCCTGATTTTATCAATACAGGTTTAGGACGAGCAGGTGGACAACCAGGCACGACTACTCAAATTGAGGCATTTTATCGTTTTCAGCTAACAGATAATATCAGCATTACACCAGGAATAATTCATCTTATCCAGCCTGGTAACACACCAGATAGTGACTCAGTTACTATCGGCATTCTGCGGAGTACTTTTAGTTTTTAATTTTAGTTTCACATAATAAGAAGCATCTGCGCAAGCCAGCACTCATAACTTTGGAAGATGCGGACATTGATTTATGGGGAAATGTTATAAATTTGGTATAAATAATCAACATATCTCCTTTTATGGGAAAGGTTAAAGGTTAAAGGTAAAGGGGAAATTCCATCCCTTTTCCCTTTAACCCTTCCCCTTTCCCCCACTTCTGCAAGAAGTCTAATAAAAAAGACGGGTTTAGCCCGCCTTCTGTATAATAAGTAAAAACATCTTGGTAATTTATGCAATATATCAAGATACTCTAATCACAATCTGCCAAATCGCCAAATACTTACCCATAAAACACAAGTATGAATTTCTCTGCAATTGGATATTTTTATCAGCTATAACTTTTACAATAAACATAATTTAATAGTTACTTATGAACCTAAGTATCGTTGATGATAAATTGCAGATAGAATTTACATTTAAAGAGCAACTGCTAGCTGTTCGTTTAAATAAGCTTTGGGAAATATCACTAGCCCATATTGAACAAGTTACAACAGCCGAACCCCAAAGTAATTGGCGAGAATTGCGTGCCCCTGGTAGCTTTGTTCCTGGAGTGATTAAGGCTGGAACTTATTACACTAACCGGGGTAAAGAGTTTTGGTATGTGAATCGAGAGACAAATTATTTAACTATTGAATTGCGAGATGAATCCTACAAGCGGATTATCTTAACTATTGATAACAATGATTCTTGGCAACAAAGACTTGCTCAGATCATTGCTGTATAGTTAGCCAAGCAAAATAACTCTCACAAGATTAAGTTGTACGCCATTGCTTATTAGTGTCAAGTTAAGCCAAAATATGCGAGAAAATCTCGTTTCTATGTATAGTCAACCGGAAATGCTGTCTGCATTGTCTCTGCCGTGAGTAAGAAAAGTGGTAGATATCTTAATGGGCGTTCCCAGTCTCGGACTGGGAAGGAATGAGGCAATCTTGTAAAGGCTGGTCTAGCTAGGCTTCTAGCTTAGTTGGTGTTCTGTGTATTAACCACCGGCGACAGCTGGGACAATACTTACTTCATCGCCATCTTTCAGTGTTGTGTTTATACCATCTAAGTGGCGAATATCTTCGCTATCGACGTAAAAATTCACAAACCGACGTAGCTTACCTTGTTCATCGCACAACCGGGATTTAATGCCAGGAAAGCTTTGTTCTAAGGAATCTAACAATTCAGCAATAGTGTTACCGCTAGATTCTAAAGTAGCTTGATTATTAGTAAAACTCTGAAGAGTCGTAGGAACTAAAACTGTTACAGCCATAGAAGTAAAAAGTGAAGAGTGGAGAGTTAGGAATAAAATTAAGAGTAAAGAGTTATGAATATAAAAAACTCATAACTCCTAACTCCTAACTAAACGAGGACTTGTTGCCATTCCAAGCGATCTAGAGTACGCGATCGCTCTAGCGCACGTTCAAAACTATCGAGTTTCGCATCAATAGTCAAGGGTTCACCAACGTAGCCTTGGATTGCTTCTTGGGTTTTCAAACCATTGCCTGTGATGTAAATCACGGTAGTTTCATCTGGATCGATTTTGCCAGCTTCTACCAGTTTTTTCAGCACGGCCACGGTTGTACCACCAGCCGTTTCTGTGAAGATGCCTTCGGTTTCTGCCAGCAACTTGATGCCATCAATAATTTCGGCATCATTGACTGATTCAATGTTACCACCAGTCTTCTGAGCTAGCTCCACAGCATAAATACCGTCTGCTGGATTGCCGATCGCTAGCGATTTCGCAATTGTATTCGGTTTTACTGGCTTAATAAAGTCGCGTCCTTCTTTGAAGGCTTGGGCGATGGGCGAACAACCTTCAGCTTGAGCGCCGCTGAAACGGACACTCTTGTTTTCTACTAAACCAACTTCGACAAATTCTTGGAACCCTTTATAAATTTTTGTAAAGAGCGAACCAGATGCCAAAGGAGCAACAACATGATCGGGTAGTTCCCAGCCTAGTTGTTCTGCAACTTCAAAACCTAGCGTCTTAGAACCTTCAGAGTAATAAGGACGCAGATTAATGTTGACAAAACCCCAGCCATGTGTATTTGCAACTTCCGAACAGAGACGATTGACTTGATCGTAGTTGCCTTTGACGGCCATGAGGGTAGGACTGTAGATCAAGCTACCGAGAATTTTACCGGCTTCTAAATCTGCGGGGATGAACACACAGCAGTCTAAACCGGCGTGAGCTGCGATCGCAGCTGTAGAATTTGCTAAATTACCAGTGCTAGCGCAAGAAACAGTAGTAAAACCTAACTCCCGCGCTCTGGATAGAGCGACTGACACCACCCGATCCTTAAAGCTCAGGGTGGGCATATTCACGGCATCATTTTTTATATAAAGCTTATTTAGACCCAGGCGACGGGCAAGACGGTGGGAACGAACTAGGGGAGTCATACCAGTTCCCACATCTATAACATTGTCAGTTGCGACAGGCAAAAAGGGACGGTAGCGCCAAATTGAATTGGGGCCAGCTTGAATTGTTTCACGAGTGACAGTCAGACGTAGGGCATTGTAGTCATATTTGACTTCTAACGGGCCAAAACATAACTCACAAACATTACTGGCTTTGAGTTCATATTCCGCACCACATTCCTTACACTTCAAGGCTTGAAAGTAGGCAGTGCTGGTTTGGGTTTGGGTTTGGGTTTTGATTGCCTGAGTCATAAACTAGCTTTCCCTGTTTGTCTGTCACTTGTCGCCTGATACTAACACGAGCAAAAATACCAGTCAAACATACCCGACTAAAATTATCGGGTATGTTTAGTATTGAGAGGAATGATTCTTGTAAAACTTTAATACTAGTAATCTCGATTTTTAGTATTTACACGTATATAGTTAATGTTATGAAAAAATAAAATAGATTACATTATTCAGCA
The DNA here is from genome assembly GCF_036917375.1 of Nostoc sp. Classification (GTDB taxonomy): domain Bacteria; phylum Cyanobacteriota; class Cyanobacteriia; order Cyanobacteriales; family Nostocaceae; genus Nostoc. The sequence goes on from NZ_JBALDN010000059.1 coordinate 43,601, forward strand.
TTAACACTGAAACTTTCTATGATTAAATCGCATTTTTTTATGACGAAATTGCATTTATTGAAATTGCTATCCTATTTAAGCGATCTAGATCGCCTAGTTAATTTTCAATTTTTTTTATCTAAATGACTCTCCAGGGCAGTATATATTTCTGATAACAAAGACTCAAAAACATTTTTATATATAAGTTCTAGTGTTTTTGGCATCTGAATCAACTCACTAAAATTGCTATGTGTGTTGCCACAATAAAGTTAATTTTTTAGCTTTGATGCACTCATTGATAGCTAAAGAAGTTACTTATTTATACGGAAGATTTTTTTTGCTTTAAAAGCTACATTGCTATTTACATCTCTAACTAAGCAAAATACAGTAATAAATTACACATATTTGCGATTGCCAGCTTTGATTCCCAAGGGTAAGCGTAAAACAACTAAACAAGTTATTTCTGGTTATTGTCTCAATATAATTTCCCAGGAGTGTCAATAATTTAACTCCTTAAATATGTATTCCCAAAACTTCAACGTTTTGGGCAGCCATAATCGGTAATTCCTTAAAGGGAATTGCCGAACTTTTTCCTGTCTCAAAATCCGAGATACAAGTCCAGCAAACAAACTACTTATATGGTAAATCGAAATCAATCCGTAAATAAGCAGCGTCAACTTTACCAATTTCTAGTAGCAACAGCATTATTAACTGGTAGCCTTTTCCAATTTCTCGCACCCGTATTAGCTGACGGAACGACTGCGGGTACATCTATTAGTAACACTGCAACAGCAACCTACGAAGATCCCAACAGTCCAGGGACAACTATAAATGCCACTTCTAACACTGTGGTTGTCACTGTAGCAGAGGTTGCTGGAATCACCGTTACAGGGTCTGGAGTTACAGATAACAATGGCGGTAATGTTGCAGTTGGCGACTTACTAATCTACACCTACACCTTGACCAACGTAGGTAATGACCCTACTAAATTTCACATTCCCAACCAAGCGACAACAACTGGGCCAGGTACAGTTTCTGGCACATTACCAAATGGTGGTACAGTTAATAGCCTGCAATATAGTACTGATGGTGGTCAAACTTGGATAAACGTCCCTCAAGGTGGCGTAGACACACCTTCTGTTCCGGTTAACGGTACTGTGTTAGTACGTGTGCCAGTAACTGTACAAGCTGGCGCTCAAACCAATGATGTCATTACCGTTACTCTTGGTAATACTCCTGGTGATGCTCAAAACCAACTGCGGAGTCCTGATGGTGGTGACGTATTCACCGTAGATAACGCCAATGGTGGTGCTGTTGGTGAGGTAGATGGCACACCAGTTAATGGTACACGGGAAGCTAGCGCCACCGAGCAAATTAAGGTTGGTTTAACGGTGAAGACCTATGCTTTAGCCACCATTCTGAAGATTCGCAGTGGCTATAACAATGCTGGCACAACTGCGATTACAGATGATAAATTGACCTACGATTTGAGTTTGCGAGTTGAGTCCAACGATCCCACAGGACAGGGAATTACACCATCAGCTTTGACGGGTACAAGCATCAATGTTAATGGTGCTGCTGGTACTTATATCTTGGTTTCTGATGCGATTCCTGCGGGTACAGATTTAGCAGTAGCACCAACTGCCCCTCCTGGTTGGCAAACTGTCTATACCACCACTCCAGTTACAACTAATGCTAATACAGCTAGTTGGACTACGACAGCACCAGCCTTGGCCTCAGTTACTCGCGTTGGTTTTATCAATAATCCAGCAACCATTACTTCCATTGCTCCTGGTACAACGGTAAATGGCTTCTCGATTCAGCTAGCTGTTGAATCAACTGCATCTTCACCCTTAACCGTCGCTAATATCGCTCAATTGTTTGGTCAAACACCCAGTAGCAATTTCCCAGTATACGACGATTCTGGCGACCAAAACCCCAGCAACTACGACGGTTCCCCAGGCAGTATGACACCTCCTGTGGGTACAGATACTAACGGTGATGGTATTCCTGATACTCTACCGTCCGGCAGCGTTGATGATGGCTATATTAACACTCCAGCATCTCCAGAAACTGGAACTGACACAGGTAATAACAACAGTGGTACTGGTTCAGGCGGTGAGGCGAACGTCTTCACGGTGCAAGCGCCTATTGCTTCAGCGTTACTCAACGGGCCGCAAAATGCCCCGGACGCTACTGGGCCGTCAGGTGGAACCAACGATGATTTCACTAACAAATCTTCTCTCGTTCCTGCTGGTACACCACCAGGTATTACACTCGATCCACAATCAGTTGGCTTCACCAACACTATTAAGAATAGTGGTACTGATGCAGGTGTCTTGAAGATAGAGCCAACTAAACCAACAAATATAGGAGATTTACCGAATAATACGAAGGTGACTATTACCTACAATAGTCAGTCTGCTGTTTATACTTACAATAGTGCAACGGGAGTGTTTACAACACCTGGTACAGCAATTACAATCCCCAACGTTGCTCCTGGTGCAAGTATCAACTATGGTGTAGAAGTTGATTTACCTCCAGGTACGCAGTTATCTACTGATATTAATAGAGGCTTCCCTGTACCGATCACTGCTTCGATTGACAACTATACGACGGATACTAATGGTGATGGAATTAAGGATAGTGGAAACGATAATATCTTTGATTCATCCAACATCACTATCGATCGCGTGTACACTGGCTTCCTGAAACTGCTGAAAATGTCACGAGTCTTACAAGGAACTGGGCCTGTAGTCCAAGGAAATGATGGCACATTCAGTATCGATCCGAAGAAGCCTGCGCCAGGAAACATTATTGAGTACCAAATTCAATACACAAATATTTCCGATCCTCAATCTGGAACTGGGAATGTGATTTTGAATGCTAACAAAGTTGTGATTACTGAAGATGGTACGCAAAGCCCCAATAATTGGGCGAAAGACAACGATGCTAGCGGTCAAATTGATACTAGCAACATTGTTGGTTCAGCTAAGGATTCCGGGAGTGCAACCATTCAATTCTTCAGTGGTAATCCAGCTACTAACTCTGGCATCGACCAAACTGGAACTACGGTAAACACTGATGTTACTAAGTATGTGGATACTGTCACGGGCGCGATCGCACCGGGTATTCAAAGAACATTTACCTTCCAACGCAAGGTGAACTAATTCGTTGGGATTGGGGACTTTGAAGTTTGCAGACTCTTCTGTACCAGAGTCTGCAAACCATTTGACCTTATCCCCAACCCCCAAATAGCAAGCAAATAGCAGAGTGACTTTTTCTGAGCAAAAGCTGGGAAAGATAAGTCAACAATTCAGATTCTAGAAGTTTTTTGAGGTGATTTATATGAAGCGTGTTTCTCTTGCAGGTTTAGGAGCATTCGCTCTCATTGTTACAGTTCCATTTGCCGGTCAAATTCCGGGAATCGCAAATGTATGGCATTCAGAAAGTGCTGTTGCTCAGAATATCAAAACTCAAGGGCAAATTCAATTGCGCTTAGAAGCAGAAAAGCAAGTAGTGGCACAGGATCAACAAGGTAAGCAAAGCCAGAAATGGGAACCTTTGAAAGGTCAAGTTGTAGTGCGACCAGGAGATGTATTGCGATATACCTTGAGCGGCGAAAATAAGAGCGATCGCCCAGTGAAGAATTTAACTTTTAATCAACCTATTCCCAAAGGAATGGTCTACGTGCTGAATTCTACCAATGTCGCCAAAAATGCCAAAGTGATTTACAGCATTGATGGTGGGCGTAGCTTTGTCGAAAATCCTACGGTTAAAGTTACTCTTCCTGGCGGCAAAGTGGAAACAAAACCAGCACCAGCCATTGCTTACACTCATATCCGTTTGCAGATTCCGTCACTTGCAGCGAAGACAACAGTCAAGGCAACTTATCAAACTCAAGTGCGCTGATTAACACGCCACCTTGCTGACTCGGAAAATAGCCGCAATCAAGAATATGTTCAGATTCCACCTGGAAACGAGATTTTAAAAGAGTTTTAGCTTAACTGGATTTTCCCAAATAAATAAGTGCTTTTATTAACAACAAGCTTGACATTTCAGAGGAGATGTGGTAAGTGAGCCGTCCTCAAAACCAAAAGCAAATTACTTCTAGCGGTAGCTGGTGGCGACGGTTAACAGCTACTGTTCTTCTGGGAAGTTTTTTGCATACTACTATATCTATGCCAGCGATCGCGCAACAGACTAACAATCTGGTTGCGTCTTTGCCATTAATAAATCAAGCTACTTATACTTATACAGATTCTGCTAGCAATTATCAATATCAAGGAAGTTCTGAGCAAATTAATGTTAGTCCTATCCCTTTACTCGATCCATTAGGACGGATTTTAGGTTGCGCTGGGACAATTTTACCTGACTATACAGGTTTTTCAGTTGGGGTATACGAACCCAACTCTAGCGATCCTACGGGGACAGAATTGGGCAGTTTGGTTGCTTTGACTCGAACAGAGTTACCAGATATTCCCAATAACAACGTTCCTGGTGGGAAATCGCCGAATACTGAGAATAGTAATCCCTACTTCGTTACGAATAATCCTGCGGGTGTCTACAATTTCCTACTCGATCCGAATAAGGGTCAAACCGCTCCAGGTAGAACCTACATTTTTGTAGTTAATCCACCACCAAATTCCATCTACAAACAGCGGCGGGTCAAAATTGAAATCCTTGCTAACACTGGAACACAAGGTAATGGTGTCGTGCGATATGTCGCCAGTTCTCTAGATGGTCAACCAATCAGTCTTACAGGCGAAACCAGAGTAGAGCAAACAGTGGTTTTAGTTCCCAATGCAGAAACAGTGGGACTGGATTTACTAGCCTTTGAATTCACTACAAATTTGTGTCAAGCCAATCAGTTACAGATTATCAAAACAGGCGATCGCGCTACTGCTGAACCTGGAGATACGGTAATTTACCGCCTGTCGGTAAAAAATCTCGCTGATGCTGGTTTGAGTAATATATTTGTCACCGACGACCTACCTTTAGGATTCCAATTCTTGCCGAAATCGGTGCAAGGAGAACTAGATGGTCAACCAGTAGCGATCGCTTCAGAACGCAACGGTAACACAATCACATTCCGCACAGACGTAACAATTTCCCCAGAGAAAGTCTTGAATATTGCCTACGCGGCTCAAATAACAGCCGATGCATTGCGTGGTACTGGTCGCAACACTGCGATCGTTAATGGTCAACGAGCTGATAACCGGTTTAGTACTAAGGATGGCCCAGCAACGCACCAATTGAAAATTCGTCCAGGAATCGTTTCTGACTGTGGCACGATTATCGGTCGGGTGTTTGTTGATAAAAACTTTGACGGCGAACAACAGCGTGGTGAGCCTGGAGTAGCCAATGCGGTAATTTTTCTGGAGGACGGAAACCGCATCACTACAGATCCTAATGGTTTGTTCTCCTTAGCTAACGTCTTACCTGGATACCACACAGGTGTACTAGACCTTAGCAGTGTAGCGGGTTACACCCTAGCTCATAACGAAAAATTCCGCGAACGAAATAGCCAATCTCGCTTGGTGCATTTAGAGCCTGGTGGCTTAGTACGCATGAACTTCGCTGTCACCCCAACATTTCAGGAGCCAGTCAAGAAATGAAACCCAGACTGCACTGTTTAACTACATTTAACCTGAGATTGATGGGGGTGATGCCAGTAGTCTGCCTTGTTTTGTACCCTACAGTTGTCAAAGCAGAAATCACTAGTGAAAATCTCTTTTTCCCTGATTCCCATTCGCAAGCAGAAAAGAGTGTCGAAGATCCTGACTTTTCAGCGCATCTGGAAAACCTCTCTTCTTTTAAGGGAGAGGCTTTAAATTCTCCACCTCTCGAATTTGCTTCAACTTCTTCAGCATCGGCTCCTGAAATTCCAAATGCCCAGCCAAGTGAAACAGAAATACAACCATTTCAACCAGAAACTTCTGTAGATTTGCCCAGAGACTTAGGCAAAATTGCAGGAGTAGAGGACGCGGGGACAAAGAGACAAGGGGTGAATGAAAATCTTCCCGTATCCCCCACTGTCCCTATCTCTACAACAATTAAAATCCTGACTCCGACGGCTGACAGTGTTGTAGATGTACAAGCTAGCACGGTAATTGTGCAGTTTCCTGCTGGTAGTCAAGTGGAATTGCGGGTAAATGGGGCGTTGGTAGACCCTTCTTTAGTAGGACGGACGGAAACTGATGCTACCACCAAATTAGTAACGCAGACATGGTATGGTGTCTCGTTAAAAGAAGGTGCAAACACCATCTCTGCACAGGTTATTGGAGGAACAGAACCCCCTGTAACAGTGCAAGTTACGGTGCGGGGAGCGCCGCAGCAATTAACTTTAGAAACAGTTGAGTCTCGTATCCCAGCAGATGGACGTTCTACGGCGACAATTCGGGGTCAACTCATCGATGCAACTGGCAATCGCTCGAATCGTGATGCTGTTGTCACCCTCATACCCACTGCTGGGGAGTTGATCGGGAAAGACTTCAAGCCTAATGAACCCGGATTTCAAGTGGAGGCGAAAGCAGGGCAATTTACAGCGACATTGCGATCGCAACTGAAGGCGGAAACTGTCACAATTCGCGCGATCGCTAATGATTTAGAAGCCTTCACTCAACTGCAATTTGAAACGGCACTGCGTCCGAGTTTAGTTACTGGAGTCATAGATTTACGTTTGGGTGCTAGAGGTACAAATTATTACGGCAGTTTCCGTGATTTCCTCCCTCCTGACAAAAACAACGGAACGCAATTAGATTTCCATTCAGCGATATTTGCCACTGGTGCGATCGGAGAATGGTTATTTACAGGTGCATACAACAGTTCTCGTAACCTCAATGAAGATTGCAACTGCGATAATCGCCTGTTTAGAACTTACCAATTCAGCGAGCAAAACTATCCTGTCTACGGCGATAGCTCGAAAGTTGATGTAGTTGCTCCTTCCATTGACAGTGTATTTTTGCGTTTTGAGCGTTCAGCTCGTACCCCCGGCTCCGATCCGGATTATGCGATGTGGGGTGACTATAACACAGAAGAATTTGCGCGGCGATCGCAGCAATTTACTTCTATCACCCGTCAACTCCACGGTTTTAAAGCTAACTACAACTTAGGAAACCTACAAATTACAGGTTTCTACGGCGATCACTTAGAAGGCTTTCAACGAGACACCATTGCTCCTGATGGTACTAGCGGCTATTACTTCCTCTCTCGCAGACTATTACAAGCAGGTAGTGAAAATGTCTTTATCGAGTTAGAAGAACTCAATCGTCCTGGAACTGTATTAGAACGCAAACAGCTTAACCGAGGTCCAGACTACGAAATCGACTACGATCGCGGTACTCTATTATTCCGCGAACCGATTCTTCGCACCGATATCGATCGAACCGGACAAGTGTTGGTACGTCGGATTGTTGTTAGCTATCAATATGACAGCGAAGACTCTGATGGGAACATCTATGCTGGTCGTTTGCAATATAATCTTTCCCGCAAACTTAATCAGGAAAGTTGGATAGGAGCAACTTACATTCAAGAAAATCACGGAGTGCGCGACTTTCAACTCTACGGTGCAGATGCGCTGATTGCCTTGGGTGACAACGGTAAGTTAATTGCAGAATATGCCCATTCCACGAATGATTCTGATGTTGTGGGAAAGGTCAGAGGTGATGCTTACCGTTTAGAAGCTGAAGGAAAGATTACTAATGGGATTCAAGGTCGTGCCTATTATCGTTTTGCTGATACGGGTTTTGCCAATAATGCCACTATCAGCTTTGTCCCAGGACAAACCCGTTATGGAGCGCAGGTTACAGCTAAACTCACTTCAACTACCAACGTCAGAGCGCAATACGACCACGAAGACAATTTTGGGATTGCTCCCCAACCTTTAGATACCTTTGAAGAACTCTTTGCACCGCGTTATGAGGCGATACCTGGTAGTAAGGTTAATAATTCCCTGACGACGATTTCTGCTGGGATTCAACAACGCCTGGGTAGCGCCACTATCGATCTGGATTGGATTCACCGTCGTCTGGAAGACCGTATCCCCGACAGTACCCTAAGTAGTAATTCCGATCAACTGCGATCGCGTTTTGCAGTTCCTCTAGCTAAAAACCTGACATTCCAAGCCCAAAATGAACTCAGCTTATCTTCCCAAAAAAATGCTATTTACCCAGACCGTACCATTTTGGGGTTGAATTGGGCGGTAATTCCTGGTGTTAATGTCAGTTTAGCCCAACAGTATTACAGTAGCGGTCAATATTCGGGTAATTCCATCACCAGCTTGAGTGTCAACGGCGAACACAAACTCGGTTCGGATACTACCTTGACTGGTCGTTACTCAATTTTAGGTGGTGCTAACGAAATGACTACTCAAGGAGCAATTGGTATAAATAACCGTTGGACTATTGCTTCGGGATTGCGGTTGAACGTTGCTTACGAACACGTATTTGGCAACTTCTTCGGACGCACTTTAGCGGGTCAACAATATGCCCAACCATACGCCTTTGGTCAAGCAGCATCTGCGATCGGGTTTGATGGTGGCGATAGCTACAGTGTCGGGCTGGAATACAGTGATAATCCGCAGTTTCAAGCTAGCGTCCGTTATGAACATCGTTCCTCTTCTGGTGGTAGTAATACAGTAATTACCGCAGGTGCTGCGGGTAAAATTTCTCCGGCTCTCACAGCTTTAGTACGTTATCAACAAGCTGGTTCTTCCAATCAAAAGCTTTCAGGATTGGGAGATACCGCTAACCTAAAGCTGGGTTTAGCCTACCGCGACCCCAATAGCGATAAATTTAATGCTTTATTGCGTTATGAATATCGCCAAAATCCATCAACCATCCCTGACACCATTCTGTTAGGAAGTGGTACGGGTTCTCAAGACCATACCTTTGCTTTAGAAGCGATTTACGCTCCTAACTGGCAATGGGAATTCTACGGGAAGTATGCTTTGCGTAACAGCACCTCTTATTTAGCTAACGATTTAGCCGGTACTAGCACAGTAAATCTGGCCCAAGTACGCGCTACCTATCGTTTGGGATATAGCTGGGATTTGGTGGGTGAGGCTCGTGTAATTAGTCAGTCTAGCTACAGTGAGACAGGCTTTGTTCTGGAAACAGGCTACTACCTCACGCCTAACCTGCGCGTTTCTGCTGGTTACGTCTTTGGGAAAGTTGATGACCGAGATTTCTCAGGAACACGTTCTGCGGGAGGCGCGTATTTAGGCTTTACGGTTAAGCTCAACGAATTGTTTGACGGCTTTGGACAACAAAAATCTGTAGCGCGCCAGCCACAGGAATCGGCGATGAAAACTTTGGTAAATAGGCTGAAGAGGACGCGAAGTTATTTAGGAATTAAGCAATGAAATCTTTATTTAAAAGTTTAAGAGCGATCGCAGCAGCCAATCTAGATGGTAGATTATCGTACACATTGGGCAACCTAATAGACGGAGAAGGCGCTATTAATGCTCAGTATGGAATCTCTGAACTTCCCATGAATGCGGTAGTGCCATTGTCATCCACTTCAAATCAGGAGCTAGTGAAGTATCAATGAGCCTACTTTTAAAACATCTTTTAGCGGTTAATAACAACCACCCCAACCGTTATAAAAAACTACTAAGTGGCCTTGCTCTATTACTGTGCTATCTGAATTTTGGAATACCATCTGCTCAGGCTGAAGGTAGTCGCACCCTTTATCCCAGTAATGCCTCAGTTGGCAGTAGCAGAGCTAACTTAGAGTGGCGTACTGATACTTATGGCGGTCTTGTGCTGCGACGAACTTTACTAAAAGTCTATGCCAACAAAGATGAGTATATTCTTTTAGGCTCCAGCGCAGTTGGGGTAAATAATGGTAATGTCCGCGTTTACAACCCCGGTCGTGTCAGTGGGAGTATTGGCAGTGAAACTGTTCCCGGCACACCAGATTTTGTGTGTACTTCTCAACCTGGGCGGGGCATCATCTCAACTCGCCAACAGGAGTTAAATGGCCCGCGTGCTATTTCTGGCGGAGGTAATCCCAATGGCTATATTCCCTGCTACTACCAAGCTCCATCAACTGGAGTTTATGACATCGTTTTCTACGGGCCTGATGGGGGTAACTCTTCTACTAATGCCACTCCTACCGGTGAAATTGATTTGAGTAGTGTCAACAACTTTAACGATCAACAAAAAACTAGTGTAGCAGCTTGGGATGTAACTGTACGTAGCAGCGATCAAACTTCAATTAGCGACTTCAACGGGCGGTTATTCACCTATTATCTCGCTCTTTTTACTGGTAATAACGGTCGATATCTCAACTTCCCAGTTTATCCAGTCACCACAGATGGTTTCCGATATAAAGTAGAACTCAGAGGCACAGATCCTAACGGATTCGTTCTCTATGGTAATCAAACTGGCTTTTTTGACAGTGACGGGATATCGCCTCTCTATCACGACATACTAGGAGCGGATAGTCAGCTGGCAAATCCCCAAGGTGGTGTTAGCTTGGCTCGTCCCCAATATGCTACTTTTTTGAACTCCATCGACACCAACGTGCTTCCATTCGTTGAACGTTACAAACGAGACGGCACTTTAGAGGGAACTGGTATTCCCCTTAGCCCAATTATTCCTGCTGTTAGTAATTTACAATTCAACGGCACTGTTGTGGGAAATAACAGTTCATTTGGTACAGGCGGTACTTTGAACTTTGACAGCAATGTTACAGGTACTTACGAACTGGTTATCAGCCGAGACGGCAGCAATTTTGATCCCACCAACTCTCAAAACCGTCTTTTGCGAGGGATTATGACTACAACAGGACAGCAAGCAGTTAATTGGAATGGTAAGGATAACAGTGGCAATTTTTTTCCGGTTGGTAGTAATTACAAAGTTAGTGTCAGAACTTTTGGAGGGGAATATCACTTTCCCTTACTGGATGCGGAAAACAATTTTACTGGTGGCCCTACTATTACAATGCTGAATGCCGCTAATCCTATAGGTAATAGTAGAGGATTTTACGACGATCGCAGTTATAAAACCATCGGTGGTACTCAAATTGGTACTTCTGGTCAAGTACTCTGTGGGATTAATCCACCAAACCCAGCTTTCAGCAACCCAATTAACGGCTTTGACACCGCCAGCAATGACCGTAAATTTGGTCAGAATGGTAACGCTGGTAATGCTGGGACATCATGCAACGGCTCTTTTGGAGATACCAAAGGGTTGGATTTGTGGACTTATTATCCTGGTCAAACTCAACCAACTCCATTAAACATCATTGATATAGTTTCACCAACTGTTGGCAAAGTCATCATTAATGAAGTTTTGTACAACGAAACGGGTACTGCTACTAACACTAACGATGAATTTATTGAACTTTATAATCCATCTGCATCAACTGTAGATTTGAGTGGTTTGAAGTTAGCAGATGGACATCTGACTGCTAATGATAATGATAGTACTAACGGCTTTACTTATACATTTCCTAACGGCACAATCTTACAAGCAGGCCAATATGCTGTAATTTGGATTGGGAATAACAACGCCAATCATCAAGCCACAGCAGCAGCTTTCCAGGCTTGGTTGGGACAAACTCCCAAACTCAACAACTTGGGTGATGATATCTGGTTGTACGATAGCCAGAATAAAATTATTGACTATATCGCCTATGGCAGTGGTAATGAAATTAATACACCTCCTGCGAGTGTTCTCAATCTTTGGGAAAATACTTATCAGTCTTCTCTCGTTGGGGCTACTACTGGACAATCTATCAGCTTAACTCCCAATGGGCAGGATACAAATGCTAGTGCTTGCTGGGAAGCAACTACTAGTAATAACGCCAGCACACGTTGTTCAAACTATCTACCAACTAGAGACACTGATACTACAGGTAGTCGTGTTACTAGCGTTGGCGAAAGCAATAACGGTGCTACTGCTGTGAATGCAAAGCTTTTGTTAATTAAACGCATTACCCGCCTCAATAACCAAGATTTAACTGATATTGTGGATGGTCGCAGTGACGTTGCTACTAATGCCAGTAACTATGTACCAGAACCTTATGCTACTGATGATAGCGATCCTAAATGGCCTGCTGGCTACTTGCGAGGATTAATTAATGCTGGCACTGTCAAACCGGGAGATGAATTGGAATACACTATATATTTTCTTTCCAATGGTCTTGGTAATGCAACTAATGTGAAATTCTGTGACTTAGTTCCAACTAATGTTAATTTTATTCCCACTGCTTTTAATGGCATGATTCCTAGTGATGGTGGCTTACCAGGAGCAGATCGAGGAATTGCCCTAGCTATTGGTTCTAATACACCTACGCTTTATCTTACTAATGTCGGAGATAGCGATCGCGGGCATTTTTATACAGTTAATGAATCAGGTACACCATCATACTGCGGTACTAACACTAATGGAGCAGTAGTGGTCAATATTACAGTCCCCAGTTTTCCCAATCTACCCGCAGCCACTGGATCTGGCACACCAGCTAATTCTTATGGTTTTGTCCGCTTCCGCGCTAAGGTGAAATAGTTTTAACCACGGCTAATTAGTGGTACGCCAAGGCATCTTTCCCTCCGTTTTTGTTCCTGGAGGGGATTTTACGATCCATACTCACCCCATATACCAACCCGAAGCGCTGGCGATCGCATAACTAGCAACTTGGGTTATGTAGTATTTGATCGGTACAAATATAAATTAATAGATTAACTTTTTGCCTGTTTTATAGCCCTGCAAACCACTCATAGCCCCGATCTTCCCAATAGCCTTTAGTAGGTAACAAATTGCTGACGAATGTAATTTGAGTTACCCACTTACTTTGCTTGTAGCCCAGTTTAATTGGGGATGCTAGGCGTATGGGCGCACCATTATCAACTGATAAGGGTTGTCCATTCTTTTGATAAGCCATGAGAGTTTGAGGATGTATGGCAGAAGCAAGATCCCAGCTTTCATAGTAGCCATCAGCAGATTTGAAGTAGACATAGCGGGCGTTTGACTTCGGCTGTACCAGCGCTACTAAATCTCGCAATCGCACACCTCCCCATTGAACGATCGCAGCCCAGCCTTCAACACAGACATGGCGAATTACCATTGAAGTCAAGGGTAGTTTTTGAATATCTGCCATGCTCAATTGCATCGCATTATTGACCTCACCATCAATTATTAAGCGAAACTGTGCCGGATCGATTTGCGGGGTAAAGTCAAAGGTATTAACCAACAATTTATCTGCTTCTATGGCACTAACAGGAAATTCAGGTATAGGTTTTTGAGTTAGCAGAAGTGCTTCAAGACTTTGGTTTAGTGGCTCAGATATTTGCCGCAGATTATCTGAGAACAAATCTGTTCCACAGCCACCAAGAAGAAAGCCTACCCCTGAAAGTCCAGATATTTGCAGTAACCGACGACGGGATAGGGTACGTTTGGGCAGAATCAGACTCATAAAACCTCTACAGAAACATAAATATTCACTAAACGGACGCTTCCTACCTTCAGGGCAAGTAAGGAATGAGCAATTGTAAACAGTATGACAGTAGGAACAGTGATAAAGTTAACAGTACGTAGAGTCTGCCAACTAAACCTCATGAATGCTGCAAATTAAATATTTGACTAATTCAACGGTTAAAGCAAAGGTAAAAGTCAATATTTCGCATTTATCTGCCTTGCGATCGCCAACCTAAAGATTGTAAGTTAGTTACACACATAAAAATCCCCACGCATTTATTTTCTACTGATAACGAATATTTAATTTGTCTTAAGCGCTATTTTAAAAACATAAAAAACCTTAATTAGTTACAAATTTCAAATATGTCAAATAACAAAGACTTTTCATCCGAAAAAAGCTCTTCCGTTAAAAATGTATTGATTATAGGTGCAACCGGGTATATTGGCGGAGCGCTGTGCCGAAAGTTTTCTCAGACACAAGATTTTGCCGTATTGGCACTTGTGCGTCCGAGTAGTGATATTGAGGGTATAAAGCCTTTTTGCAAGGAAATAATCTGCTCTCAAGAGGTAGAGATTTCCAGCAATGATGTTGCACAAGCAATTCGCAAGCATGATATTAGAACAGTAATTAATGTAGCGTGGCACATGCCTCCAGAATCAACCCAAGAAGCTCAATTCGCTTTAGACCGTATAGCATTAGAAGCCGCTTTATACGGTACTAGTGCAGTTTCGCCAGATATTCATGTAATTACAACCAGTGGGAATTTCTCTTTGATTACCGCTAATGGAGGACGAATAACAGAAGTACCTCCGCCAAAAGGATATACACGGCCCGAATATTTAGTATGTTTTGACTTACTATCGGGTGCAAATGTGTTGAAAGATGTGCTAGTAGAAGAATATATCAGTAATGGAGGTAACGCCTCGATTGTCTATCCTTCATCAGTGTATGGTTCAGCACCAACTCGTGGCAGTTTCTGGGATTTTGCAATTCAGCAGTTCATTACAGGGAAACCACACCAAGGCTATCAGCCATTTCCACCAGATTTTATGACGGCGTGGATTCATGTTGAAGATTTAGCAGACTGCTACATTGCGGTAGCGCGATTTGGCTCCAAAGGAGGACACTACCTTGCTGCGCCTGAAAATTTTAGTATTAGCCAGGTGTCAAAAATGTTTGCCCAAGCTGCTCAAATAGAATTTATTCCCCCAGTCTTTGAAAATAAAGACAAAGTTATATTTGATGATTCTCATACTAGAGAAGTACTTCAACTGCAATGGAAGTATAAAGTGGCTGATGAGATGAAAGGTTGGGTAGAAAGAATAAAAGAGTTAGGAACTTATTTTTTAGAGTAAATAAATTGTATAATCTGGCTTGCGAGTCAACCCTACTTTGCTCCTCAATGTAAGAATTGAAGGCGGTTGAACCATGCTAGAAATTCCTGAATATAAAATTTGGGCAAAAATCCATGAAAGTGCTAATTCACAAGTATATCGGGGAATACGGGAACGGGATCGTTTGCCTTTAATCTTCAAGATTTTGAAGAAAGACTACCCCACGCCAGAGGAAATCACGCGCTATAAGCTGGAATACGAAATTACCCGCAGCTTATCATTGGAAGGTGTTATCCAGGCTTACGACTTGCAGCAATATCAAAGCACTTTTGCGATTGTTCTGGAGGACTTTGGAGGCGAATCCTTAACAAAAATTATCGCGGCAAGAAGGTTTTCCTTAATCGAGTTTCTGAAGTTAGCTGTTCGGATTGCTGAGATTTTAAGTGAAATTCATAGTGCAAATATTATTCATAAGGATATTAATCCATCGAATATTGTTTTAAATTTAGAAACACAACAACTTAAAATTATTGACTTTGGAATTTCAACTGCCCGATCGCGGGAAACATTAACTCTCAAAAATCCAACCGTATTAGAGGGAACATTAGCTTACATCTCTCCAGAACAAACAGGCAGAATGAACCGTTCTCTGGACTACCGAACTGATTTTTATTCATTAGGTGCGACCTTTTATCAACTTTTGACCCATCGGCTGCCCTTTGAATCTAATGATGCCCTGGAGTTGATTCATTACCATCTGGCTTTGGAACCTGTTCCACCCCATGTTATCGATCCAGAAATTCCAGCGATTGTTTCCGAAATTATCCTGAAACTTTTAGCTAAAACAGCAGAGGATCGATATCAAAGTGCCTGGGGAATTAAAACTGATTTAGAACAGTGTCTAATTCAGCTAGAAAATACGGGACGAATTGAGCCTTTTTTGTTAGCGCAACAGGATATTTCTGATAAGTTTTATATCCCGGAAAAACTTTATGGTAGAGAAAAGGAAGTTGAGACACTATTAGCAGCGATCGCCAGAGTAGCAGGTAAAAAGGACAAACTGTCTGCTTCTCAAGTTGAACTGATGCTGATAGCAGGATACTCCGGTATTGGCAAGTCAGTATTGGTGCAGGAAATTTATAAACCGATTACGCAACAACGGGGATACTTTATTTCAGGCAAATTCGATCAGTATCAGCGCAATATTCCTTACTTTGCGATCGCTCAAGCCTTTGAATCACTCATCAAACAATTACTGACTGAAGAGGATGTACAACTGTGTCAGTGGCGAGACAACCTCTTAACTGCCCTCGGCTCAAACAGTCGCGTCATTACCAAAGTAATTCCCACATTGGAATTAATTGTCGGCAATCAAGCAGACGTACCTGTTCTACCGCCAACAGAAGCCCAAAATCGCTTTAACCAAGTCTTCCAAAATTTCATTCGCGTTTTTACCCAGCCAGAACATCCACTCGTCATCTTTTTAGACGATCTCCAGTGGGCAGATAATGCCTCGCTGAAGCTGATTCAACTGCTAGCTACCTCCACCGAGAAACAATCGTTATTGTTAATGGGGGCATACCGGAATAACGAGGTAAATGCAGCTCATCCTTTGATGCAGATGATGGAGGAAATTCGCCAAGCTGGAGGAGTAGTGAACCAACTTTCTCTGGCAGCATTAAGTTTACCTGATATCAATCGGCTGATTGCCGATACATTGCACTGCCAACCAGAGAATTCCCTGCCCTTAGCGGAACTGGTGCAACAAAAAACTGGTGGCAATCCCTTTTTCATCAATGAATTTTTGAAATCTCTCTACACTGAAGGGCTAGTAGAATTCGATCGCCAAACAAAGAAATGGCAATGGTCGATAGAACTAATTCAAAATCGCGGAATTACCGACAACATTGTGGAGTTGATGGCAGGCAAGATTCAGAAACTCAATGAAAAGACACAGCAAGTGTTGCAGCTATCTGCCTGTATTGGTAACTTTTTTGATTTGGAAACCCTGGCATTTGCGGCTGAACTATCCCAACAGGAAGCCGCGCAAGCTTTGGGAATGGCGATCGCTCAAGGGTTGATTTTGCCCATGAGCAATGCTCACAAATCCGTTGTCTTGGATGTGCCCCTTCCCGATCGCCCCCCAATAAAATACAAATTTGCTCACGATCGCATTCAGCAGGCAGCCTATTCTCTGATTCCAGAAGTTAAGCAAAGAATTATCCACTTGCAACTTGGAAAATGCTTGCTACAAAATACTTCAGCCGAGCAACGAGAACAAAAGATATTTGATATCACTAATCAACTCAACTTGGGCAAAGCACTGATTCAACAGCAGTCAGAGCGGGATGAATTAGTAGAGTTAAATTACTTGGCAGGTAAGAAAGCCAGCGCCTCCGCTGCCTATAATTCAGCCCTACGGTATTTTGAAACTGGTTTGGCTTTATTGGCAGAAGATTGCTGGCAAAGGCAGTATGACCTTACCCTAAAGCTCTACATCAATGCGGCGGAAGCAGAATATTTGAATATTCATTTTGAGCAGGCAAATATCCTAGCACAGATTGCTTTAAGCAACACTGCAAACTTACTCGATCGCATCAGAGTATACGAATTACAAATGCAAATTTGCATGGCACAGCTCGAACTGGTGAAAGCGATCGAGATTGGTTTACAAGTTTTGGAACAACTCGGTATTTCTCTAGTGGTTCTAGAAGCAGAAGAGAGCTTGTTAATCGAGTTGCCTAGCCTCGCTGGCTTATCAGCCATGCCTGTGATGACCGATCCCTACAAGCTTTGTGCTATGCAGATTTTGAAACTTCTGTGTAGCCCTGTGTTTATGGCGAAGCCAGAAATTTTTCCCCAGATTATCATCACCACGATCGGTCTTTGTATTGAGTACGGCAATTCACCATTATCAGCATTTGGCTTTGGCTTTTATGGCTTGCTGCTGTCTGGAACAGGTAGGGTTGATGAGGGATATCATGCTGGAAAAATTGCTTTAGAGTTACTCGAAATGTTTAACGCCAGAGAACTCACAGCGAAAGTTTATAACTTATTCAATTCCAATATTAGAAGCTGGAAAGAACACGCCAGAAATAGTATTGCTCCTCTTCAAGAAGCAGTACAGATTGGGTTAGAGACTGGAGATATTGAATGGGGTGGTTATGCTGCCGCAAACCTCTGTAGCTATCTGTTTTTCTGTGAAGATAATCTTGCATATACTGTGCAAAAACAGGCAATTTATATCGACCTCTGTATCAAAATTCAACAAGAGAATCCAACCCACTTCATTCAAATATGGAGACAGCTAGGGTTGAATTTTTGCGGATTAGCTCAAGATAAATATCGATTGATTGGCGAAAGCTTTAATGAAACTAATATACTGCCGCGTTTAATTGCAGCAAAAACTGGCACTGTTCTGTACATTTTCTATGTTGCCAAGACCATTCTGCTCTATCACTTCGGTGAGTATGACCAAGCATTAAAACAGGCACACTTGGCACAGCAGCAAGCAGGTGCAGCCTTTGGGTTTATGCAGGTGGCAGTTCTCAACTTTTACCATTCCCTGGCGCTTTTGGCGGATTATTCGGAAGTTCAGCCTACTTACCAACAAACTTATCTACAACAGGTTGAAGCAAATCAGAAACAGATGCAGTTTTGGGCACACCACGCCCCAATGAACTATCTGCACAAGTGGCACTTGGTAGAAGCAGAACGGTATCGGGTGTTTGGTCAGGTAATGGAAGCAATGGATGCCTACGATCGCGCCATTACCCTAGCCAGAGAAAATGAATACCTCCAAGAAGAGGCGCTGGCAAACGAACTAGCAGCAAAGTTTTATCTGGTAAATCACCGGATGACAATCGCCAAAGCCTATCTGCAAGAGGCAAGGTACGGCTACCTGCGCTGGGGAGCAACTGCTAAAGTTCAGGATTTGGAGAAGCAGTATTCCCAACTGCTAGAACTGCGATCGCAAAGAACTGGAACAGGTAAAGTTAACACTACAGAATCGGCTGCAACTAAGTTAGAAATACTGGATTTAGAAACGGTGTTGAAAGCCTCCCAAGCGATCGCCAGTGAAATTTTATTAGATAAACTCCTGGCAAAACTGATGACCATCCTAATTGAGAATGCTGGGGCGCAAACGGGTTATTTAATTTTGCCAACACAAGATGAATGGCGGGTTGAGGCGATGGGGTCGATTGGCAATGAAACAGTAGCCGTTTTGCAATCCATTCCCCTGGAATCGAGATCGGCAGACAGCACTCCTTACTTGCCGACTGGACTGATTAATTACGTGATTCGCACCCAAGAAAGCATCGTCCTTGATAATGCTGCTCAATTCGGCAACTTTCAATCTGAACCCTGGATTGTTCAGCACCAATCGAAATCAATTCTTTGTGCTACTCTTTTGAACCAGGGAAAACTAACTGGAATTGTCCTTTTAGAAAATAATCTCACCACCAGCGCCTTTACCCCAGAGCGAATTGAAATCTTCAGTCTACTTTCTACTCAAGCAGCTATTTCCATTGACAACGCCCGTTTGTTGAAGCAGCAGGCAGAACTGAATGAATTCTTACGCGCTGAAATTACCGAACGCCAACGAGCAGAGAAAGACCGCGATCGCCTAATTACCATCCTGGAAGCCTCTACTGACTATATTGGCATGGCTGACCCCCAAGGCAATATTCTCTGGAATAATGCTCAGTTTCGGAAACTGCTCGGTGTTTCCCTGGATGCAGACCTCTCAAACTTCAGCATCCCTAACTACCATCCCCAGTGGGCACTAGAGATTGTTCAAAACCAAGGCATTCCGGCAGCGATTCGGGATGGCACTTGGGTTGGTGAAACCGCTTTGTTGGCCAGTGATGACAGAGAAATTCCGGTTTCCCAAATGATCATTGCTCACAAAGCATCAGATGGCAGCCTAGAATATCTTTCTAGCGTCACGCGGGATATCAGCGCCCTCAAAGCAGCGGAGGCAGAAGTCCGCCAACTCAATGCGGAATTGGAAGAACGAGTCATGCAGCGAACTGCCGAATTGCAAGCTGCTAACAAAGCGTTGGAGGCTTTTTCCTACTCCGTTTCCCATGATTTACGGGCACCGCTGCGGGCGATCGTTGGCTTTGCGAGAATGATGCAAGAAGACTACGGTGAGCAACTCGATGCGGAAGCCAATCGTTACCTAAACATTGTCCGGGATAATGCCAAACGCATGGGTGAGTTGATTGACGATTTGTTGAACCTATCCCGCCTAGATCGTAAAGAAATGTCTCGGCAACCCGTCTTGCCAAATGAGATAATTCAAAAGGTTTTGAGTGATTTAGCCTCAGATTTGAAGGGTCGTCAGATTGAATTTGCGATCGCTGATTTACCTATATGTCAGGCTGACCCTTCACTGCTCAAACAAGTTTGGATAAATCTGTTATCGAATGCGATTAAATACACCCGCTACAAATCCCTGGCTTACATTCAAGTGGGCTATGAGGTTATGGATGGGGAAGGAGTGTATTTCATTAGAGATAATGGAGCAGGATTTGATATGCAGTATGCCGATAATCTGTTTGGGGTATTCCAACGTTTGCACCGCGAACAAGATTTTGCAGGTACAGGGATCGGACTAGCGATCGTGCAGCGCATTATTCAACGCCACGGTGGGCGCATCTGGGCAGAAGCAGCGAGCGATCGAGGCGCAACCTTTTATTTCACCCTTGAAGGGTAAATATAACCCATGAGTGACCAACCCATCGATCGGCCTAATGACCCATCTTTAGAGCAACCAATTTCCATTGTGTTAGTTGAAGATAATTCTACTGATGCCGAGCTAACTATCCGAGCATTGCGTCGCGGTAGAATTGGCAACAATATTCAACTACTTCAAGATGGAGCCGAAGCTCTAGATTTTCTCTTTTGTCGGGGAGAGTACGCCCACCGTAACATAATGAATCAACCCAAAGTTATTTTGCTAGATTTGAAACTGCCAAGGATAAGTGGATTAGAAGTTTTACGGCAACTCAAATCCGATCCACGCACACAAATGATTCCGGTTGTGGTGCTGACCTCTTCTGCTGAAAACCGGGATATGATCGAGAGTTACCAGCTTGGGGTGAATAGCTACATCGTCAAACCTGTCGATTTTGAAGAATTTAACCAAGCAGTCCAACAGCTTGGTTTTTATTGGATCTTGTTTAATCAATTACCAGTTTTGTAAAAGGGATTGGAGATTGGGAACTCCGTTCATCCACCTTTGAACTCCGTTCATCCACCTCTGAACTCCGTTCATCCACCTTTGAACTGGATGAATCCACCTCTGAACTCCGTTCATCCACCTCTGAACTGGATGAATCCACCTCTGAACTCCGTTCATCCACCTTTGAACTGGATGAATCCACCTTTGAACTCCGTTTATCCACCTCTGAACTGGATGAATCCACCTTTGAACTCCGTTCATCCACCTCTGAACTGGATGAATCCACCTCGGAACTCCGTTCATTATGCCCAATACCCTACTGTTGTAAGCTAAACTCTTTTAGTACTGCTACCAATTTTTCAATATGCGCTACTTCATGAGTTGCCATCACGGATATTCTGATTCGACTTGTGGGCACTGTGGGGGGACGAATTGCTGGGGCAAAAATGCCAGCATCTCTTAGCTGTTTTCCAGCTTTAAGTGCATCTGTAGCATTAGGCAATTGAAAACATAATATAGGTGATTCAGAAGGCAGCAATTTCAGGTTAGGTAACTGTTGCAGCAAAGTTTTCAAGTAATGTATATTCCCCCACAATTGGGCACGGTGTTGCGGTTCTTGTTGCACTATCTTGATTGCTGCTAAGGCCGCAGCTGTATCAGCAGGCGAAAGCCCAGTGGTATAAATCCAACTGGGTGCGCGGTTCCGCAAAAAATCAATTAGGGCACTACTTCCTGCTACATACCCGCCTAAACTACCTAAAGCTTTACTCAAAGTGCCAATTTGAATTAATTGCTTTCCCGTACAGCCGAAATATTCGACACATCCAGCGCCAGTTTTTCCTAGTACCCCAGTGGCATGAGCTTCATCGACTAGCAGCATACAGTTAAATTCATCAGCAAGATCCAACAGTGCAGGCAACGGACACAAATCGCCATCCATGCTGAAGACGGTATCAGTAAGAATCAAACAGCGTCGGTAGTTTTGTCGCTGTTGACTCAACTGAGTTTTCAATACTGCGAGATCACAGTGTGGATATTCTACAACTGCTGCACCGCTAAGAATCGCTCCATTTTTCAGACTGGAATGATTGTACTGGTCAGAAAATATTAGATCGCGTTTGCCAACAAGGGCGGTAATTGCACCCAAATTTGCTAGATACCCGGAACTAAATACCAAGGCATCTTCTGTTTGTTTGGTAGATGCGATCGCCTCTTCTAACTCCCTGTGTAATTCTCGATGCCCACTGAGTAATCTCGAACCAGTACTACCAGTCCCAAATTCCGCGATCGCAGCCGTTGCAGCTGCCATCAACCGCTCATCTCCAGCCAAACCCAAATAGTCATTGCTGGCAAAATTAATTACCTCTTGCCCAGCTAAAACCACCGTTGCACCCGGACGACCATCGATCGGTTGTACTGAGCGATACCAGTCCGCCCGATGAATTGTTGCTAAGGACTGTTCTAGCCAGGCATAAGGGTCGGTCATTGGGGCAGGGGGCAGGGGGGCAGGGGGGCAGGGGAGCAGGGGAGCAGGGTGGCAGGGGGGCAGAGGGGCAGAGGAGAATAAGAAATAACTAATGACTAAGGACTAATAACAAATGACTAAGGACTAATGACAATTAAACTTGTTCGCTACTGAGATGAGCGATCGCTTGTTTAATCCAATCTTCAACATAAGCATCTTTGGGTAGTCCGATGTCTTCGCTGACCACGTGGAGGGCGTGACTGACCTCGTGGGCAGTATATCCCAAGGCGAAGAGGGTCATTTGCACTTCTTCGAGAATTCCCGGTGCTGGCCCGCCTGTGGCGACGAAGAACCCGGCTGATTTGCGCCACTCGACTAATTTGCTTTTCAGTTCCAAACAGATGCGTTCAGCGATTTTTTTACCAACACCGGGAGCCTGAATGAGGATTTGTGTATTGCCGGCGATAATTGCTTGGACTAAATCTGGTAGTTCCAGAGTGTCTAAGAGGGCGATCGCTAAGGCTGCACCAATCCCTGTGACAGTCAGCAAGTGGCGAAATAAATCGCGTTCGGCTGGGGAAGCAAAGCCATAGAGAAAGGGCACTTCTTCCCGAATTTGCAAATGGGTAAAAATTTGCGTTACTCCTCCCGAATCTGGTAACTGATTGGCTAGCCGTTGGGGAACTTGCAAATCATACCCCAAGCCATTCACTTCCAGAGTCAAAATCACGCGATTAGCGCCAATTGTTTGGATACCAGCGACTATACCTTTTAAATAACTAATCATTACAAGAGACCAAAATAATGTAAGCCTTCAATAATTCCACCTGCACAAAAACCTTTTGCCAGGTAGCGGTAGTCTGCGGGATACTCATTGTGCCATTGGAGTAACTCTTTTCGGGCATTCCCCACAATGATTCCCCGTTCGTTGCCTACAGCAAATAAAGCAATATCATTACCTGAATCACCACAGACAACTGTTTGTTCTGCTGCAAATTTCCACTTCTGGCGTAAAAACTGCATTGCCTGACCTTTATCGCTGCTATGGGGTACAATGTCAAGGTCAATCCCGCTACTGTAGATTAACTTTACATTTAATTTAGATTTCTGCAACTCTGCTTCAAGTTGTGGTAGAACATTCGCAGATACTTCTTGTTCTAGAAAACAACTCACTTTGAAGGGACGCTGTTCGGAATCTGGTTGCCGAACTAACTCAGGATATTTTTTGGTAATAGATAATACAGTTTCCCGTTCCCATCCCGGAGAGAGGATTTCTGACCAACCTGAGTCTGGAGTATCAGTACCATCAAGGTAAATTTCTGTACCCACGGAAAGAACAAGGGCATCTGGTTGCAAAAGATTTTTTTGAGCTTGGAGTTCTTTGTAAAGTACAGGCGATCGCCCCGTAGAATAAACGATTTTAGTGCCGTATTCTTGGCGATGTTGACTCAGCAGTTGATTTAGTTCTGGTAAAGCGCTGTCATCGCCCACAGTCCGGTATACGAGGGTGTCATCTAAGTCGGTTACAAACAGAAATGGTTTCATGATTAGAACTCTTGCAAAATTTCGTTATTCTACCGCGTGAAGAGACTTTTGCAAGAGATTTCTTTGTTAAAAACAAAGTATTGTATCAGACACTAAATTCAAAGATCAACGCTTAACTGAACTGTATTCTATGTAAAGCTCAGGATATGTATAACAACACTACATCACCACACTTAGCTGCTTCTTGAAAGAACTCTACCACGTAGATATAGTAATCGGTTATGTACTCTAGTGCTTCCTTCCCTTCTTGCCATATATGTGGATAAACATCTGCTTTCAAAAGTACTGAAGGATCGAAGCGGGCTTCCAGATCAATCTTGGAAATCTCGCTTAATTCTTTCGCTACTTCTTGTACTTCTTGAGGTGAGAGGAAGCGGGCTGGGCCAAAATCAAAATCTGGGTTTTCTGGATCGCCTAGTGGAGTACCGCCCATAACAACATTTGTTAAGGGTGAATCGTTTGGGAGTGCCGATCCAGTAAGTAAAAAATGGAGACCATGCCATGCCTTGTCAATATTGAGATAGCGCCCATCTGATTCAGATACCTCGTCCACCTCGTCACCAGGGAATAAAAAAGTAACAATAGACTCTGGATTATTTTGTAATTCAGTAAGTCGATTGGGTGGGATACGTCTATAGTGTCCTATCATTCCCATATTAATTATTACAAGATTAGGCTAGTGTTTATTATATCCTTGCGATTTCTGAGTTCAGTGGCTCATTCACATCGAGTAAACTAACTCACCCCCTTCACGGCACTACGATACAATCAATTCAACCACATCTACTGCCTGCGCTCGTGGTCAACACCTCTTCACAACATTCGACTCCAACTGATTCTCCCTCCGACATTCCGCCTCTTGAGAGTGGCGATCGCCTCATTCGTCCAGAGTTTGAGCGTCGCTATAATGCCATGCCCAACCTTAAAAAAGCCGAATTGATTGAAGGATTCGTTTACGTGGGATCGCCTTTGCGTTAGATAAGTATTTAAAACCTTTTAAAAACGCAAAATTGTATTTCGTGCCATTCGTCTAAAGTCTTATTCGTTAAATTAAGAATAAATCATCTCAAAGCTAGGTGAGCAGATTTTTTGGCTGCGTTAGTCTCAAGACTAGCAGTAAAGGTGCTTTTGTTGACTACGCTGCTATGCTAGTGAAATTGTTACATTAATGCTTGAACACAATATTATTGTCGTTGGAACATCAGCCGGTGGAGTTGAGGCGCTGACTTATCTAGTCAAGCATTTGCCGCCCGATCTCAATGCTGCTGTAATTATAGTTCTTCATGTATCCAGTCACGGCACAAGTGTTCTGCCAAAAATATTAAGTCGCGCTAGTAACTTGCCAGTGTCTCACGCTCAGGACGGCGAAGCTATTGTTCGTGGTTGGATTTATGTTGCTTTGCCTAACTACCACTTACTGGTAGAACGAGGATATTTGCGTTTGACGCGGGGGGCAAAAGAAAACCGTTGTCGTCCCGCGATCGATCCATTGTTTCGCAGTGCAGCACGAGCCTATGGGCAACGAGTGATTGCTGTGCTACTAACAGGTGTGCTTGACGACGGCACGGCGGGACTAATGGCTGTAAAAATGCGGCGCGGCGTGGCAATTGTCCAAAATCCCGACGATGCTTTGTATGCTGCTATGCCACGTAATGCGATCGAGAATGTAGAGGATATTGACCATATCTTGCCACTTTCAGATATTCCTTCTACTTTGGTAGCTTTAGTTAATACGCCAATGGAAGTAGAACCAGAAAACCCGGTACCTAGCAAGATAAAGTTTGAAACTGAAATAGCGCAATTGAATTTGGAAGCAGTAGAAAACGAAGGCGAACGACCTGGTAAACCATCAACCTTTGGCTGTCCTGACTGCGGCGGTATCCTCTGGGAAATCGAAGAGGGAAATTTATTGCGCTTCCGGTGCCGCACGGGTCATGCTTATTCAGCAGAAACTTTGCTGGCCACGCAGTCTGATAAGGTGGAGGATGCACTATGGATCGCTTTGAGGGCATTAGAAGAGAAAGCTTCTTTATCACATCGTCTGGCTGCAAGGATGGAGGCTCGCAATCAAACCGTGGCGGCACAAAGATTCAAAGAGGAGGCGCACTCTGCCTGGGAGCGCTCCGCCATTATTCGAGAAGTACTTTTGAAAGTCGATCCAAACACAGGCGTTGATTGAAGGTTAAACCGAATCATTTTGAGGAATGGGATTAGTTTAGTTCATTGCGTGCAAGTGCCACCACAGCTTGAACTAACTCTTCTGGATCGAGGGGCTTGGTAACGTGCAGTTGATAGCCACTGCTTATCACTAGTTGGGAATCCTCAACTCTGGCATAAGCAGTCAAAGCGATCGCGGGAATCTTTCCCCCTTTTTCGGGAGTTAAAGCGCGAATCTGTTGAATCAGAGAATAGCCATCGACTTCGGGCATCCCAATATCACTGACTAAGACATCGGGTTGGAAGGACTCTAGGTTTGCCAATACTTCTGTCGCAGAGGCAACAGTTAAGACTTTTGCTCCATATTCAGTAAGCAATACTGTTAATAGCTCACGGGCATCGGGGTCATCATCAACTGTGAGGACTTTAATCCCCGTGAGTTCGAATGCTGGTTGTGGCAACTGATCTGTTTGCTTGATTGCCGGTTCCACATTCAACAGTGGCAACTGGACTGTAAAGGTAGCTCCCAACCCTTCACCTGGACTATCAGCCGCGATCGTGCCGCCGTGCGCCTCAACTAACTGCCGGACGATCGCTAACCCCAATCCCAACCCGCCATACTTGCGAGTAATTGAGACATCTTCTTGACGGAATGACTCAAAAATATACGGGAGAAAATCTGGGTTAATGCCTTTACCAGTGTCACTGACGATAATCTGTACCCAATCGTCAACTCGCTCTAGTCGGGTTTCTACCCGTCCGCCTTTGGGGGTAAACTTGATCGCGTTGGAAAGTAAATTCCAAACGATCTGTTGAAGGCGGTTGGAATCTCCAGAGACTTGCCCAATATTCGGCAGTACTGAATGCAACACAATTGATTTGGAAAGGGCTGCGGTATTTACTGTGTCGAGCGCAGATTCAATTACAAAGGCCAAATTCACAGGAGCCGCATCGATGCTGAGTTTGCCCCGCAGAATCTTGGCTACATCTAGCAAGTCATCAATCAGTTGAGTTTGCAGTTTAGCGTTGCGTTCGATGGTGGCTAAAGCTTCAGCCGTTTTCTTTTCACTAAATTTGCGGGTTTGCAGCAGTTTTGTCCAGCCGAGAATCGGGTTGAGAGGCGATCGCAATTCATGGGAGAGAATGGCCAGAAACTCATCTTTGATCCGATTAGCGCGTTCGGCTTCGGCTCTGGCTGCTTGTTCTAGTTGAAATAAGCGATCGCGTTCGATTTCAGCTTGTTTGCGAGCGGTGATATCCTGGACGTTGCCTACCATCCGTATTGCATTGCCCGCAGCATCATAGAAAACTTGACCTCTAGCCGCTAACCAGCGAATACCATCAGGATGTATAATGCGGAAATTATCTTCATAGTGTTCTTGCTGTTGGTGGATAGTGTGAGTCACCGCTTCATTGGCTGAGGTGCGATCGTCTGGGTGCAGGCAGCTTAACCACAGTTCATAGGTGATTTCCTTTGTGCTTGGGTCAAGCCCAAACAGATTAATGTACTCTTCAGATACATGAGCTCTGTTGCGGATAATGTCCCAGTCCCATAATCCCGATTGCGTAGCTTTGTACGCCAATTTCAACCGGGCTTCGCTCTCCTGCAACAGGAGTTCTATCTTTTTGCGATCGGTGATGTCTCGTGAAATCAGTAAGATTCGTTCCAGCTGCCCAGAGCCATCCAAGATCGGGCTAACGACCACTTCCCACCATTTCGGAGTGCCTTTTGCAGTTGGGCAGTATCCGCGAAAAATGCTGACTTTGCCTGTTTTAGTGGCAGCAAGTGCCTCCTGTGCCTGTTGCTGAGAACTGCCTTCCCAAAAACAGAGCCATTCAGTATTCAGATAGGAATTTAAGTCATCAATTTCCATCAAACACAGTCCACCTGTGTTCATGTACAGCAGCCGCCCGTCGAGGCTTAATACCTTGATGCAATCAGAACTGCTGTCTAAAATGCGGTTTTTAAATTCTTCACTCTGGCGCAGGGCTTCTTCGGTTTGTTGGCGAGTGGTGATATCTCGCCAAGTGGCAACAAATCCATCTCCACATTTAGCCACGCGGATATCAAAGGCTCTGACTAAGCGTTGTTTTCCGTAATCATCCTCATAAACTAGGCTGTCTTTAATGAGCGGCTGTCCTGTTTCTACTACCTGGCAGTATTCATCAAACAATCCACTTTCACGATGCCCTGGTAGTAATTCACACAATCCCCGTCCAATCTGCTGCTCGTAAGTCATTTGATTGTTGAAACAAGCCGCATCATTGACATATTCAGTCACAAAATCGACAATCTGTCCCTGCTCATTCCGTACAGCACGGTATACCCCAAAGCAGTCCAGCATATTTTCAACTGAGGTGCGGAAGCGTTCTTCACCGTCTCGCAGGGCTTGCTCTACCTGTTTGCGATCGCTGATGTCTTCGGCAATCCCGGCAAACCGATAAATCTCTCCTGTTTCATCTCGCAGGGGAAAGCAGCGATCGTGAACCCAGCGAATATTCCCATTGGGTAAAATAATCCGATATTCCTCATCAAATTTCCCGGCGATAGCTTTTTCATGAAACGCTCTGTCTGTCGATTCTCGATCCTCTGGATGGATGCGATCGATCCATGCTTGTTGTCCTTGATACAATTCTTGCGGGTTCAATCCCCACAGTCGTTTATATGCAGGACTAACATAGCTGACTCGATTTTCCGACACTTCTTTGATCCAGAACACCGCATCAATATTTTCTGCAAGCTGCCGAAAACGTTCCTCACTTTCGCGCAGAGTTTCGGCTGACTGTTTGCGTTCGGTGATATCTAGATCGATACCAGCCATCTGAATTGGTTGCCCGTGTTGGTCGTATAGCACCTTACCCTGGCTTAGTGCCCAGCGAATTTTACCGTTGGGATATAGTACCCGAAATTCAATGTCATAGTCTTCTCCGGTGGCGACAGCAAGCTCAACAGATGCCAGGACGCGATCGCGATCTTTAGGGTGGACTCGCGCGGCAAACATCTCGAATGAACCGTCAAATTCTCCTGGTTCCAGTCCAAACAAGGCTTCCAGGTTATCCGACCAGGAAATTTTTCCCGTTTGGATATTCCAGTTCCATGTTCCCATCCGAGAAGCTGAAAGTGCCAATCGCAGCCATTCTTCGCTCTCCCGTAATTCTGCTTCTACTCGTCTGCGATCGGTCAGCTCATTCTGCGCCTGCTGATAGAGTTCCGCCTGCCGAATTGCAATGCCAACTTGAATCGCCAGTTCTTTGAGCAAGTCGATCTCTAAGGGTTGCCACCTTCGAGGAGTTGCACAGTTATGAGCAATTAGCAACCCCCAAAAGTGGTCATCGGAAATAATTGGCACCACCAGATTAGCTTTTACTTGAAACTGAGCCAACAATTCAACGTGGCAGGGATCGATACTGCTATCCTGAATGTCAAATATTGCCGTTACGTAACCCTGACGATAGCGTTGGATATAATTCTCAACAAAGGCGGGATCGTAGCTTATTCTTGGTCGATTCCATGCAAGGTAGTTCTCCGCGAGGCAGGGATCGTACATAGTGCAGGAGAGCAGCGATTGCCACTGTGCCCCAACTGATTCTGATATTACTGTGCCATTCCCGTCAGGTTTTAACTTAAAAACCAAGACCCGATCGGTGTGCAGAAATTCTCGCACTTCGGTTACGGTTGTTTGAAGAATTTCATCCAGATTTAGCGATTGGTGAATTTTTTGGGTAATATGCGAGACTACACGCTCTCGTTCAATCCGCTGTTGTAGTTGGGTGCGTAGCTGCACTGTTTCAATTGCCCCATTTACAGCTATTTGCAGCCCTTCTGGGGTAATTTGCTCTTTGACAAGATAATCTTGTGCGCCCGCTTTGATCGCCTTAACTGCAATCGCCTCATTGCCCTGCCCGGTGACAACAATCACGGGTAGGCAAGGCTGTTGGGTCGAGGGTTGCAATTGTGCCAGAAATTCCAGTCCGTCCATGTCGGGCAGTCGATAATCAAGCAACACTACATCGGGCTGATGTTGCTGCCAAAGTTCTAGCCCAAGTTGTCCCAGCGTTGCTTCTAGGATAGTGTAAGAAGATTCGCGATCGCGCAGCAAGTACCGCCGATAGAGTTCTCGATCTTCTGGGGAATCATCGACAATTAAGAGAGTGCGCTGTTGCTGAGACATTCTGAATTAATTAATCAAGTAGATGTTAA
The DNA here is from genome assembly GCF_036917375.1 of Nostoc sp. Classification (GTDB taxonomy): domain Bacteria; phylum Cyanobacteriota; class Cyanobacteriia; order Cyanobacteriales; family Nostocaceae; genus Nostoc. The sequence goes on from NZ_JBALDN010000059.1 coordinate 73,897, forward strand.
CCCACATTTCGCAGGTTGGCATAGAAAATTGACATTTTTAAAGAAATGCTAAAACCCTCATGATGCCAGGATTTTAGCATATTTGATAGATTAAACCTCTTGGCATTTGTGCTTTTTGCAAGAGGGGGAAAAGGTTTTGGTTAAAGGGGAAGGGGACAATACAGAACTTTTTCCCCTTCCCCCTTCCCCTTTTCCCGACTTATGCAAGAAGTCTATTTATTGCTTCGCTTTTTACATCTGCTTTGCGTTAACTTATTGGATAATCTGAATGTATAATTTTATTCTTAACTTACTTATAAAATTTATATCACTTTTGCCAGAGAATAATCTATAAATATTCATTCAATAATACAAATTTTTTATGAAGATCGTAATAGCAATCTTGAATCATGTGAGACAGATAAAATCGCTGTAAAGCTTATAATTAGTGACTTTGAATCTTCTAATATTCTCGCGTTTCAATTCGGTTGCTATATCTGATTCATTAGGTACTTCCAAATAAAAAAATCTCCCAAAACTGACGAAAAAAATCCTCTCTATTTCTCCTCTCTCTGTGTTCTCTGTGTCTGGAGTGGTGGCCTGCGGCAAGCCGCTTCTCTACCTTCGCGCAGCGTGTCGCAGACAGACGCTTTGCGTAGCTTGCTTCTCCGTAGGAGTATGCGTCTACGTTTATTTGGATAATTTATTTCTTGGAAGTCCTTTAGTTATTATTGTCGGACTGCATCTATGTAAAAATCTTAAAACCCTCTTTCTCTCAGTTCCCTAAACTTTGCAGTCTGAATAATAAATTTTTTACTCGGCATAACATTAGATCAATTGCAGGACATATATAAACTGAATGCGATCGCCATTATCACAATTACAAATATAATCAATAAGTAATATATATAGGAATCCGGTTTGATTCCTGAATTTACTTGCGTGCGCAGGGAACAGGAAACAGGAAATAGGAAAGAAGGGATAGATCCGTACTGAGTCTTGTTCAAAAATCAAATAGGAGTCCTATATAAGATATAAGTATCTAGAAATAAATAAATTAAAGTTTGCAGTCAGGACTTTAACCCTAGTTTTGGGAGCTTCAATCCCCACTACAAACTGTTTATTTTATTATGGATGTTTTAGCAGATTTCATGTTAGCTCGAATTTATCCATTTTTTTTCGCAAGGCGATACTCTTGCGGAGTCGTTGCACGAACGCTTAAACTGCAACCTTTATGGGACAGTAGTTTTACTTTTTTAACTTCATCGATAATCTGTGATGTGGAAAAACTATTTGCTAAAAAGCTAGGGTTTTTGCCGGATACAGAAAACCGAGTTCTTAATCGTGGATAAAGTCGAGCTAAAATGGTATGCGAATACTCCTGGTCACGCAGTAAATACCGCAGATGGAGTTCTCAATCTTCTGGCAATCATCAACAATTAAGACAATGCGCGATCTCTAACTCATGAATAATCAGGCAATGTCGTCACTTCAAACCAATATTCCACAAGCATCTGAATATCTCGTTTCAGTTGAGCAAAATTGATTGGTTTAACGATGTAGCTGTTGACACCATATTGATAACATACTTCAATATCTTTGGGATTATTAGAGGTAGTAAACACCACCACCGGAATCATTTTCAAGTTGTCATCCTGTTTAATCCGGCGTAACACTTCTCGTCCATCGGTTCCGGGTAGGTTTAAGTCAAGCACAATCAAACCGGGCCGGAGCGCACTTTCGCGCTCCACATAGCTACCAGTGCGATAAAGAAACGCCAAGGCTTGTTCTCCATTCACACACCTCTGAATAGCGATCGCAATGGTAGAGCGCCCTAGAAATCTTTGCAGTGCCTCAAAGTCTTCATTGCTATCCTCGACAATTAAAAGTAGTGGCTTTTCCGGGATCGAGGAGGCTGAAATTTGGGTCATGTATTTGCCTCCGCGGACAGGGTAAAGTAAAAGGTACTACCTTCGGTGGGTGTAGATTCTACCCAAATTCTACCACCATGACGTTCCACAATTTTGCGAGCAATGGTTAACCCTACGCCAGTCCCACCGCCGAAGTCATCCCGTCCATGTAAGCGGCGGAAGATTTGAAAGATTTTGTCGAGATGTTCTTGGGGGATGCCAATACCGTTATCACGAACGTAGAAAGTTACAGAAGTAGAAACAACTTTGTTTTCCCCATTTCCCTCAATAAAACCTATTTCGACCCATTTCTTAGGTTTATCATTGTACTTAATAGCGTTGCTAATCAGGTTGCTGAACAGTTCATTAATCTGAGCGCGATCGCCTTGAACGCTCTTTAGGGGTTGAGGAATGCGAAACTCGATTTCGCTCTGCGGTCGGGAAATGGTCAAGGTGGCGATTACCTGGGGTACTAACTCATGCAGATTCACTGATTGTCGGATCAGTTCGGCGCGTCCCAACCGCGAGAAATGGAGGAGGGAATTGATCAGGTCTTCCATTCGCTGCGTCAGCCGCACCAAGGTTTGCAGTTTGGCAATTCCATCGTTATCTAGTACATCTGCATAGTCTTCCATTAAGAAGTTAGCGTAGTTGTGAATGCCCCGCAGCGGTTCTTTGAGGTCATGGGAAGCAACGTAGGCAAAAGAATCAAGTTCTTCGTTACTCCGTTGTAATTCAAAATTCATCGATGCCAATTTGTCTGCCTGCCGTAACACAACACCCACAATCAGGCTTCGCAGTTCAGTAACTACCTCAATTTCACAGGGTTTCCAGGGAAGGGCAGCTCCTTGCACCGTTTCTTGCCATAATTCAAAGGATTTGCGAGGAGACATTCTTAAACTGCCATCTGAGAAAACTTCCACAGGTTTGTTGGGGTTGCCGCCCCAATTCACCGTTTGAATTACCTCTGGACGAAACCAAAGAATATAATTGTGGTGAACTTTAGAAATTTCCAGAGCTAACACGCCACTAGCGATCGCTTTAAATGACTCAGCAGCAGGGTAATTTTTCGTAAGCGATCGCGTCTCAAACAAGTTATGATGCAGTTGAGGTTTAATCCAATCAAGTAAGGCGTTAACCTCTGACTCAGATGGCGTTTTACCCACTTGAATATACTGGTCGCCACTACATATCATCGCTCCCGTGGCGCTGACCAGATTGAGTAATTGAGATTTCATTTGCACTATGCCATCCAAGAAATACTCAGCCTGAGACAACCCTTCGACAAATTGAGTTTGTAATGACTTTAATTGACTTTTGTAATCAACATCTTCACTTGCTTCTTTATTTGCCAGTTCCACAGACATCACCTGTCCAATGAACTCGCAGATGGTGCGGATATTGTAAGAAATATATTTGGGTGACGAATGGTGACAGGCAATCAATCCCCAAAGCTTTTGCTCGTGCATCAGAGAAATAGACATAGAGGCGGTCACGCCCATATTTTCCAGGTACTCTAGATGTAATGGGGAAACACTCCGCAACACTGATAAACTGAGATCCAACGGTTGATTTGTTAAAGGATTGTTTGTTGGAATTAAGGTGGCAGGCTGGTAGCTAGCATTTGGAATTAGCCGCAGCCAGTTCAAGGTGTATAGGTGTCGGGCTTGCTTGGGAATGTCAGAGGGCGGATAGTGTAAATCCAAATAGGGCGTTTCCTGATTGGTATCTTCAGCGATGACACTGCCTGCTCCTTCGCGATCGAATCGATAGACCATGATGCGATCGAAGCCAGTGATTCGTCGAACTTCTGTCACCACAATCTGGCACATTGCTAGCAACGTTGGTGCTTTCTGAATGCGGCTAATGGTTCCTCTTACCTGTTGATAAAAGTCAAAAAAGCCTGTTTTATCCTTCGCTTTTTTCGGCTCTAATTCTAGAATAATAATATTATCTAAATGATGGACAATGCCATCAAAATGAATTGATTTATTTTGATGTTTGATAGACAAATTGAGGGGATTAACACTCTCAAAATCCTCTGCCAGACATTGTTGAATTAGTTTAATCTGCTTGACATCGAGTAAATCTGATATAGGCTTGCCCAGCAATTCATCAGGTTGACGGCCAACGACTTCCTGGCTGTTACTGCTCACCTGAAGGATTTCCAGCGTGGGATCTTGCAAAACCAGTAAAATCCCGTGAGGCTGGATCAAACTGGGAATGTGGATTGGTTCGCGATCGCAGTTTGTCAAATCAATGATCTCATCAGTCATTCTCTGTTTATCCAACTCCTCATTAGAACTTTGGCTTAAATAATTCGTAATTCGTAATTCGTAATTAAATTTTGTGACGGGGATTAGATTTAGACGCGATAAATCGCCGTCTCTACAAGTGTTTTGTTGCTGATTCTGAACTGTATTGCGTTATCTCTGAGATTTTGAGTCCTGCATTTTGCACCTCACTTAAAAAGCAAACCCCTGTATTCACAACTACTAGCCTAGACTCAAACTAGAGTCTCCGGCATCTACTCTTGGCTTAATGTTTCAATCAACAAATCTACTTGCTGTTGTCGCTGTTGCAAAAAACTTTCGCACTGACGTAAATACTCCACAGCAGTTGCAAATTGGTCAAACACAGCTTCCAATTCCAACTCACCCGCCTCAATGCGAGTAATAATTCCTTCTATCTCAGCAACCTTCGCCTCATAATTCCAACCTTCCTCAGAACTAGAAGCACTCTTACGTTTAACCATTAACCTCTCTGTGTCCTCTGCGTCTTGGCGGTTCGTTTACTTCCATAACCTTCACTTTAACGCCACCTTGCCCCAACTCAATCACTAAATCTTGCCCCACAGTCAACTCCGCCGCCGAACGAGCGATCGCCCCATCTTCCCTTCTCACCACCGCATAACCACGCTGTAACACCGCTTTCGGGTCAAGACTAGCCAACTTTTGCCGCAATAATTCTAAATGCTGCGTTGCTTGCTGCGATCGCCCCGTCGTAATTTGCACCAAATGCTGACGCTTCCAAGCAAGCTTTTCCACTTCCTGCTGCACTTGCCGATCTAACCGCAAACGTCGCAAACGGTTCCGTAATACTTGCAGTTTATTTTCAGCATTTTCCCTAAAGTCATGTACCGCCTCATGTAAAGCGACAACTCGCTGCCGATGCTCAGTATACAACTCTGAAAGCGCTGGTACAACCATTTCTGCTGCCGCAGTCGGTGTATGCACACATACATCTGCGACTAAATCTGCTAAAGATTCATCTCGTTGATGGCCGATTCCAGTAATTACAGGAATGGAACAACTAGCCAGCGATCGCACCACTCGTTCATCATTAAAGCAAGCCAACTCTTCCACCGCGCCACCACCCCGCGATAAAATTAGCACTTCGGCGCGACCATCTCTTTCCACGCGCTCAATTGCTTTGACGATAGATTCTGGTGCTTGCTCACCTTGTACGGTCGCGGGAGAAAACAAAACGTGTAAACCTGGATACCTTTGCTTGAGAGTCTTTTGAATATCGCCCCAAGCAGCAGCCGTTGGTGAAGTGACGACAGCGATCGTTTGGGGATGAGTGGGGAGCGCTCGCTTTCTTTGCGCGTCGAATAACCCTTCAGCCAGCAAGCGATTTTTGAGTTGTTGATAGCGTAACGCCTGTAAACCAACACCAGCAGGTAGAGTTTGCCAAACTGATAACTGATACTCTCCCCGTTGCGGATAGACGCGAATGCTGCCCAAAATGATTATCTGTTCGCCAGGAACAGGCATTTGGGCGAGTTTTGGCAATTGGCTATTCCATACTACACACTTAATTCCGGCGGTGCGATCGGGATCTTGCAGCGTGAAAAACAACCCACTGCGATGGTTGTTAGCGCTAGAAACTTCGCCAGTTACCCAAACTTGCCGTAATTGTTCATCTTGCTCTAACAGCAAGCGGATATAGTCAGTTAATCCAGAAACTGAAAGCGCTGTATCGAGAATCAGAGAGTCGGGAAGGTCGAGAGTCATCAAAGATGCCTGAAAGCATTTGTGCTGGAGAGATTCTAGCATTTTAATGAAAACCAAAGCTTAACCGACTAAACGCTTCAATCTTTTGTAGACATCATCATCATTGCGCTTACCGACTAAAATCACTTCTATTAAATCGCGATCGGGAAAATACCTGTAAATAATTTGATATTCACCACTATCAACTCGATATAAACCCTGATAGCCAGATAGCTGCTCGCTATCAGCAGGTAAAGGCTCAACATTCAAAGCTAAAACCTTTTTTGCAATCTGGGCTGCTATTTTAGGCTGTAAACCGTTCAGAAAATCAAGAACAGTTGCTAGACCATCAAGCTTCGCCATTAGCTAAATGCTTTAATGCAGATGTAAAAGCCTCTGTACCAATCATGTTGGACTGACTCAGAGCAACTTCAGCAGCTTGACCGAAAACCATATCCTCTAATTCTTCCAGCCGATTAATTAATTTTTGGTAGCTCTCGGCTGAAATAATCACATGGCTAGGCCGTGATTGCTTAGTTAGTAGAACTGGCTCAGTAGCAGCCTTATCAAAAACCTCACCGTGTTTGTTGCGGGCATCTGTGAGAGTGTAGGTCTGCATAAAAATTTTGACTATTTTAGACATTTTGACTATATCTTAGCAGATAAATCTTCTCATCTCAATTCTGGCTTCACAGAACTTGCCAGCTTGTTTATGTAAATAGAGTAGAGAAGAATTCAGCAATTAGCAGAACTTACTATTTTGTTACAATACCTTTGCCAAATTACGAGGGTTCAACGCCTGTAGAAACGGGATGAATACGTCCTTGCATAAGTAAGCTTGGCAAAAATCTGGTTTAATAAAATAGGCTCAGGGATTTCTGGAAGCATTTTCAATATTTCATAATTATGGTGGTCACAACTTAAATCTTTTTTACGTAGTTTCACTCCAACTACAACAGAAATGGTTGATAAACTAATCTCAGTTGCACTCGACTTAATAAATCCTCAACATTTAAGAAACTGGTTTGCTAGTTGCTGCTACTGTACCTCATAACAGCCGTAAATGCTGTAACTAAACTTTTTGATCAGTCTATACAGTTAGTGCCAGCATACTAGTACAGGACGGCGGAAATAAACCAAGTATTATTGTGAGAAACTAAGAAAGTAGAGTCAAAGCAGTTTATACCAATTTTATATGAAGCTGCATATAATAGAGAAAACAAACTTGATAAATTAAAATAACCATGAGCCGCCCTTTTAAGATTGAAATCGCA
>NZ_JBALDN010000060.1:0-111372 GCF_036917375.1 Nostoc sp.
TATTCAGAGGTAAGTGAAGCCATGATTTATGGTTCTTTGCTTCGTCTCATGGTTAGGCGATTGGCTATTTAATATTTACTTTACGAATCAGCTCTTAACAAGCCAAAGTTAGGACTACAACCTAAAACTTAAGTTTATTGAGCTTGCTGAAACCTAGAACAGCCCCAAAGCTGGTAAAAATAGCGTGACTGACATAGAGATATCAAGTAGCAATTGGGAAAGGAAACTACTACCTTGAATTGGGTATAACCCGTATGCTCTATAGCTTTAAGTCACTTTTCTAGATTTTACAATACAAGTAAGACATAAAAATAACGCTTCAATCAATTATATGAAAATCCTCTCATCAGAACTAGTCCATTTGGGATTTGGCAAATATGTGCGTTCTGACCAAGTGACAGCAGTTATACCAATAGAAGAGGAGCGAGGCCCAGGGCGACGAACCTTTGTTCACGTTCAAGGGCAAAGCGATCCAATTATCGCCTCTCGCGCTGAAGATACCATCATCCGTGATTTAGTACAAGAACCACGCGAAGTTACGCAAGCGCGTCAGCAGCAGGAAATTCTTCAAGATTTATTGGTTAATTTAGCTAATGTTAATTCAACTGTGCGCCGAATTAACCGTGATGAAGGCAGTTTGGATCTTGATTTGTTAGAACGACGAATAAAGCAAGTCCTAGAAAATTAATTGCAGAAGTCAGCAAACTAAATAACGGAGAAAGATATTGCTGAATACCATTACAGACCAAGTTTCAGTATCAGATACACAAACAAGATCGCCAAGGTTGTGGATACCTGAACGGGTACTGTTTACACCTGCTGCTCTAGATGAAGATTGGGGGCAGCAGATTCTTAAACGTGTGCAGTCACTCAACTTACCAATAGAAGAATTATCACAGAACCGCCTAAAGGGTCTGCGCGGTGAATCTGAGCGGGATACTTACAACATCGCCAAGCGTACCTTAGCTGTGGTTACTGCACCACCCAGTTCTTTTAAGCTGAGTCCGATCCCACCTTCTGCGGATTGGCAGTTTCACCTTGCCGAGGGTTGTCCGGCTCACTGTCAATACTGCTACCTAGCTGGTAGCTTGTCGGGGCCACCTGTCATCCGCGTTTTTGCTAACTTACCGCAGATATTAGAGAACTTAGCTAACTACGAGCAACAGGGTAAAAACACAAGTTTTGAAGTTAGCTGTTATACAGATCCATTGGGTATTGAGCATTTAACTGGAAGTCTTGCTGAATGTATCTGTTACTTTGGCACTCGTACCAATGCACATCTACGTTGGGTATCGAAGTTTGATGCTGTGGATGGATTACTCGACTTACCACACAATGGGAATACTCGCTGTCGGATGAGCGTTAATGCCGCACCAATTTCTGGTAAGTTTGAAGGTGGCACAGCATCCGTAGCATCTAGACTGAATGCGTTGCGACGGTTGGCGCTACCACAAGAGCGTGGCGGTGGCGGTTATCCAGTAGGCTTGGTTATCGCGCCAATTATGCCGATAGACGATTGGCAAATGCACTATAGTCGTTTGTTTGACCAGATAAACGAGGCACTGGATTTTGACTGTAACCTTACCTTTGAGTTAATCTCGCATCGGTTCACACCAGGATCAAAAGAAGTGTTACAAACTTGGTATCCGCAATCGAAATTAGAGATGGATGAGGCAAAACGTAGTGTCAAACGTAATAAGTTTGGTGGGACGAAGTACATTTATGAGAAAGACACAATGAAGGCGTTGCGTAGCTTTTTTGAGAGTGAGATTAGTAGGCGCTTTCCAAAGGCTGAAATTCTTTATTGGACTTAGAAGAATACTTTGCTCATATAGAGTTTGAGCAAATTAATTATTGGGTTAGAGAGCGATTGATATGTTATGCGATCGCTCTCTTTTCAGGTTGCTCAAAAGCTGGTGCGTTATACTAAAGCCCTAACACATCCTACTTACAGCAGTTTTCATATGTATTTGAACCACACCTGTCGTAGGGGCGCAAAGCCTTGCGCCCCTACCGCGTGGTCTATTACTTTATAAATTGCCTCTTACCTTTGAAACCTAGTTTGTATACCGCACCAAGCTGAAATCTGCTGTAAGTCGAGCTATTAGTTCAACTTGCCCGATGCCTCAGCTACGCACAAAGCAGGATAATTTGAGCAGATTACAGGCGGCGTTATACATTAATAAGTGTATCTGCAATACCGGACTTGTTCTGGCTTAGTCTCAATAGCAAAGGTTTGGAGATGTTTACTTTATCAGAAACTTCTATCCTGGCGGCAATCCTACTGGTAGCTTTAGGCATTTTGGGCTGGGGCTTTTATCGCGCCAGACCTTTTGGTAAACTGGGAATCTTAGCCTGGTTACAGTCGGTGGTGTTGATGACTCCCTGGCTGCTGTTTTTTGGATTGTTTGCCGCAGGGATTTACATCAATATAGCGGGTATATTGTTCTTGGTGGTGACATCCGCCGGATTGTACGTCTACTTGGGCAGACAGTTACGCGCAGCTGGGCAAGATGCCATCCTCAAGCAACGCGCTACAGAAAGACTCGCTGCTGCTTCCTCACTTGAAGCAAATTCCCCACAACTAAAAGTAGCAGAACTGAAACCGGAGATCCCACCGATACCAGAAGAAGACTTGAATGCAGTTAAAGGTATTTTCGGTATCGATACGTTTTTTGCTACAGAAACGATCGCTTACCAAGATGGAGCCATTTTTAAAGGCAATCTACGGGGAGAACCAGAAGAGACTCACAACCGTCTAACTGCAAGTTTACAACAACGCCTTGGCGATAAATATCGTCTGTTTTTAGTGGAAAATACAGACGGTAGACCTGTGGTAATCGTCCTACCCAGCCGCAACGATCCCCGGCCGATGTTATTATCGCAAAAAGCTTTTGCAGGTATTCTGTTAATAGCGACCATTGCCACAAGTTTAGAAGCTGCGGGATTACTGCTGAATTTTGATTTTTTTGGCAATCCAGGGCGGTTTCAAGAAGCTTTGCCCATAGGCGCTGGAATATTTTCGATTTTAGTAGCTCACGAAATTGGTCATTGGTTACTTGCACAGCGTCACCAAATTCGCCTTAGCTGGCCCTTTTTTCTACCCGCAGTGCAAATTGGCTCTTTTGGCGCAATTACCCGCTTTGAGTCTCTGTTGCCCAACCGCAAGGTATTATTTGATATCGCCTTGGCAGGGCCAGCCGCAGGTGGTATTGTCTCTTTGTTAATGCTGGTGACGGGCTTGCTGCTTTCCCATCCAGGTAGTTTATTTCAATTGCCAAATCAGTTTTTCCAGGGGTCGATTTTGGTGGGAAGTTTGGCGCGAGTTGTCCTTGGTTCGGCGTTGCAGTCACCCCTGGTAAGCGTTCATCCCCTAGTGGTGATTGGTTGGTTGGGGTTAGTAATTACCGCTTTGAACTTAATGCCCGCCGGACAACTAGATGGTGGGCGGATTGTGCAGGCAATTTATGGACGCAAAACCGCAGGACGAGCAACGATCGCAACTTTAATTTTACTGGCGCTAGTGTCTCTCGGTAATACTCTTGCCATGTACTGGGCGATCGTGATTTTCTTTTTGCAACGAGATCAAGAACGCCCCAGCTTGAATGAAGTCACTGAACCTGATGATGCTAGAGCCGCTTTGGGGCTTTTGGCTCTATTCTTAATGATTACCACGCTTCTACCCCTTACTCCTGGCTTGGCTGGGCGTTTGGGAATAGGATAGTGTTTATGGAGCCTACACCCAAACAAGCAATCTCCGCAATTCGGGTGTGCGCTCAACTTACCAGAGTTTATAAAGGAATAGACCTTGTAAGGTTAGACGAGCGCACCAAAAATGTTTATATCTTGGCGAATAATTCAATCGAAGCTGAGGTAACACCAACTGGAGAAATTCTTTGGTTATGACAAAACCTAACTTTCAACAAATGCCTTTAGAGCAACTCAGAACTTACATTTTGGAGCATCGCAACGACGATGAAGCATTTCATATTTACATCGACAGGAAACGCGCCCAATCTGCAAAACAGCTTCCGATGACAATTGAGGAAGCGGAGGCTGATTTACAGAGACGGTTTGGACAGCAAGCTAGTTAAAATAATTCGTAATTCGTAATGGGCTACGCCCCGCTACGCGGGAGCATCCCAAATGTGCAAGTTTAATTTACATACGGCATTATGACTTATCCCAGAGGATAAAAAACGAACCGCATTCGCGCAGCGTCTCGTCAGAGAAGGACGCAAAGGACACAAAGGTAAGAGGATTTAAAAGGGTTTTTGCATCAGTTCCATATATTTTTGCCAAATTGGGATGCTCCCCCGCTACGCTAACGTAATTCGTAATTCGTAATTCAGTTTTGTAAAGGGGATTGAGCGCAAAACCTGAGCAGTCTGACTGACGAGTATAAGTGTGAAGGATAAAGTATTAACTTTCATCCTTCATCCTTTCTTATGGTTTCCAACCTGCTAGCAAATTTGGGTAAGCTACAGGTGTGGGGAAAATTTTCTGGAAGGCAGTTTGACGCTCTTGTGGCTTTTCTTTGCTCATGTTCCAGAGGGTTTCATAGAAAAAGAAAGAGACTCCAGCAAAATTGCGATCGCGTACTTTTTGCACTTGTGTCTGAATCTGTTGCATCGGTATAGATCGGTTTTTCAACCCAGCCAAAATGCCTACACTCACTGGAATATGGCTCTTTGCCGCTTTCACTTCTGGATATTCTAATTCTCTGATAAAAACATTCAAGTCATCACGATATATCTGCAAAACTAAGTCTTCAATGATTCCCAGCCGTTCCCACTTCTGCCAGTCTGCTAAAAAGAAATCGTAGGAAAGACGTTGAGGATTAGGAGCAACGGAAACCAGACAATCTTTTTTAGTAGCTTTGATAGCTGTAAATACCCGCTTCATAAACTCGGTGATTTTGTTAGCTCTCCAGCGTACCCATTCTGGATCTTTGAAGTTTTTCGAGGGAGCTTTCCCCTGATGTTCTTTTTTGTAAAGTGCCACTGTATAGGCATCGTATCCTAATTCTGATGGTAAGCCAAAATGGTCATCAAATTGAATACCATCAATATTGTAATTTCTAACAATTTCAACGATTAAATCTTGAATAAATTGTTGTACTTCTGGGCGAAAGGGATTTAGCCAAATGCGATTATCATTCCCATCTTTGACAATGCGAGTCCCATCGCTGCGACTAGTGAGCCATTGGGGACGATTTTTAGCTAACAGAGAATCTGCTGGTGCCATGAAGCCAAATTCAAACCAGGGAATCACTGTTAACCCTTTTTGATGTCCCACATCGACAATTTCTTTGAGGATATCTCGCCCTTGCAATCCGGGAGTGGGATCGAGCGATCGCCCGATAACTTTTTGGGCAACTTTACTAGGATACAATGTATATCCCCAATTCCAAACCGCCGGATATATGGTGTTGAAATTGAGTTCATCAAGGCGTTGCAAAGATCCTTTGAGGCGATCGCGCTCAAATAAGACATCACTATCAATATTTGTTAACCACACTCCCCTTAACTCAGATTTTGGCGTTGACGGCAGATTAATTTGAGCGTTCAAGGGGAACGATAATATCATCGTAGCGATCGCACTCAAGGTCAGCATAACGATAAACAAAAAATACTTTCTACTTTGGCGAATATTCCACCAAGAAGAAAAATCAACACACCACTCTACAAACCTTTTCATCATTATTTAAAATGTCTCTGTAAGTGAAGGAAACATCGACATGATAACTAATATTAATGCTTAATCTTTGTTTCCTGCTCTAAAAACAGATTGCCAATATCAAATAAAAGTTGCATAGTACCTCGATAGCCAACTTTGCAGAACTGACCACTATCTAAGCGGTCAAAAATGGGAATCCCTTGACGATAGAGAGGAATTTTTAAGCGTTGAGCGATCGCCTTTCCATGAGAGTTGGTAATTAGCAAATCAGACCCAACCGCCAATTGCTCAAAGTCTTCCAAATCGCCGATAGTGACGCTCTTGATCGGCAGTTTTTCTAGCAAAGGAAAGCGTGTTGTTGTCACTGCTGCGTGAATCTCAACTCCTAGCGATCGCAAAAAAGCAACTGTTGACCAAAGTAAATCGGGTTCCAATGCCAAAGCAACTCGCTTGCACCCAAAGTAAAAGTGATTCTCCAACATCGCATGTTGTAACTGACGGCGTTGACAGCGGTATTTCTCCGGTACGCTGACGCCACTGATATCCGCCAATGCTTGCAGGAATTTATCTACTGCTGCTAGTCCCGTCAATTCACTAAATACCTCATAGGGTATATTGAATCTCTGCTCCAAAATTTGTGCTGCACCCCGCATACTATCACCTAGCGCCAAAGTGAATACAGAACTGCCAATTGAGCGTAATTGTGCTGCATTTGTGCCATTAGCTGTAATGGCACTAGAAGAATCTTCTATATGACTATCTAGTACGCCAGAAAAGTCAGGTAGAAAAATAGGTTCAAGTCCAAAAGAGGTGACAATCTCTTTGATTTCCTGTACATCCCCTGGTGTGAAGGCAGAACTCGCCAAAATAGTAATTTGTGTGGGACAAGCATCTTGTTTAGAGCCTTTTTGGGGAATTTCCCTAACTATACTCTCAACTGCACCAGCAAAGCCATCCTGTAATGTACCTTTGAAATCTGGTGTAGAGACAAGCACAATTGGTAAATAATCCAGTTCTGGGTGACGGTGGCGAATCTCCTTCACAAAACGCCCCATATCATCGCCTCTGGTTTCCACCAGTCCAGTGCTACAAAGACCAATAATTTCTGGTTTGGATCTCTGCACCAAAGTCAAGATTGCTTCTTCAACTCTTTCCTCACCACCCAAAATGGTTGCAACTTCGGTCATCGCCGTACTGGAAAGAGGAATCGTCTGACGGAAATGCTGTACTAATACCGCCTTAGTCAAAGCAGTACAGCCTTGAGAACCGTGTAATAAAGGCATCATCCCTTTCAACCCCAAAAAGGCTAAAACTGCACCCACAGTTTGGCTTTGCTTCAGGGGATTAACTGCAACAGATGTACTCGTAACACTAATAATCGCCATTATATTTCCTCCTCTGACCACGGGGCTGGCTGGTATACTTGCTCCCACACAGGATTGTAAAAAGCGGCATACAATTCTCGTGCTACTTCTAAAATTCCTATATACCCTGCATAAGGATGGTTGCGTTCTTGATTAATATCTAGGAATGGAATTCTAGCTGTGAGAGAGGTGTCTTGATGGCGTTTATCAGCAATTAACATATCAGCAAGATTAGAGTTAATTATCTGTAGGATTTCTTCAGAACTATTTTGTTCTAAAATTATGCCATCTTGACCTAACAAACTTTTGACTCTAATTTTATCCTCATCAGTATTATTCTTAGTCAGAATAGCAATAACTTCCATCCCCAATTTCTTAGCAGCAAAGATAATCAACCAACTCTTGAAACTTCCAATAGAAAGGATAATGCGCTTACCTTGCAATCGGGTAATATACAGAGCGAGTTTTTCATCTATTACAGCAGTTTCTTCTACAATTAACTTTTCCGTACGTTCCTGCAAATCAGAATTACCTAACTTTGCCGCAATATTCCTTAAACATTGATTGATTGACTCTATACCATAGATAGACTCTTCAATATAGGGAATGCCATATTTTTTCTCCATCCCTTTTGCTACGTTGATGAGTGCTTTGGAAGAGAGTATGACGTTAAGTTTGGCGCGATGGGCATAGCAAACTTCTTTGTAGACAGCATCGCCTGTAATTTTTGCCAAAACTCTGATACCTAATTTCTCCAATAACGGTAGAACATTCCATATTGCACCTGCGATGTTATGTTCACCAATTAGGTTGATGTCATAAGGTGTACTAGTGTCTGGTTCAGCTGTTCCAATAACGTGTTCTAGCATTGCTTCACCAGCAACACGATTGCCCAAATTTTGGTTCCCAATGAATCCAGGACAATGTACAGGGATAGTGGGTATTCCTGTTTTCTCAGTAGCATCTTTGCAAACTCCCTCAATGTCATCTCCAATCAGGGCGGTGATGCAAGTGGAGTAAACAAATACCGCCGTCGGTTGGTAGCGTCTTGTTAATTCTAAAATGCCTTTGTACAGCTTTTTAGCTCCACCGAAGATGATATCGTTCTCATCTATATCGCTGGTAAAACGTGTTTTGTACAGCATCGAACCAGAGGAGAGACTGCTGTAACTTCCCCAAATACTGGCAGCACAGCCACTTGGCCCGTGAACTACATGAGCAGCATCGGTGATTGGTACTAGGGTAATCATTGCACTATCAAAAGCACAACTCCCTTGAGTAGTTCCAGGTTGGGGTAATTGTGTAGAGGACTTTTTTTTATGCACTTTCTGTTGCTGAGGAGCATCTTCAGAATTGGAGTCACTGAGTGAATCGTTGATTTTTTCTGGGGTGGGATTCATTTTTTTTGGTGACAATAGGTAGAAGTTATTAGGTGTTAAGATAATTCCAAAAGGTCTTCATAAGATTTTCATTTATTAACCATGTATCTAAAGCATGGAAGAAAAAGGGATGAGAAAGCTCATTTTCTATCCCCTAAAACATAAACACCAACTAGGTTAGAGAAGGAGAAAACAAAAACACGAACTAGACTATTAAAGTATTAATGTTGCTGTGTAGACCTTGAAAAATTAGTGTTAGCACGGTGAAGTTGAAACAAACAAAAGTTAAGATTGGCTATTCGATTACCTCCATTTTAAAGGATTTTTCAAAAGGGATGAGTCCTGAGTCCTGAGTCAAAAGTAATGAATAAGTAGTATTAATGAATCTTCCTACTCTTAGCCGAAGCATTCGCTACTCAAAACTAATTTGATGCTTAGTCGGTCTAATTTTACTTTTTACTCAGCACGGACTAAACCTTAGCTATCCGCTAATATTACTCAACACTCAGAACTGTTTCGGTGAGAGGGTGGGCTATTTTTGCCCACCTGATATTTACTCTGTATTTAGTACCTGAGTCAGATAAAGAACCTTACTTCTTTTAAC
Source organism: Nostoc sp. (assembly GCF_036917375.1). Classification (GTDB taxonomy): domain Bacteria; phylum Cyanobacteriota; class Cyanobacteriia; order Cyanobacteriales; family Nostocaceae; genus Nostoc. The sequence continues at coordinate 9,027 of NZ_JBALDN010000060.1, forward strand.
TACCGGAAACTATTTCTACATTTCCTTTTTTCAGCGCTTCTAGTGCTTCGCCTTGAGCATCTTCTAGCTTCTTCTCACCATCTGCTTGAGCGTTGGCGGCACCTGTTAGTTTTGCAGCATTTTCTTCACTTTCGAGGATACCGAATTCAATCAACAATTCTTCTAGTTCGTCCATCTCAATGGGTGTGGGAACGGCGAGATTTGTATTGTTGATAATCTTGTCTGCTAGTGTGCGGTATTCATTAGCTTGTCCACTGTCAGGTGCGTACTCGTTTACAGTCATCCGGCGCAATTCGGCGTGTTGCACGATATTGTCACGGGGGACGAAGTGAATCATCTGAGTACTTAATCTAGCTGCTAGAGTACTAATAAGTTCGTCTTCCCGGTCAGTTTTCCGGCTGTTACAAATCAGTCCACCCAAACGTACACCACCAGTGTGAGCATATTTGAGAACGCCACGAGCAATGTTGTTGGCTGCAAACATCGCCATCATTTCACCAGAGGTAACAATGTAGATTTCTTGCGCTTTACCTTCACGAATTGGCATCGCAAAACCACCGCATACAACGTCGCCCAACACGTCATAGGATACAAAATCTACATCTGAATAAGCGCCGTTTTCTTCAAGGAAGTTAATAGCGGTGATGATACCCCGACCGGCACAACCTACACCAGGTTCTGGCCCACCAGATTCTACACATCTGATATCCCGGAAACCGGTGATTACTACTTCTTCCAGTTCGATATCTTCTACAGCACCTCGTTCAGCAGCTAAATGCAGCACGGTAGTTTGAGCTTTACAGTGCAAAATCAAACGAGTGGAGTCAGCTTTCGGGTCACATCCGACAATCAAGATACGTTTACCCACTTCTGCCATTGCAGCAAGGGTATTTTGAGAAGTGGTAGATTTACCAATACCGCCTTTACCGTAAAAAGCAATCTGTCTAATTCTTTCGTCGGACATGATGATTGATCCTGTAATTGTTTGTTTGGTGGGTCTGTGAGTTTATGAGGCGATCGCACAAAGTAGTGCCTACCAGAAGTTTGCTGTCAAGTTACAGCAGTAACCTGATGTAGAACGTTGTTGGAGGCGCTCGTTCTACAGCAAAAAGAGTCTGTATCCAGAACATATTTAAGTTGTGGTCAGTTTTCGTTGGCCATTGGTGAATGACACTAAGAAAAGGCGAAAGGCTTGTGTCATCTCGTTCCCAGTCTGAAAACTGGGAATGTGTTCCAAGAGGCTCTGCCTCTGGTCAAGCCACTGGAGGCGGAGCCTCCGAGAAGGGTTCCCAGCCTGGAGACTGGGAACCAGTTAGAGCAAAGCTTATAGCTTTTCTTAGTACCATTCGGCGATTAGTCATTGTTTTTTCTGACTAATGGCTATAGCGATAAGACATCACTCAAGGAATATGCAAGTATTACCATCCGCTCATTCAAACAATTTCTCTGGCGGTAGTAATACCAATTGGAAAAAAGAAAGCTACATATTCCAAGCTGGAAACTCAAATTCAACCCGAATTACAAATTCAGCATTATTCAGTTGTTGTAATTCCCTAAAGGTTGCTCATACCTTAAGAGTGGTTGCAGGAGGAATTTAAATTTACGCTAAATTTTCCTTTAACCACACAACCAACCATTGCAATCCACTCTAAATAGTCGCTACAACTTCTCCGATTTTGCTGATATCGTAACCGCCGAGAATTTCAAATTGTGAGTGAACCATCCGATGTCCCAAAGTACTGAGCAACTGCTGTACAGGTGCTTCTTCCAAATATTCCTTGAGAATCACCAAATCATATCGTGACTGATGTAGAGGGATAAATCCCAGCCCAAAGGCGGTAGCGACAGATGCCGTACTCATACCAGCATCGGCAACTCCTCTGACTACAGCTTGGGCGACATCTTGGTGACTTTTGAGTACATTGTCAAAACCCTGAACAGCATCGAACGGTATCTGCTCTTTTTGGAGTGTTTGTTCCAAAAGCATCCGACTACCAGAACCTATTTCGCGGTTAACAATAGTCGCCCCAGCAACTAAGTCACTAACTGTTCTAATTCCCATTGGGTTCCCTGACTTCAACAAAAGTCCCTCTTCCCAGACACCAAGGGTAATCAGAACTGCTTCCCTTCCAGCCAGAACATCTCGAACAAAGGGAGTATTATACTCACCAGTTTCAGGATCGTAGAGATGCATCCCAGCGATGTGCGCCTCACCTCTGCATAGACTGTGCAATGCAGCCATGCTATTGGCGAAGTTATATTGGACTCGCAGTTGCGGATGCCAGCGTTCGGTAGCTCTTGCCCATAGTGAAATCACAGGGGCACAACCAGCAATCACAACGGTGTTGTGAAGTGTGTCGAGATTATCGTCTAAAAGACGGACTCGAACTTTATTTGTACCTGTAAGACTAGTACTTTCACCATCAGCCGGAATCATATCTTGGCGAAAAGCATCCTTACCAATCAAGGGATAAGCTATCCATTGTCCTCCCACACGAGCCATGCTAACTCGCAGTTGTTGACCGTTAGGAACAGGTTTGGCAAGAACTGCTTCAATTTCAGGTAAATCTCGCTCTAACCAGAATAGATCCTCAACTTGACAGCCAAGCGCTTTGGCCAAGCGAAGTGTTATGGCTACTGAAGGAGCATATTGTCCCGACTCTACACCACTAATTGTCTGACGAGTCACATTAGCGATGTTAGCCAAATCTTGTTGGCTCATGCCTAAGCGAGTTCTAATTGACTTCAAGTTATTACGGAGGTCACTATCCTGCTTCATTGGCTTTGTGTCTCTTGGTTTCAAAAAGCCGTAGCGGATTTAAACATTGCATCTGCCAAGGCGAAAGTTTGGTCTTTGAGTTTATATCATTTCTCTTTGAAGACTTTTTGTGCTTTCGCTGTCTTGATTCCCTATATAAAAAGACTATCACAGAAATGGCCAATTTGCTTGCGAGGCGCAAATTATTTTGGCGGTTGATTATTTTCTACCTGCTATTTTGGCTTAAAAGCCCCAAACTCCAATAAACAGAGCATATATCTTGCAGTAAAGTTTTACCAATTAAATTGGTACAAAGTAGTGTTTAATACAGTTTTAGAGATTAGTTTCAGCTTTGATGCTTGATAGACGAGTAACACAAACAGTAGAAAACATACTAACCAATTTCGCTTTTAGGGGTAAATTTTGCCCTGACGAAAAATTACCTATTTGACTAAAGTGAATATGCACATAGCATCAGCAAATAATTGCTGTATGAAGTTTTTGCACAATCAATTAGGTATTTACCAAAGTATGCAACAGATGGCAACAAAGCAATGGAGAGAGTAATGATTACCGAAGAAGACTTAGCCCAGCAATTTAACGTAATTATTGAACACACTCACCCACAGGTATGGAAACTGTTAAACCAATGTTATGTGAAGATAATCAATCCTCATCCTCATTTAACAAGAGTGAATATAAAAACATGCATCCGCCATACAAAATACATTGGTATTTATTGCCCTGACAAACTAATGAGTGCTGTAGTAGAACAAAAAAACCTACTCAAAGAAGTAGCAGAATACTTAGGGCTAGTTGAAGTTGTTTGCTTGAATGCCAATAACTTGATCTTGATGCGCGATCGCCTTTCAAATCTCAAGCAAACTTATCCCCAGTTATGGTTAGACTTGCTGTGGATTGTTACTCAAGAACAATAACCTAGTAAACCTGATTTTTCTGCAATATTCAATCTGCAAAAAATCAAAAGTACCAATCTTCACCGCAGCTTCGTTACTTTTGAAGCTTGCCAAAACCTTATGAATCAACCATACCTACATCCAGATGATTTGCCTTCACCTCAAACAATCAAGCTGAGTGAAATACTATTTCGACAGCTTGAAGAAGCAACGAAAAAAAGCTTTTTTTTAGCGTGCGATCGCATGACACGGATTTTGTTATCGAGTTGTCATTGGTATTTCCAAATCAATAGTGGCGTTTTGACCTTGATCCTGATTTGTAATAACATGGAAAGTTATCGCAATATCATGAAAACTGTTCCCCAATTTGCCGATCGCTTAAAACAGTTTGCTAACAGAGCTAAAATTACTGTCAGTTCTCCAATTGACAAAGGTATACCGTGGGTACTCAGCATCGATAATGTCTTACCTGAAGGGGACTTGCCGAGTACCTGATAGATAAACCAGAAAAATAGCGATCGCCCTTCCGCGTGAACAGTGGCGATCGCGCCGAAATCTTAAACCACGGCAAGGTGTCTAAGCGCTTTGTATCTGCTTATTTAACTGATTGGGAGGATAGGGATGAAAATACTTTAGGAAAAACAACTTGAGTTAGAAAGAGCCATATTTATTGGGATCTAATACTTGCGGTTCCGGTTGGGAGATGTTGGGGAAATATTTGGGGTAAAACTGGGGTAATGTAAAAGAGTCAAGATGTTTACAAAGCAGCCGTGTTAAACAAAAATTATGTCGTCCGATCGAAGTAGATTTTATCCCAAGACGACAATGGTCTTTTAAATAAGCATTAGCTTCTATAATTGCTATTTGACACACGGGTGTAGATCCGTTTAACGGATTTTGCGCTCTTTTATACCCTATATTGTCAAGTTAGGCACTTATATCTTGCATATAGATAACTTTTACCCTCACCACTGGAGAGCAAAATCTTGGGCATAGAATTACGCAGTTTCGTATTTCTCGACAGCCTGCAACCTCAACATGCAGCATATATGGGAACAGTAGCCCAAGGCTTCTTACCATTACCAGGAGATACATCACTGTGGATTGAAATATCTCCTGGTATCGAAATTAATAAGATTACGGATATAGCTCTGAAATCTGCCTCTGTCCGTCCGGGAGTACAGGTAGTTGAACGACTATACGGACTATTGGAAGTTCATTCTAGCTCCCAAGGCGAAACCAGAGCTGCTGGTCAAGCAATTTTGGCGTTCCTGGGAGTCAAAAGAGAGGAATGTCTCAAACCGCGTGTTATTTCTAGTCAGATTATCCGCAACATCGATGCTTATCAAACACAACTGATTAATCGCACGCGCCGGGGACAGCTACTACTAGCAGGTCAAACACTGTATGTATTAGAAGTGGAGCCTGCTGCTTACGCCGCACTGGCTGCCAATGAAGCGGAGAAAGCAGCGAGGATTAATATTCTAGAAGTTCAAGCTGTAGGTAGTTTTGGACGGCTTTACTTAGGTGGACAAGAACAGGATATCCTAGCAGGAGCAGCGGGAGCATTAACGGCTATTGAAAGTGTCGCTGGTCGGGTAAATTCTCTGGGTGGGCGTCAGGAGTAAAGGAGAGAAAATGGCAAATCGAGAGCATCTAACTTTACTCAAAGCAGGTGCAGTTAAATGGATTGAGTGGAGAAAGAAAAATCCCCAGATTGAACCAGACCTGAGCGCCGCGAATCTGCATGGCGATAACCTCAGAGGTGCATACCTCCAAGGGGTAAACTTGAGAAAAGTCGATTTGGGTAATGCTTTACTTGTGCGGGCAAACCTCAGTAGTGCTGACCTCAGTAGTGCCAACCTCCATAAAGCCTTCCTGAATGAAGCTAACCTGAGTGCGGCTAACTTCAGTGTTGCTAACTTGAGTGGCGCTATACTTACGCAGGCAGATTTGAGTTATGCCAATTTGATTGGAGCTGACTTGAGTCAGGTGGATCTTAGAGGTGCTGCGATCGCATCTGCTAATCTAATTGGTACTGACTTAAAAGGCGCTAACTTGAGAGATGCCGATTTAGGTGCAGCAAAGTTGATGCGGGCTAACCTCTCTTTTGCCAACCTCATTGAAGCTAACTTGATTGCGGCTGACCTCAGCGAGGCGAGTTTGTACGAAGCAGAAGTTTTAGGAGCTTATCTTTACAAAGCTGACCTGTACAAAGCTAATCTGACTAAGGCTCACCTAAGTGGTGCATACTTGTTGCGGGCTAACCTAAGTGAAGCTGATTTGAGTCAAGCTGACTTGAGTTGGACTAACCTTAGAGACGCGAATTTGGCAGGAGCTAATCTTAGAGGAACTAACCTCAGAGGAGCCGACATTCGGGGAGCTAACCTCAGCGGCGTAAATCTTCAAGAAACAATTATGCCTAATATCACTCGCTTTGTACATTTTTAACTCGGAATTGGGTTTGGGGAAAAGGTTAAAGGGTAAAGGTTAAAGGTTTTTTTCTTTCCTTTTCCCCAAAACCCGATATAGTATTGCCTTTAACTCCCCCTCTTCTCTTGCCGTTCTTTGAGTTTCAGCATAATTTCAGCGTGCATTTCGCGGGTAATTGGGTAAAAATACGTTAAAACTAAGCCGAAAATCAAACAAACTGTCGGTATGGGGCCAACGGCAACGCGAATAGCAAACAGTGCTGATTCCGGTTGGATGGGTAGTGGACTTCCGGCTACAGATTCTTTGAAACCAGATACTTGCAAAGCATTTGACACCAAAAACAACCCGAAAGCTAAACCAAATTTTTGTAACAAAACCATGAAGCCATAAAAAATACCTTCTCTGCGTTGTCCGGTTTGCAGTTCATCTAATTCAATTACATCTGGAATCATTGACCAGGGAATTAGATAAGCTGTGGATACACCAATACCTGCCATCACAGCCATCACATACATCAAAACTATTTGACCAGGCTGTAAGAAAAATAGTCCGGCTGCTGCTATAATCCACAAACTCATTCCCAGAAAATAAACAATTTTTTTCCCAACTTTTTTACTCAGCGCCCCCCAGACAAATAGCATCAACAAAGCAGTTACTTGCACTGCAATCAGCACTGTGGGTACATCTTCAAATTTTAGACCCATACAATAGACTACAAAATAGGGAATAATGCTAGCTGTAATCTGCACACCTAGCCAAGAAAAAAGATATATACCAACAACAAATAGAAAAGGTCTGTTGCTAAAGACAATTTTTAGCTGTTCCAAGAAGGGAAGAGATGCAGGTTCCTCAGCTTGGATGCGTTTGGCCTCAAAAGCCAGGATGCGATCGCGAACTCCAAAAACGCACCAGTATAATCCTAAAGTGGAAATCACCGTACAAACTGCTGCTAAAACGAGATATCCCTGTTGGGCATTGTGAATATTGTCAAAAACAATTTTCGTTAAAATTAATGACAGAATGCTACCACCAATAGAAAATGTGAACCGATAGCTGTTAAGACTGGTGCGTTCGTCGTAATCTTGAGTTAGTTCTGGAGTCATCGCCGTATAAGGCAAATTCACAACCGTGTAAAAGGACTGAGATAGAATCCCAATCGCTACGTAATACCAGAACAGCGGCCAAATATTCTCACTCTGATTTGCACTAAATCGCGGTACAATCCACTGCAAGAAGAAGAAAATTCCAAAGGGAATTGCTCCATAAAACATCCAAGGAAGACGACGCCCCCAACGACGAGATTTTGTTTTATCAGTCAGGAACCCGACAAGCGGATCGTTTACGCCATCCCAGATTTTGCCAATCATCAAAATGCTGCCAGCTAAACCCGCAGGGATACCAGCAACATTGGTAAAGAAAATTAGCAGATAAAAGACGGAGATATTTGCGGTGATTGCTGGCCCTAAATCTCCTGCACCGTAAGCCAGCTTTGTTTTTAAGTCGAGTTTTTCACTGAGAATATCTCGTTTGGCACCGCCATCAGCTGTAAAATCATTCATAAAACTTTGCACTCATACTAAAATAAAAAATCTGCGACGCCAAATAATAGCCCGTCGTAGACATTGCCTTCAATACAGCCATCTACCACTCCCGTTAGACTTATGCCAGACCTTTATGTTTCTTGGTCAGATTATCACCAAAAAATTGAACAACTGGCTATTCAGATTTATGAGTGCGGTTGGGAATTTAACCAGATTATCTGTCTTGCCAGAGGAGGACTACGAGTTGGAGATATTCTTTCCCGTATATACCAGCAACCACTGGCAATTTTAGCAACCTCATCTTACAGTGGCACTGGCAAGCAAGAAAGAAGTAATTTAATTTTCTCCCGCCACTTGACAATGACTGCCGAAAAGTTAGGTTCGCGCATTCTCCTAGTGGATGACTTAGTAGATTCTGGGATCACACTCCAACAGACTATACCTTGGCTCAAGCAAAATATTGATTTTCCCATTGAGGAAATTCGCACTGCCGTTCTTTGGTATAAAGCTTGTTCAGTTATAGCACCCAATTATTATGTTGATTATCTGCCTGACAACCCCTGGATTCATCAACCCTTTGAACAATACGAGCAGATGAACATTGCAGAACTTGCGGCTAAGGTAAATCAACCGTGTTGATAAATATATACACAAAGTTAATTTCACAGCCACTCATCCTCGACCGGATTTCTGAATATACAATTTTTGTAAAGTATTGGTCACTTTTTAGATTTTAGCGATCGCTCGTCAAATCCTTGAAAACCGATCGGACTTTAGGCGAAACTAGAGATGATGGCAAAAAAAGTAAAATCATCCTCGGATAATTAAAAATGAAATCAGCACACGAACGCGAACAATTAATTAAAGATATCAACGTACTACTAAACCAAGCTTATGATAGTACTCTAGATGAGATTTACGCATTACTTCAAAAAATCGAAGAGGAAGAGGAAGAGGAAGATTTAAAAGCCTATGAGCTTGCAAAAAAATCTGCTGATATTGATGGCTCAGTGTCATGGGAGGAAGCTAAAAAAGAACTAAAACGAGAAATAAAAAAGGAAGTTGCGTGAGTTATAAAGTTGAAATATTAAAGGTAGCATTAAAACAACTTAAAAAATTATCGCCAGAACTTCAAGAACGCATACAACTTAGAATTGATGATTTAGCCATAGAACCCCGTCCAAACGGTGTAAAAAAGCTAAAAGGTAAAGAAAATGCTTATAGGATTAGACTAGGTGAGTATCGAGTTATATACGATATTTTCGATGATATTCTAGTAGTGAATGTTGTAGAAGTTGGACATCGTAGCAAGGTTTATAACGATAAAAGTTAGGACTAATTAATTTGTAATTAATTCTTGATGATTTTAAATACTTTGAGTGCTTGTTTGTCAAGTATTTATGCTGACTAAGGAAGAAGCAAACCCCTTGTCTCGCAGTAACACACCTTATGACTTACAAAATTAAATGATTTGTTGTCATTATTGACGGTAAAAATATCAATGGTAGAACCTAACAATTTAATTCCCCAAACTTAGGACTCCACCACCCTTTTGACGTATTGAAATAAGCTACATCTTTATGTTTGGTATCCTTACGGGATTGTGCGTTAGAACATCGCAACATTGTCTTACTCTCCCCATTTTTTATATAACTGTACTCCTCTAGAGGTTTCTTACATACCGGGCAGGGATATGCCGTCATCTTCACGGGAGGCTTTTGTTGATTATCAGCTTGGACTACTTTAGTTTGTGGTGGCTGCCAAGTTTTATTAAAGTCGCTCCAAAATAGGACGACATTTTCACAGCCTTTTGTGCATTTGAGGAAATATTTCTTTTTAACTTTAGTACTCGGAATTTTGGCGAGAAAATTTTTGCATTCAGGGCATCGCGTCTTGGAAGTTTCATATTTGCGATCGCTTATCACATTAGCTTTACCTGTTGGGGAACTTGCAACTACAGTTTTAGCTTTGGAAAGCGCTGGTATAAAGTAATTCTGATTCCAACTAGTTAAATAATGCTGCCAAGAATTCTTTCCTTCGGAAATGGCATCAAGGGCATCTTCCATTTTCGCTGTGAATTCTGCCTCTAATAAATCAGGCAGTGCTTTGAGCAAAAATGCATCAACTTCTAACCCTAACGCTGTCGGTTGCAGATGGTCTTTTTTCAACTCAACATAATTTCGTTTTTTTAAGGTAGCAACAGTAGGAGCATAGGTACTTGGGCGACCAATTCCTTTACGTTCCATCAATTGCACTAATTTTGGTTCGCTATAACGCGGTGGTGGCTGCGTCTGCTTCTTTTCATGTCCAGCATTCTCTAGTTTCAATGCTTGTCCCTGTTGTAACGAAGGTAAAACACTATCCTTGCTGAGATTGTTCCAGTACCGAGCATAACCGTAAAATTCAATTACTTGCCCTCTGGCTGACCACAGTAGGGAACCAGACTGAGTAATCACCAAAGTTTTACGCAATTGGGCAGCACGACACTGAGAGGCAATTGACCGTTTCCAAATCATCACATACAGATTAAACTCATCATCAGGAAGTTCTAAACGCAACTGAACTGAGGGACGAAACACATCTGTTGGACGAATCGCTTCATGTGCTTCTTGAGCCGATTTGCTACTGCGATGCTTGGCGACTTGCGGCGGTACATTCGGCGGATCGTTTTGCTCCAACCATTTACGGGCACTGGCACAAAATTCTGGACTCAGCATTACTGAGTCTGTTCGCATATATGTGATCAGCCCTGCCTCATAGAGCTTTTGGGCAACAACCATAGTTTTGTCGGGAGCAAACCTCAGCTTTGAACCGGCTGCTTGCTGAAGGCTGGAAGTTGTAAATGGTGGAGGTGGCTGGCGGTTAACGATTTTTCCTTCAAAATGAATCACTTGATGAGGATGGCGCTGTGCTTCTTCAACTAAACGTGTTGCCTCTGCTTCGGAAAGAACGCGCTTAGACTCCGGTGTTTCTGGACTATTACCAACCTTTGCGTCATCGTGAGTTTCAGTTTCTTGGTCTGCTGCATCTTTTGCAGAATCGACCGTCCCTTTGTAAAAAGCCCGAAATCCTTCCGCATAATCTACCCAGACACTCCAGTAATCTTGGGGGACAAACGCCAGAATTTCGTTTTCTCGCTGACAAATCAAGTGCAACGTCGCGCTTTGGACTCTGCCAACACTCTTAGCGCCGTTATTCAATGCCCAAACTAAAGGACTACCTTTATAACCCACCAACTTATCTAGGCAATCTCGGCACAGCCCAGCACCGATTAAATTTTGGTCTAGCTTTCTGGGATTAGCGATCGCACTCTGTACTGCCGATGCTGTAATCTCAGTATAAATTACCCGTTTCGGTTCCCTTAAACCCAGTGTTTCTTTGAGATGCCAAGCTATTGTTTCGCCTTCCCGGTCTGGGTCAGTTGCTAAGACAACTTCATCAACCTGCCGAACCGCAGACTTGAGCTTCTGGATTGTTTCTTTCGCTCGTTGGTCACGCGGAACGTAATTGCACCGAACATTACTGCCGTCCATGACGAAGCCCAAAGAATCGTCTCCTTCATTACTGAGTTCTCGGATATGGCCACAACTAGCTAGAACTTTCCAATCCGAACCCAGAATTTGACTGAGTTTTTTGACTTTTCCGGGGGATTCTACTACAAGCAGGCGTTTGATCATAGCAACTGCGTTCTCAATGCTCTATGTTGAATACTTTGTAACAACAAGCAATTCCATAGTAAATTTTAGTATATATGTATCATCTAGTGCTTTGATTATTTTTAAAAGAATTCAGGAGCTAGGAGGCAGAATTTAGAATTGAATTGGAGTTGTGACTAGCGGATAACATCGCGGTATTGAATCCGCGATAGCGAGTATTCGAGCGTCGCGTCTCAATAAACGGTGAAATACCCCACTCAATTCCAGGGATCTGAATCTCTGGCTCATTGATTCTGACCGGAGGCAGAGCGTCTCCGGCTCCGCTTCTAAATTCTTATTCAAGTAATTGTTAATTTATTTTTGAGCAGTACAACAGGGCAATAAAGGCTTGTTTACAACTTCTTTAATGTCTACTGAACTCAATAAATCTTCCCAATACTTCTGAACTTCAGGATCGTTCGGACGCTGGCGGCGTAAATTAGCTAAAGTTCTCAGAGCATCTTCCCAAAATCCGGCTGTGGCAAATAAAACTGCGCGATCTAAGTCTGTGTTTGGTTGGTTTAGCTGAAGAGATAGGTTTTCATCTTGCGATCGCACAATTGTACCTTCTACATAAGAGTCTTTATCGCGGTTATTAGAATCGCAAATCATCGAAAAAGTCCAATTGTACTCTTTACCGATTTGTAGAGATGGCTGATCGACAGGTACATTTACACTAACAATACCATTCTGCCCAATAGGTTTGAAAGTTCCCTTATATAATGGGTCAATGCTATCACCATCCCGCAAAACAAATTCTAGTGCTTGCACTGTTGTCGAGGTTTGAGGAAGATAGAAAAAGAATGTGGGACGCTCTGATGTGGTACGTTGAGCTTCCTTATCTGTTGGTGTCAAGGGAATAAGATATTGTCCAGTTTGAAAGCAACTTCCCCGCGTTCCTGCTGACCTTACCCTACCAGGTCTACCTGGAACAAAGGCGATACGATTTCTACCGCGTTGAATGTAGCTTGTAACATTTCTAATTGCAGCAGTAGCATATCTATCTCCAGGACGTAGCCGCTCTGCTTGCTGAAAATTCAATAAAGCTTTTCTATAGTTTCTCCGTTTGGTTTCATTATAACCAAGCTGCATATATTGGGTGTAAGCAGATTTTGCTTGTGCTAGTTGGTAAACTGATGTTGCCAAAACCTGAGTAATGCTTACAGGCTCAAAGGGCAGAAATGCTAAAGCAGCAAGCAGATAACTTGCCCAAAATCTATATTTCATGATGTTTATGTTTACTTGTAGTACATGATTTGGGTATATATAATACAATAGCTTAAGCTTTACAGTGACAAGACTTTATGTGTGCTACTTTCTGGGAAGGCTGAGGTAGTATTGTAATTTTTTTTCACAAAAAAATTCCCAACTTTTTTCAGAAGTTGGGAATCTTAACCTTTGGATTTTCAGTAGTCTAAAGTTGATAGACTATTAGCTTTTGCCTATTCCTGAATAGACATCTGGTGAAATTAAAGATACGTTATCCATAACCCTTGTAGAGAGGTAACACTGTTACCCCTTTACATTTATTTCACTCTTATATTTAATGAGGTACAGCCAATTGTTCATCGGCTACCTGAACATGATCGGTAACAATTTTGCGGAATACATCACCTTCAATTGTTTCTTGTTCTGCTAGCAAATCTACTAAACGCTCTAAAACTACGCGGTTTTCTTCCAACATTTCTTTGGCCTTAATGTAAGAATTACTAACAATTTCGCGCACTTGTGAATCAATTTTGGCAGCAATTTCCTCAGAATAGTCTGATTTATTCATCCAGTCACGTCCTAAAAATACCTCTCCACTCTGATTTTCCAGGGACAATGGGCCTAATTCTGACATTCCGAAGCGTGTCACCATCTGCCGCGCCATCCCTGTCACGTGTTGCAGGTCATTGCTTGCACCTGTGGTCACTTCTGGCTTCCCAAAAACGATTTCCTCGGCGGCGCGACCACCCAAAGTAGCAGTAATCCTGGATTTGAGTTGGGAACGAGAAATTAACCCCTGTTCTTCGTTAGGAGTAAACCAAGTTAATCCTAGTGCTTGTCCCCGTGGAATCAATGTAACTTTTTGCACAGGGTCGTGGTCTTTGAGCAATGTGCCTACTAAAGCGTGTCCAACTTCATGATAGGCAATCAAGCGCTTGCTCTTGCTGTCTACTAAGGCGGTACCTTCCATACCTGCAACAACTCGGTCTACAGCAGCATCAATTTCTAAAAGAGTGACGGCTTCTTTACGTCTTCTAGCTGTGAGAATAGCGGCTTCGTTGAGTAAGTTAGCTAAATCTGCACCAGTAAAACCAGGAGTGCGGCGAGCGATCGCTTCTAATGATACGCTAGGATCGATTTTCTTATTCCGCGCGTGGACTTTCAAAATTTCCAGTCGCCCTTTGAGATCGGGTGGATCGACCATCACTTGTCTGTCAAAGCGTCCCGGTCTGAGTAACGCTGTATCTAAAACATCTGGGCGGTTTGTGGCAGCAATAATAATGATGCCTGTGTTACCTTCAAAACCATCCATTTCGGTGAGCAGTTGGTTGAGGGTTTGTTCGCGCTCGTCGTTACCGCCACCGATACCAGCACCCCGTTGTCTACCTACTGCGTCAATTTCATCGATAAATATTAGACAAGGGGCATTATCTTTGGCTTTCTTGAAAAGGTCGCGCACGCGAGAAGCACCCACACCTACGAACATTTCTACAAATTCTGAACCGGAAATACTGAAGAATGGTACACCAGCTTCACCTGCGATCGCTTTTGCTAATAAAGTTTTACCAGTACCAGGAGGGCCAATTAACAGCACTCCTTTGGGAATCCGTGCGCCTACAGCAGTAAATCTTTCTGGCTGTTTCAGGAAAGTCACAACTTCTTCGAGTTCTTCTTTAGCTTCTTCGACCCCAGCGACATCTTCAAATTTCACTCCAGTTTTTGCCTCCATTTGGAAGCGAGCTTTGGATTTGCCGAAATTCATCGCTTGGCTAGAAGCATTAGTAGAGCGCCGGAGGAACAATAGCATTAAAGCTACTAGTGGCAAAATCCACATCAAGTTGATCAACAACCCAACAGCAGCTCGACTGTTCGCAGAAGAAACTTCGCCAAAATCAACATTCTTATCTTTGAGAATGTTGATTAACTCAGTGTTTTGCGCTAAAAGTCTCACCTGTTGCGGTGGTGTATTATCTTTTTGCCCCTTGAGATAAACTTTTGCTAGCTGTTCTGTTTCGTCTAACTCTACTTTCTCGACTTCTCCCGCCTTCACTTTCTTGATCAAGTCGCCATAATTTAGCGAGGCGGTTTCTGCCTTTTGTGCCATGACAGGAGTACTTCCGAAAATTCCTGGCAACATAATCAAACTAGCAGCAATTGCACCAACCCAAGCAACGCGCTTTGAGGACTGCCTTTTTATCAATGCTTTTTTTCCCGAATTTGTCATAATAATTACCCTTTGTCTGCTGGCACAAGTTAAGCGCTGGTTTTATGCCTATTCTTCTATCAAAAATTGTAATAACTGGAAATTACACTTTTCTTATCTAGTCTAACTTCCTCACAAAAGCATTCCCAAGTTTCTTCAGGCTATTACATAAAGTTGAGCGAGGGTTATCTAGTATGCGGCTGTTAAGACTGGGGATTGGGCACAAGAGGCAAAGGGGCAGAGGGGAAAGACTTATACCATTTTGGATTTTAGATTTTAGATTTTGGATTGTGAAACATCCATTGGATAAGTGTTTCAGTTTTCCATCTGTCGCAATCATTTTTCAAATTGGTATTACTGCTACTTCTCCTCGGTAACAGAGCGTTGGTCATTGAGCGTAGCCGAAATGAGCGGAAGTGCTGCTCCTCTGCTTCTCCAATCTCCAGTAGAGATTAATTTGACACATTCCGGCACAAATCGCTAAGATAAACATAGTCATAACGATTCCGCTTTTTAAGAAATCTGACGATAGTAGCTAGTTAATAGTTTGTGGGTTAATTATGGTGAAAATTATTGGCATTGGTGGTAGTTTAAGACCCAACTCTTATACCCAGCTTGCTTTAGAAGTCGCAGCGCAAAGGGTTGAAGCTGTAGGTGCAGAGGTAGAAATTCTCGATTTACGGCAGTTGCAGCTACCATTTTGCACTGGCGCAAAGGAGTATCCAGAATATCCAGATGTTCAGCGGTTGCAAGAAACAGTTAGTCAGGCTGATGGGTTAATTTTAGCGACACCTGAGTATCATGGTGGCGTTAGTGGTGTCCTGAAAAATGCCTTAGATTTGATGAGTTTTGACCAACTGTCTGATAAAGTGACGGGATTGATTAGTGTCTTGGGTGGTCAGTCTAATAGCAACGCCCTAAATGACCTACGGCTAATTATCCGTTGGGTACACGGTTGGGTGATTCCCGAACAAATTGCGATCGGACAAGCTTGGGGTGCATTCAGTCCTGAAGGCAAACTAGTAGATGAAAAGCTCTCTCAAAGATTCGATCAATTTGCTCAAAGTTTAGTTGATAACACTCGCAAGCTGCGGGGCGTAAATTAATTGTAGGGTGGGTCTAGCTTTGCCCACCCTCGTAAACTCAAAACTTAATGATGGTGGTGGTGATGATGGTGATCCCCTGCGAGTTGAGGATTCACTGCCACACTTTGTTGTGATAACAACTCTGCTATATGAGTATCAGCCCATTGCGCCACCATTGCTAAGAATTCTGGGCGATCGTTGACGCAAGCCATTTGCACGTAGTTCGTGCCAGGATGCTGTTTCTCTAAAGCATGGATGATATGGTGTACATCCAATAGAGTTTCGTGGTTTTCTGTGGCAAAGCCAATTGGCATAAAGATCACTACTTTCGCACCCAATTGAATCAGGTTATTAGCAGCTTGCTCTGCATTTGGCTGCGTCCAATCAATTAAGGGCGTGTCATGATTGAGCCAACCCACGGAGATTAACGGATAGCGGTTAATCAACTTTTCCCGAACCAAGTCGTACATTGCTTCACTTTCGGCAATCCCAGAAGTAAAGCCTTTAGCTTTATGGGGACAGCCGTGATTCATTAGCACAATACCGATTTGAGAAGGGAGATAAGCTCCAGCTAACTCAGCAATTTTCTCCTCAACCAGATGAGCCATCAAATCGATATAAGCTGGTTCGTTGAAGAAAGAAGGAATGTAACGCTGTGCTTTAACCCAGTGTTCTTCACCGTCAGTCAACTCAACTAGAGCATTGTTAACTTGCTCGATCGCAATCCCACTAGTAAAGATAGAATCAACAACCAGCAGTGGGTAAATTAGCAGCTTCTCAAAGCCTTGGTTTTTGATTTCTGCCAAGACTTGATTGGGTAGAAAAGGGGCACAGAAGTTAAATGCCTTGAAAACTTGAACCTTATCGCCCCATTTTTCTTGTAAATTCTTCTCAATCCCAGCCCGCTGCTGTTCAAAGATGGCGTTGTGTGGGGAAATAAAATCGTGGTGTGTGTGTCCCCACTCGTGACGGTCAAATAGCGCCAAAAGCTTTGCCAGAGGCGGATAAATCCAGGTTGGTACTGGTGCAAATTTTGCTGTCAGTAGATTTAAAGCCTGTTCGTTATAGTTGGCGAAATCTTCGTAGCTTTCGACTTCGCCGTAGCCCATGAGCAATACGGCTACACGGTCTTTACCTGATAGATGCTCGTGAGTGTGTTGTACTTTTTCCGGCGTGGCAACCACAATGAGTTCCTCAATATAACCAAAGTGCAGAGAGATTTGGAGTTAGGGAATAGTTTGCACTTTTTCCCTACTAGTAACTTATTATCCCATCCAGGGGGATAGGATAGGTGGCAAAATCAAAAGAATACATCAAAAGACATACTTTGATTATTACTGTATAGATAAAAACACTTTAACTAAATGTGCTTTAAGTCTGGAGCTATCCAAGCTTGTCGAGCTTCCTCAGATAGATATTAGGACGGACTTACGCACGAGTTACACAATAAACCTCTTGGCATTTGTGCTTTTTGCAAGAGGGGGAAAAGGGTAAAGGTTAAAGGGGAAGGGGACAATACAGAACTTTTTCCCCTTCCCCCTTTCCCTTTTCCCGACAAATGCCAAGAAGTCTAATAGCGTACTTGCCGCAGTCTACCACAGAGGATACGCAGAAATTGACACTAATACACATCTGCGTGTCCATACGATGGGATGTTTTTTCACTGGAAGTCCCTAAATCGCATCTTTTGAAGGTAATTGAGGAGGAGCTAAAAAGTTACAAGGCTAAACCAGTAGTTAGAAAACATGCCCTAACAGTCTAATTGTTATACAAAGTAGATAAGCTGAAAAAAGCATTTACCAGACCTTAAAAATTAGTAACGGCACAATAAAACTAAACTAAGTAAATCAAGATAAATTAGGCTATAACTTTCTTTTTTCCTGACTCCTGCCTCTTGCTCTATCACAGCTACAAATATTTGCGTCGGCTTACTTATCCCTCTTCGAGGTCGCTACGACTGAGTGATATAATGCAGATTATTTCTTCTTCTGTAAATCTTCAGTAATTCAGGGTAACTTTAAGATACAGCACTTTGCAACTGAATGAGGTACAGAACCAAGCATTCACAAATCAAATTATTAGACTTCTTGCATAAATCGGGAAAAGGGGAAAGGGAAAAGGTTCTGTATTGTCCAATACGGTTCAGTTAAGGGTTATTGGTGTAGGTAATTGGTCTTTAAGACGCGATAAATCGCGTCTCTACATGAGGGTTTTGGGCTTATCTGAACCGTATTGCTGTATTGTCCCTTTCCCCTTTAACCTTTACCCTTTTCCCCCTCTTGCAAAAAGCACAAATGCCAAGAGGTCTATTCTTCTTCCTCCTGCCTCCTGCCTTCTGCCTCAAAACCAGTGACTTTGTACCTCATGCAAAAGAAAACTGCTGTACTTTAACGCTCAACGAATAGCTTTCAAGGTATCGTAAAGTAGCTTGTAGCGGTTAAACCCTGCTTCATACAAAGGATTTGCCTGTGGCTCTACTACATTACTATCATGCGGTAAAATCTTGAGTGCAGCTGCTAAATTCGGATAAACACCAATCCCCACCATTGCCAAAATAGCTGCTCCGTAAGCAGCTCCTTCTTCAGCTTTGGGAGCAATGAGTTTGGTTTGCAAAACATCTGCCAAAATTTGTAACCAGATGTGAGAACGTGCGCCTCCACCTGTTGCTAAGAGTTGATCGAGGGGAGCGATCGCACTAATAACTTCTAATGCTGACCGCAAGCTAAATGCAACCCCTTCCAGCACAGCACGAATTATATCTGCTGGTGTATGAGCTAATGACAAATTCACGAAAGCACCACGAGTATCTGGATCGAGGTGGGGACTTCGTTCTCCTGCAAGGTGGGCCAGAAATAGAACACCACGCGCCCCAGGCTGCGATCGCTCTGCCATATCCATTAAAGCGGTGTAGGGTATATGCGGGACAAATGTATCTCGATACCAACGCAGAGAACCACCAGCTGCTAGCGTCACTCCCAGCAGATGATAACCACCATCCACATGACAGAATAAATGTACCCGACCTTCAGGATCGGGAATTGGGCGATCGCACGGTGCAAAAATAACTCCCGATGTGCCAATACTCAAACTACCTCGGTTCAGGTTGCTTGATGAGATGCCCAAACCGATGGCGGCTGCGGCATTATCACCTCCGCCTGCGACTATGGGTAATCCCACAGGTAATCCCACGCGCGCGGCTATTTCTGATTTGAGTCGTCCAGCGATCGCGGTAGATTCAATGACTGGAGGGAATAACGCGGGGCTGATATCGAGAGCATCGAGAATATCTGTATCCCATTGCCGATTCGCCAAATTCAGACAGCCAATACCAGAGGCATCAGACGGTTCTGTTACTGCTTCGCCAGTTAGCACATATCCCAGATAATCTTTTGGTAAAAGAATCTGCCACAGCCGAGTGTATGCTTGTGGTTCTTCAGTCCGCAACCATAGGAGCTTCGGCAGTTGAAATCCTGTAATTGCCGGATTTCCAGTGCGCTGGATCGACTCCTGACGGGGAATAGCGGCTTCAATCTCAGCAACAGCTTTACCCGTGCGCTGGTCATTCCACAAAATTGCAGGTCTGATTGCTTTGCCCTCCACATCGAGAGGAACCATGCCATGCATTTGTCCAGACAAACCGAGGGCAATCGGTCGATATCCGTTTAGCTGTTGAGTGACATCGAACAGAGCATCCAAACTGGCTTCCACCCAATCCGATGAGTTCTGTTCCGTCCAACCGGGTTGTGGAGTTAATAGAGGATAGCTTCTGGTTGACTGAGCGATAATTTGTCCTTGCAAATCAACTGCGATCGCTCGTACTCCTCCTGTACCCAAGTCTAAGCCAACTACGATGTCAGTCAATTGCCCCTCCAAATTCTTAATCGTGCCAATGAGTATCATGAATTATCACAAATTGCCCCCATTGGTATGCACCACCTTTCTTTTTTTCCACTGCTACTGCCTAGCCACCCATAACGATCGCTCTTCTCTAGTCTAAAGTCCAGTCTTTACGTTTTTGCCGTAAACCTACACTTAAAGCTGCAAAAGTTAATGCACCCAATGCAAAATTAGGTTCGGGAACACTGGCAATAGTAGCCTTATTTTCGTTTGTAATACCATTCCAGGCACCAAACTCGTACAACTCTAAGCGATAGCTAAACAAACCGTCTGAATCACCAATAAATTGCAGAGGTGCTGAAAATTTCAACACAGTGCCATCAAGGCTATATGGTACTGAACCCCGAATCTTACCCCACCCTCCCGAATTTGGTTCCGATGGGCCAACTGAAAAGACATCACGTATCCGAACGTCACCTGCAATGTGAATTTCTTCTCCGCGAATAATTGACTCAAGGTTACTATAAGCAGGGGATGTTCCAAAAATAGGTAATTCCTCATCTTTATCAATAAAGTATTGAAAAGAGTCGGCTTGTCTATCAAATTCATCAACTGTTAAAAAGTCCGGCACTCTATTAAAATCTGTAGTAAATAACACTTCCTTAGCATTAAGATTTACCACCGCTGACTCTGATTCAACTAATAGTACTGCTTGCGCCATTTGCCCTGTGCCCAAGGCAATTAAAGCTGCTCCAAGCATAGACACTGATAACTTTTGTACGTATGTCATAAAAATTACTTTTTTAACCGTAGTATGGCATTAAGATAATACAGCAAATAACATATTAGCTAAAAGTTATCACAGTAATTTCACTGAAAATTTATGATAATTTTACAGAATTTTTAACAAATATTGTACTACTCAGGATATGCAATCGCATCCTTTAACTAACAGCCTAAGTCAAACTGAAAGTCACTAATTAGCGATCGCTAGTAGTCTGCCAACCCAAAAATGCGCTTGTGAGGTCTGGGGAAAGGGTAAGGGATTTAACACCTTTCCCCCTTCCCCCTTACCCTTTACCCCGCCAAGTGAACGTGGCGAACTACTAGTACTGTAAATACTAGCGATCTGTTTGTGATTGTTATGGTCTTATACTGCCTGTACCGACCTCCACCTTCTGCGCTCCTTCAACGATTTGGTAAAGTTTGTGTTCAAATTTCTGCATACACGCCGACCAATCAAATTCGAGTATAGAGGGGCGAGCGTGTCTAGTCATATCTGCTTTCAAATCGGGATTTTCCAGAATCGCAATTACCTTTTGGGCGAAGTCTGTAGGGTTGTTAGGTTGGGCAAGGAAGCCGTTACGACCAGGAAATACCTGTTCTGAAGTTGACGGTGCAACAACAGCAACCAAAGGAGTTCCAGACGCTAATGCTTCGTTATTTGTCGTGCAGAAGTTCTCGGTGACGGAGGGATTGACAAAAACATCCGCTCTAGCAAACCAACCGAGAAGTTCTGTACCGTGAGACTCGCCCCATACAGTAATACTCGATCCAAACTTTTTAGCACGCTCGCGGATCTCTTGATCTAGCGGGCCACTACCAACAATTACCAGATGGACATCAGGAATTTTAGCAGCTATGACTGGAAAGATATCAAGCAATTGATTGACATTCTTTTCCGGTGTGATGCGTCCGACAAACAACAAAGTTGGTCGGTTATCGTTAGGAATTGGGTTGTAACAAATGTTTCGCGGATGAAATTTTTCGCAATCGATACCTTGATAAGCGACGTATTCAGCGCGTTGGCATTTCAGTTCTTCGTATTTAGTCAGTTGTTCTTTAGAAGAGAAGTAATTGAAGTCATAAGACTCACTAAACTGCTTGACTAAAAGGGGAACGATGGGACGAACCAAATTGAAGAACCTGTCTCCAAAGTAATATTTGATATACGCAACGATATCTGTATGGAAGAGTGATATTATTGGCGTGCCTGTTCGTTTTGCGTATTGAGTGCCGATTGGGCGACCATAACCTTGCAAGAAAAATGAGTATAAACCTCTCATTTGGGCTGCTTCTTCAACCACGATAATATCGGGCTGAAATTTCTCCAGCAACTTGGTATCGCTCCAATGTCGATAATTCAACGGTTGAGGAAGAGACTTGTAAAATACCAGTGGTTCTGTAGGGAACGCGTAAGCAGAGAAATTAGGAAAAGATTGAATTTCTTCTAAACCTGGCATAGGGCGATCGCCAACATTTTTAGGGTAGCGATCGTTGATTTGCGGATGGATTAGAAAAACCTCATGTCCCTGCTCTAGCAACCAACGAACTCGTTGATGAACTGCAACAGAAACACCAGTTAAGAAAGGAGCGTACAACCCTGTAAACAGTGCAATGCGAAGTTTTTGCTTAGTCATAATAAAGGGGAATATTTCACAAAATTGCTGGTTTTTAACTTAGGATTTACGCAGCAAATGTTTCATGAACATCCTGATTATCTGGCTCAGAAATTCCCACTAATACAGTTAGACTAAGGATTTACGCATTGTCAAATAGCTGAAATTTTCGATTTTGAAGTGGATGTTTATAGTGCTTCTAGCTTGTGTGCAATAGAGTCCGATCTCTCTCCTTCTAGAAGAGATGCTTTGGGGATTACTCCCTTCCAGCAACAAAGGTTTTCCGCTTTCCTATCTTCTTAGGCTACAGGTATTACACACAAGTCCTTCTGACCCCCTCTAACTTCCCCAAGCGGTGTACACACAAGTCTGAAATAGCTGATTAAGCAAGGTTTTACCCCACCCTAACCCTCCCCTTGGAAAGGGGAGGGAACTAGATTTCTTTTTTCCCCCTTTATAAGGGGGGATTAAGGGGGGTAAATCCAGAGTTTGGGCTTCATTACCAAAATGTGTGTACACCGTAGCTTATTAAGAAAGAGGTATGGAAAAGGTTGGAGATTAGTAGACTCAATTGCAAACCCGTATATAAACCTGGATTAGAAACTAACAAAACATCCAAACTGCTAAGTCAAAATTCCCCTTAATATATTTGTCTAAACCCTTGCTAAAAATGTAAATATGTTTGGCAATCAACAAGTATAAACATATATTTTTACAAGGGTTATAGCTAATATAGTTCTACTAAATATAAGATAATATAATTTGAAGACTAGGGAATGTTTAGTGTAATAACTTTCATGCCCTAGTTGATATTTAGCAATTTAATTCAAAGAGAAACCTTGCTATTAATAGGCTGATCCAACCATTGATAAGGGCGATATTCCACTAAGCGGACATTCCAAGGCCCTTTAACGCGATAGCTAACACCGCGCCAGGTGACTGTTGATGTCCACAGGGATGATAGCATCGCTAACCCATAAACCCACTGTGTCAACGGAATCCCAATTAACATTTTAATGATTGTAGGAGCTGATAATTTGGCGATCGCCTGGTCATTAGAGCGGACCACTCGCTGTATCTCTAATTCCAACACCAACATTATCAAGAGTAATCCGACAGTGTAAACTCCATAGCAGACTAACAACAGAGCCGCAGCTTCCCATTTTGCCTCTAACAGCGACTCTAGAACTAACACGCTCAGTAGAGTCGGAAACAAAATGCTAGAAACAGCTTCACTCACAAGAGCCAACCAACGGGGATGATACAGTCGAGAAAAAAGGATAAGGCGCTTGAGATAGTCTATTAAGTTAAATAAATCAGTCTCTTCCCGATTAACTATTAGCAGCGAAGGCACAAACTTTACCTGAAAACCATGTTTTTTCAGGATGTCGTGCATCATAAAATCTTCGCCTAAAGCTTGTCCCCACTTATCTAGCAGTTCTGTTTGGCGAAGCACTTCTGTTTTCACAGCCAAAGTTCCACCCCAAGGAATCTGAAAGATAAACATTTGCACCACTGTGGATACATTGCCGATGTACCGCACTAAAGAACCCCAATACCTACCTGTTGGTACGTACCAACGATTGCCGGTTGTTGCGCCTACTTTCGCATCGCCTAGAGGACTGACTAATTCTCTGAGCCAATTCAGATGAACTATAGTATCAGCATCGACTAAAGCAACCACCTTGTAAGAGTCGTCCAACTCCCGGACAGCTTGAACTAAAGAACTGCATTTGAGACTACAACTGTTGCGTACTATTCTCAAAGGGCTGATTTGAACGTTGGTTGCTTCTTGCTCTGTGATGGTTTCACTAGCAATTTTCCAAGCGGGATCTTCGTGACTATCAACGATCAACTTTAAATCATACTGTGGATAGTTTTGATTTAAGAGCGATCGCAAACATCTAGGCAAAAACGGATCGGCTCCGCGTAAGCAAAGAATTACTGCTGTTTTGGGTAGCTGATCGTCTGGTAATAAGTTTTTTTTAGATGAGCGCAGATACCATATAAAGACAAGCGTAAAACACACCTGAATAACCAGCCAACCCATCAAAGACTTAGACAGAAATATTGCCAAATCTTCCATTAAATTTTTAATCTCCGACAGAATAATGGATTGGAAATTGGGGATGGGGCAGAGGAGAATAATTTTCCCTCTCCTCCTAACTCCCCATTCCCTTTACGAATCCAGTGAATATTTCATAATGATGGTCACTGTTGTATTTTTGTTTACAACAAAACTGGCATCACGAAACTTTGGTGTACCTGTTTGTATAGACACAGTTGGATTTTTAGAAATTCCAAAACCTTCTTTAGGAATTCCGAAAAAGTCTTTATTGAGTTTGCGATCGCCATTTTGATCGTCAACCACAGCAACAGCATAAGTTCCAGGCTTCAAACCGGAGAATTCTTTTTTTACAGAAGTGCCAGTAATCTTAGCGCAGCCACTTTGAGCTTCACTAGTACTACTCATTGGAAATCCTTTTTCATTTGCATAAACTCGGAAGCAAATTTCACCTTTTTGGTGATGTATTCCATTGACTACAACATTAAGTGTTGCAGTTGGCTCTGCGTTCGCTATTTTTGCAAAGCTGATGCTCATTAAAGTAGCAAGCAAAACATGAGATAGTTGAGATAGTTTCAGCATAGTTTTGTAGTCAGAATAGGTGATTTTTGGGTTGATATAAAGCTACATTTGTCACAGACATTGGCGCAGCCATCGCCAGCTTTTATTTGTAAACTGGTTTTTTCAAAGAATGACTTGCTCTTCTTTAATGAATGCTGTTTTCCAACCTTTCCAAAATACTTGCAGCACACTTAGCAAATCTTTCAGCAAAAGATATTCTGTTCCTTTTAACTGCTGTTGTAGACTTCTATGACAACATAGCCGCTCATTCAAACTCAGGGGACTACGCCATATAGAGAGTATATACTCCCAGATTATTCTCCAATGTGGGAATAAAATTTGTCCTTTCTTTGCTGAATCAAACCACACTGTATACCCATAAAAATCAGGCAGCATACTCAAGAATGATTTTTGATTTGTATTTGTTAACAACAAATAATTGGGAAAAAACATACTCATTGATTGTTGCGGATGACTTCTGAAGAAAAACAGGTATTCAGGGATTTCATAAAACCTACCGAGAATACCAAGTCTTAACAAAAGAATTCCATCTGCATTACCGTAACCACCCATAGGCGGTATCTTTTTCAAAGCACTAGTGCGAATTACCCCGTAACATTGATTGCATAAATGCTTGGTCAGCAATTCGTGAAAACGCTCCTGTGGCTTTAGTGAATCGGCCTTGACTTTGATATCGTAATTTTGGATAAAATTCCCCTGTTCATCAATGAAATATGCCTGGGAGTGACACAAGATTATAGTAGGATCTCGGTCAAGCACCTCGACACACTTCTTGATAAAATCTGGAGAATGTAGATCGTCATGGGCTGCCCATTTAAAATACTCACCCGAAGACAGTTTCAAGACACGATTAAAGTTACCAGCACAACCGATATTCGTGTCATTGCGGTAGTAACAAATACGTTGCTCTTGCTCGGCATAAGCTCTACAAATTTCCTCAGTTTTATCTGTTGATGCGTTATCTGAAATAATAAGTTCAAAATCTTCAAAGGTCTGCGCCAAGAGTGAATCTATGGCTTCTTTGATAAATTTTTCACCATTGTATACAGGTAATCCGATGCTCAATCGTGGCTGATTGCTACTCATAGAAAATAAGTATTCGGAAAATCTGTGGATTATTTGGTTAATCGTAGTTAGGTAGATGCAACGTAAGAATTCAGAAGTCAGAATCCAGGAGTCAGAATTAAGGATACTTTGATACCAAGCTGAATCATTTCAAGTAAATCAAGAGTCTCCTAGATATTTCATTTTGCAATCATTCTGTTAGCAGTAGCGGGGCGTTTAGCCCATTCTGACTCCTGACTCCTGAATTACTAAAAATCTATGAACTATTTCATCAAGCTTTGAATATCTGTTTTTTGCAGCCATTCATGTGTTTGCTGCATACCTAATTCTAGGTCAACTGCTGGTTTGTAATTTAACAGATTTTGGGCTTTGGCAATGGAACAAGCGTAAGGACGAGTCATAAAATCTATAGACTCTGGTAGGATATCAACTTTTTTCCGAAACAGTTTTTGTCCTTGAACGCGTAGCTTTAGAAACAATTTGATTTCATCTTTTGATAATGAAAGGGGTGCTTGTAAATCTTCCATTGCTGCTAAACGCATAAAATACTCTCTCCACGAAGTTTCTTGTCCGTCGGTGATATTAAATATTTCACCGTAGATTTCTTTTTCTATCGCGAGAAAAATGCCATTAACCAGATTATCTATATATACGTGATTGATAACTCCTTTAGCATCATTGGCACAGGCAAATAATTTTTGACGCATCATCAGAATTGGTCTGACTATCCAGGGAATACTTCCTGGGCCGTAAACATCACCGGCTCGAATAATAATGATGCCAAAATCTGGAGGATTATTCAGTTCTAATACTGCTGTTTCAGCTTCTATTTTCGTTTGACAGTAGGGATTATTTTCGCCAGAGAGTGGGCCGGATTCTGTAACACCATCAGGATAGTTAAAACCGTAAACCATCACACTAGATAAATGCACAAATGTTTTGACACCAGCTTGTTTAGCAGCTTTAGCCATATTGACAGTACCGCCAACATTCACATCACGAAAATGCTTAATTGCACCAGCTTCTTCAGCAATTTGCTCTGTATGTAAAACGATATCTACTCCCTGACAAGCCTTTTGGGCAATAGTAGAATCGGTGATACTACCAATAATTACCTCTACGCCTAAATTCTGTAATTGTTTGTTCTGTTCTGTAGAACTTTGTAATCCACGAACCTTCATCCCTTGCGCTATGGCTAACTCGGCTGTACGCAAACCGACAAATTCATTAATCCCAGTAATTAGGAGAGTTTTGTCTTTAAGGTTCATAAAATCGAAATCATTGTTAAATAGGTGAATTTGATTTGTTAGATAAAAGACTTTAAGTAATACCAAATTTAAATATTGGTAAATACTTTTAATCTAAAATCTAAACGTGTATAAGAAGAATTATTCTGTGGAGAAGCTGTACTAATACTTAGCTATCAGTTTATATCATGGCAAAATAACTGAATTATTTTGCTACTAAAAATCAGCTAGAAAATATCTCCTGGATCTGCGGAACGGAGTTTATTGATAGCAAGCGCTCCTGATGTTATACACATCAGAACTGTTGAAGTTAAGACAATCACTGCATTATTAGTGGTCATAACTATTGGTAGTTTAGTTGCTTCTGCTGCAAAACTATATAACAAAACAGAAGTAATAAATCCTGGGATATAACCTAAAATCGCTAAAATTAAAGCTTGCTGAAATACTACATTTAGTAAATAGCTATTGGCATAACCGATGGCTTTTAAAGTGGCGTAAGCAACGAACTGTGTAGCAATATTGCTGTAAAGAATTTGATAAACAATAACTACACCAACCACCGCAGCCATTGTCAACATTAAGTTAAGAATAAAACCAATGGGTGTTCTGACAGCCCAATATTTTTTTTCAAAATCAATGAAGCCTTGGCGGGTAAAAACTTGGACATCATTAGGCAAACTTGCTTGTAAATTTTTCAGTACTGTTTCTGGATTAGTACCAGGTTTGAGGGAAATCAAACCGATATCGATCATATCGGCCGGACGAGTATTGGGATTTATTCTTAAGAAAGTTGAGTCACTGACAAGTAAATTGCCGTCTACCCCAAAGGAAGGCCCTAAGGTGAATAAGCCACCAATTCTCACTTTATAGCCAATTAATGAATTGAAGGGAAATATTTCAACTGTTTGTGTAGTATCTCCCGCATTAAATTTTTCAGCTATTGGGCCAAACTCTGGGCGAGAACCCCGATCAAAAAGCATAACATCGGGAATTTTGAGTTTATCTAAATTTTTCTCAACTTCCGGTAGATTGATTACAGGTCTACCTGGATCGAAACCAATAACATATATTGAATATTTCTCACCAGTTGCCGGATTTTTGAGTTTGGCAAATTGCAAATACATGGGGCTAACTGACTCTACGCCATCAAACCCCAAAGATTGATACAAACGAGTCCGCGAAAAACTTTGATTTGAGGTCAAAGATTTATATTGCGAACTAACTAAAAATAAATCTCCTTTGAGATTCTGATGCACAGCAGTTGCACTAGAATAGAGAGCATCTTGAAAACCAAGTTGCACAAACATTAGCAACACAATAAAGCCAATTCCGGCTACAGCTACTAGTAAACGAACTTTTTGCTGGGCTAACTGTAGCCATGCTAAAGGAATTTTGAAAATCATGGATTTATTTATTATTTGTCATTTGTCATTTGTCATTTGTCATTTGTTAATGACCAATGCCCTATGCCCTATGCCCTATGTTCAATGACTAAATATGAATGGCGACATCGACTTGTAAGTTAGTAAAACGAGCGACCTTTTCACTATCGGCAGGATTATCGATGGAGATTTTCACTTCCACTATTCTGCGGTCTGTATCTGAGCCAGGGTTGAGGCTAAAGATGCTTTGCTTGTCAACTTGCCAACCAATTTCTTTTACAGTTCCTTTTATTGTTCCAGGAAATGCAGTGCTGGTAATGGTGGCTTTTTGTCCTACACGCACTTTTTGAACATCGGTTTGATA
Source organism: Nostoc sp. (assembly GCF_036917375.1). GTDB lineage: Bacteria > Cyanobacteriota > Cyanobacteriia > Cyanobacteriales > Nostocaceae > Nostoc. The sequence goes on from NZ_JBALDN010000060.1 coordinate 37,812, forward strand.
CACCTCTGCAATCACATACATTTGAGATGTCTTACCTATTTCAGCAAATCCTCTGGTGGTGCTAATTACTTCTCCGGTTTTGGCGTGAATTTTCAAAATTTTGCCATTTATGGGAGATTTGATGTAACTTAAATCCAAGTCGGCTTTTGCTTGTTGAACAGAAGTTGTTGCACTATTAACTTCGCTTTGTGCGACTTGAACATCTACACTACGCACTTCGCTAATACTGGTGAGTTGTGCTTGTGCTTGCTTGCGTTGTTCTTGGTATGTGTCTTGAGTTCGCTTGAGAGTGGCTTGGGCTTCTGTTAGCTGCTGTTGTGTAGTCTTTAGTTGCAAAGCTTTGCTATCTGCTACAGAAGCCGCGATCGCACCTTGTCTATATAATTGCTGATAGCGATTATTTTCAGCTTGAGCATTGTCTACTTCCGCCTGGATGCGGTCGATTGTTGCCTGTTGTGTGGCAACATCTCCTTTATATTGTGGCTCTAAACGGGCAATTACAGCCTTTTGAGCATCGACATCTCCGGTTTTACCTCCAGATTTAACTTGCGCCAATTTAGCTTTGGCAACTTGTAGCTGGTCTAAAGCCTGTTGCAATGCGGTTTTAGAACGACCATAATTTTCGAGATAGGCCAATAATTGTCCTGCTTTAACCGTATCTCCTTCTTTCACTAACAGTCTGTCTACTCGCACCCCATTATTAGATGTGGGAGCAGTCAAAGTAGTAACTTCGCCTTCTGGTTCTAAACGTCCCAAGGCAGTCACAGCAACTTTCGCAGGGGTGGCAGCTTTTGGAGGGTTGGCTGGCGCTGTCACAACTTTCGGTTTAGACCAAAAGGGTGCCAAACTATAGAAAGTGATTAATCCAGCCGCTAAAGTGAGAGAAGCTGCTAAAATTACTTGCGATCGGCCTACGGGTTTTCTGAATAATCTACTTTCTTTATTTACTGCCATATTTTCATTCCAATTCTGCTTTTTTAGGGAATAACCTGGTTATATTTAGTCGATTACAATGGACTCATCCGCAAATTACCAAGAGGGCTTTTCCTCTAGGTTTTCTACCTCAATTGAGTGGATGGTTCTAAATTGGTTTTATATGAATTGTTGTACGCTTTTACCGGCCAAACTTACTATTGTGGCGTGAAAATTAATGGCGTATTACTTCAAAGCTTCCTAAGTTATATCCTAATTTGACATCTAACCCCGTAGCGTAAAATACAATAGCGCTAACCAGAAAACTTAACTTTCAAGAACAACCAAGCGCTAATAAAAATGAACTCAAAACTTGGATAAACTTGTTATTAAGTATGACAATCAAATTTTCATTTGTCAAGTAATTTTATTTTCATAAGTCCTGATTCTCTCACTAAAATATTTCATCATAGTCAGATGAAAGACTGAATAAATTTGCTCATCACTAATCCTTCATCTGCTGATTGAATACCAATAGATAGTTGGTTATTAACCAGATTTCTTATTACTAACAGATTATTGTTAGTGAGGTTGTGTACTATTAGACATTCTTATCCGTTTTAATCCTACTAATTAAAGGCATGAAGCGATACCTTCAGTGGCTTATGCCAACGCACATCTAAAAATACACGAGTACACTAGACTTCTTGCATAAGTCGGGAAAAGGGGAAGGAAAGAAGAGGGGGAAAGGTTAAAGGGTAAAGGGGAAAGGGAAGAAAATCCCCTTTACCCCTTACCCCTTCTCCTTTCCCCAGCCGAAGGCGTTTCCCTTTACCCTTTTCCCCAAGAGTGCAAAAAGCACAAATGCCAAGAGGTCTACTGTAACGGAAGTTTAGCTAGCTTTAAGACCCTTGTTTAGCCCAGGTGGCTAGCTTTTGTCTGTGTTGTTGAGATTTATAACCACTAATGAAATCATGATTATGTTTACCAAGTAACATACTAAAAATTAATATTTGCTTTATAAATAACCGCTTTCCTTTTTAACTTGACTTATATTGAAAAATAACCAAAAACTTTGGTTCAATTATCATGTTTATTTGAGAAAACATACTTATGGTTATTCAATTTATCTATGTATTAATTGAATTGTTACTTACTAGACAACAGATTGGCATTGTTAACTTAATTCAGGGGAATTTTCTGGTTAACCAGTAAATAACAAACTATCTAACTCATTTATATAGTTATAAATTATACTTTTCGGCTGAAATTTCTTAAAAATTCATATCAGTAAGAGTAGAAATTTATTTATAAAATAACTTTAAAGAAATGATTTAGTTTGTGTAAAGTATGTTAGTCTTTTTATTAATTCAACGCTTAAAAGCAGTTAGACAAACTAGTTATTTGATGGAAGTTTTAAAATTAAAAATAGCTAAAGATAACTGCTTGGTCATCACTTATGCTCGTTTAATTACTGTTTCAATTTGCATAAATCCGGCTCCAGGATGGTGTCTTTTGTGTAACGAACTTGTCAACTTTCCTGGTTGAAGTAGCATAAAATATATTATCCCGGACGTTGAAATTGGCTATGAAATTGATCCAGATACAGAACGTTGTCATTAAGAACAGACATGTTGCTGTGGTTAGGTTAGATAATCAAACGGTTTCGGGTAAAAAACGTTTCTGTTCCCTTAGCTACTCCTCAGTTTTCATTGTTCCAGTAGGATACCATTACTCAAAATCTTTACCATTCCAAATGGATTAAAATCACTGGTCAAGCAGCTATTACACTCCAAGACTATTTTACCAGTTTTAACAACGTTATCGACCGTGCAAGTTTTAGATTTTGAATACGAGACGCTGCGCTATCACAAATCTAAAATTGGTTGAGCTTTTTCCACAATATCAAGAGTCTAGCGTTGGATAACATTTTTTGCGATGTCTACGACGGGCTACGCCTACGCAGTATGCCAAAGTCGCCTATAAATCTAAGGCTTTATGAGGGCAGTATGTGTCGTGTGGTGTTGATTTGGAGAAAAGCATTTAGCAAAGATAGGATAGCTAGCTGCTTAGAAGACGAGAGATTTTCATTATTTAGTAGGCAACAGAAATTACTGTAACTACACAATCCACAGTACTAACTATGCCCTATGTCTGCTTATTCAATTGATACTGCCTTAGCGGAGTTAGAGAGCCTTATCAATAATTGTGAGAAGGCTGTGATGAGGTCTATAGAGGAAAAAAACATGAAGTCAGACAAATCAGATAAATCAGTGTCAATTAACAAAATTAACAGACAATTACAATACAATCCTATCGCCATTGTTGGGATGGCTTCTCTATTGCCACAAGCCAGAAATTTGCGGGAATACTGGCAAAATATAGTAAACAAAATTGACTGTATTACCGATGTTCCTGCTACTCACTGGAGTGTTGAAGATTATTACGATCCGAATCCCAGAACTACTGAAGATAAAACCTATTGTAAAAGAGGTGGATTTCTTCCAGAAGTAGATTTTAACCCGATGGAATTCGGTATACCTCCCAGCATTTTAGAAGTCACAGATGTATCGCAACTATTAAGTTTAGTGGTTGCAAAAGAGGCGATGGAAGATGCAGGCTATGGTGAAAAACGTGAGTTTAACCGCGAGACTGTTGGCGTAATCTTAGGCGTGGCTATGGCCAAGCAATTAGGAATGCCACTTTCAGCTAGGTTGGAATATCCGATTTGGGAAAAAGCTCTCAAAAGCAGTGGTTTATCCGATGAAGATACGCAAAAAATCGTCGAGAAAATCAAAAGCGCTTACGTAAAGTGGGATGAGAACGCTTTCCCTGGAATGTTGGCTAACGTAGTCGCAGGTAGAATTGCCAATCGCCTAAATTTTGGCGGGATGAATTGTGTAGTTGATGCCGCTTGCGCTAGTTCTTTCGGTGCTTTAAAAATGGCAATCAGCGAACTAGTTGAACATCGTTCTGACATGATGCTAACTGGTGGCGTTGATACCGACAACACCATCATGGCTTACATCTCTTTCAGCAAAACACCGGCTGTTTCTCCTAGTGAAAATGTCAAACCATTTGATGCTAAATCTGATGGGATGATGCTGGGTGAAGGTATCGGGATGATTGTCCTCAAACGGTTAGAAGATGCTGAACGAGACAACGATAAAATATATGCCGTAATTAAAGGTATTGGTACTTCCAGCGATGGGCGTTACAAGAGCATTTATGCTCCCCGCAAAGAAGGTCAAGTTAAAGCCTTAGAACGCGCTTATGAAGATGCCGGCTTCTCTCCTGCAACTGTTGGTTTGATGGAAGCACATGGCACCGGTACAATGGCTGGAGATCCGACAGAATTCGGTTCTTTAAAAGACTTTTTTGATGTGCATGATGACAAAAAGCAGCATATCGCTTTGGGTAGTGTGAAATCGCAAATCGGACACACAAAAGCGGCTGCGGGTGCGGCGAGTTTGATTAAAACTGCTTTGGCTTTACATCACAAAGTATTACCACCCACAATTAACATTACCGAGCCAAACCCCAAACTCAACATTAAAAATTCATCCTTTTATTTGAATACCGAAACTAGACCTTGGATTCGTCCAGAAGGGGAAGCACCAAGACGCGCAGGTGTAAGTTCCTTTGGATTTGGCGGAACCAACTATCACGTTGTTTTGGAAGAATATGAAGCCGACCAAAACGCCGCTTACCGCTTACACAGTGATGCTAGTGAAGTGCTGTTGTTTGCTCCTACGGTAGAGCAATTGTTGAGCAAGTCGGAAGAGATTTTAGGTAAGTTGCGATCGCCAGATGCACCCGCACATTACGCACAATTAGTCAATGAGTGCAAATTACAACAAATTCCTCTCTCTGCTGCCAGATTTGGGTTTGTCGCTGAGAATCTCGAAGAAGCTTGCAAGTTTCTGCAAACTAGCATTGACTGGCTGAAACTCAAAGGGTCAGCAGCATCTTGGGAGCATCCCCAAGGGATTTATTACCGTTCCTCTGGTATGGAGTTGGGCGGAAAAGTTGTCTCTCTATTTTCTGGTCAAGGTTCGCAATACCTGGAGATGGGACGCGAACTGGTGATGAATTTTCCTTTGATGCGCCGTCTTCATGGTTATATGGATAGCCTGTTGCTCAAAGATAATTTGCAGCCGTTGTCAGAAATCGTTTTTCCTCATCCTGTGTTTGGAGAGGCAGAAAAGAATGTCCAAATTGCTGCCTTACAACGCACAGAATACGCTCAACCAGCCATCGGGGTGTTGAGTGCAGGGATGTACAGCATATTGCAACAAGCTGGATTTAAATCAGATTTTGTTGCCGGTCATAGCTTTGGTGAACTAACCGCACTATGGGCTGCGGGGGTTTTGAGTACCGAAGATTACTTGTTCTTAGTGAAAGCTAGGGGTCAAGCAATGGCTGCACCCGAAGATCCAGATCATGATGCGGGTAGTATGCTGGCTGTCAAAGAAGACATCAGCAAAGTGGAAGCAGTGCTGAGACATTTTCCCCAAGTTGCGATCGCTAATCAAAATTCTCCGACTCAATTTGTCTTGGCTGGGCCTACCGCAGAAATAGCGAGAATCAAAGAGGCTTTACACGAGAAAGGATATACGGCTGTATTGTTACCTGTTTCAGCAGCGTTCCATACACCGCTAATCGCCTTTGCTCAGAAATCCTTTGCGATCGCTACCAAGTCTGTCAAGTTCCAAAGTCCGAAAATCCCTGTTTACAGCAACGTTACCAGTAAGCAGTATCCCAAGGAAGCCCAAAATATTCAAAAGATTCTGGAAACGCACCTTTCAAACTCGGTGTTGTTTAAACAGGAAATTGAAAATATCTATGCGGCAGGTGGTACTTGCTTTGTGGAATTTGGGCCGAGGAGAATTCTGAGCAACTTGGTGAAAGAGATTCTTGGCGATCGCCCACACATCACCGTATCTTTGAATCCCAGCACTCAAAAGAATAGCGATCGCTCTTTGCGAGAAGCAGTTGTGCAGTTGCGGGTAATTGGTATGGCTTTGAATAACCTCGATCCTTACCAACTTCCCCAAACTATCCCCCCAATTGAGACGAAGAAGACATTAAATGTCCGTTTAAACGGCATAAACTACAGATCCGAAAAAACGAAAAATGCCTTCGCTCTAGCTTTGCAGGATGGGCATAAAGTCACATTACCCACTCCCGAAGCTTCTGAAACTGTAGCTCCTTTATTTAGTAGCCCCGGTGTAACTCCACCTGTAGCAGTGATAGAGACTAACGGACATAAAAAACTTACCCCAGTAATGAACGGTGTGACTGCTAGTATCATCACCCAGCCAGAGCAACAGATGAATCCTGTTACCCTGTCACAACCAGTCCAGGAATCTAAGATGCAACCAACACCAGAAAAACTTACAAATTACGAACAACTTTTAGCAAGTTTAGAATATCTCCTGACACAATTCCAGGAAAATCAAGCCGAGAATTTACAAGTTCACGGTACTTATCTCAACCATCAAATGGAATACGCTAAAGCGTTTTTCCAACTGATGCAGCAGCAGAATTCCTTGTTGAGTGAAAGTAAATCAACAGCCGAAACTGCCAAAATGAAGCTAGTTGTCATGGAAAGCTTAGAGCGTAGCATGATGCAGTTTCATTCCCAACAGGGTGAAACTCTACGCATCCATGAGCAATATCTCCAAGAGCAACTGGAATATACTAAGAGCTTTTTCCAACTCATCCAGCAAGAATATTCTCAAATCATCTCAGGTGAGGGAGCAACTCAACTAACAGAGAAACTCAGCAATTTCACTCCGTTCACCACAGAAACAACTGTTACTGATGCACCCGTACCCGCTACTACCAAGATAGTAGAAAGCCAGCCTTTGCCTGTAACTGAGCCTGTAGCTAAAAATGGCTTAAATGTTACCCAAGCACCTCTCCCGGCTGTTGTAGAGGCTCTAGTTGAAACTTCCTACTCCCCACTTCCCACACCGCACTTCGCCACTGTCGAGACAGTAGAGCCTGTAGTCGCGCCACCTGCCCCAGTTGTAGAACCCCAACCTGAAGTTGTAGTCAAAATTAGCTCACCTCCAGCCAACGACGTTGTTGCATTCACCCCAGAACCAGCACCCACAACTGCTGCACCTGTATCTGGCGCAACCATCGATATTGTTGACTTGGATAAAAACCTGTTAGCCATCACCAGCGATAAGACCGGCTACCCAGTCGAAATGCTGGAAATGGACATGGACATGGAGGCTGATTTAGGGATTGACTCTATTAAACGGGTAGAAATCTTGGGGGCGCTACAAGAAATGTACCCCAACTTACCCAAGCCAAATTTAGAAGAACTGTCAGAAAAACGCACCATCGGTCAAGTTGTAGAGTATCTGCAATCCCACGCTTCCAAAAGTGTTTCTGTAGAAATTGCAGTTCACGAAATACAACCAGCAACCGAGATTGCAGTAGAAACTGCACCAGTAGTTGAGGTAGTCATTGCACCGGAACCAAGCATAGTTGTCGCATTCACCCCAGAACCAGAAGTTGCTCTCTCTGTCTCTACAAGTGATGAATTTGCAAACTTAGGTGAAACCCTGTTAGCCATCACCAGTGATAAGACTGGTTATCCAGTCGAGATGCTGGAACTGGAAATGGACATGGAAGCTGATTTAGGGATTGACTCTATCAAACGGGTAGAAATCTTAGGGGCGATGCAAGAAATGTACCCCAACTTACCCAAGCCAAATATCGAAGAACTCGGAGACCTCCGCACCATCGGTCAAATAGTCGATTACCTACAGCAGTTGGCTGGAGGTGAAAAAAAAAAGTCTGAGCCTGAGTTTGTCCAACAGCAGCCACCGGAATTAGAGCATAATATCCAGCGCCATCTCGTCAAACTCAGAAGCTTACCACAGCCCGATTATTTGGATTTCACATTACCAGAGGGACACATCGGTTTAATCACCGATGATGGTTCCCTCACCACCTATAAATTAGCTGAATCCCTAATCGAGAAAGGCTGGAAAGTAGTAGTTATCAGCTTCCCCCAATCGCTCATCGCCCAACAAGCGCCTTTACCCACAGGAGTAACCCGCGTCACCTTAGCAAACTTAAGTGAAGAACATCTTCAACAACAATTGCAAGCGATCGCATCTCACTGCGGAGCGATTGGGGCCTTCATCCACTTACATCCAATGTTTGTAGGAAATCACACCGGAAGTATTTCTTATAACGAATCAGAAAAGGCGATCGTCAAGCACGTATTTTTGATGGCGAAACACCTCAAACCCTCTCTGAACGAAGCCGCAAAGCATGGACGTAGTTGTTTCTGCACAGTAGCTCACCTTGATGGAGCCTTCGGTTTAGAGTATAAAGTCAACTTCGGTGCGATCGGTGCTGGTTTATTTGGATTAACCAAAACCCTGAGATGGGAATGGCCAAAAGTATTTACTCGTGCGATCGATTTAAGTCCTAGACTTGACGCTAAACAGTCAGTACAAAACATCATCGCCGAACTTCACGACCCCAACCTTTATATAAGTGAAGTTGGCTACGGTTCACAAGGACGAGTCACCATTATCGCCGATTAATTAGTTCTTTGATATAGCAGTCTTATTTGAGTTGTGAAAATTCCTGTTTTTAACGAACCGCGAAGGCGCGAAGGGCGCGAAGAAAAGAAATAAACAGAGAATCTCATAAATCTTTTAGGGCTGCTATGGTGCATTCTTCTTACTCTCTTCCTACTACAAAATTCCCTATTTATCTTCCTTCGCGTTCTTAGCGTCTTCGCGGTTCGTATATCAAAAAACCCAATTTATGCAGCTATTCACGAGGATTTATGACACAAACAGCCCAGCTTAGTCCATCATCTGTCTTTGTCGTGAGCGGCGGTGCAAAAGGGATTACGGCTGAGTGTACTATCAGATTAGCTCAACAGCAACCCTGCAAATTCATACTCCTCGGTCGCTCCGAACTATTAGAAACTGAGCCAGATTATGCCCAAAATTCTGATGACTCCGCATTGAAAAAATGCATCATGGAAAATCTTCTTTCTCAAGGAGAGAAGCCCACACCCATGAATGTACAAAAAATATATAACAAAATTACCTCCAGCCGCGAAATTAAAAAGACTCTAGCAGCAATTGAAAAAACCGGAGCTAAAGCCGAATATATCAGCGTTGATGTCACAGATACGCCAGCTTTACAAGAAAAACTTGCCACTGCTGTGCAACATCTCGGCCCAATTACAGGAATCATCCACGGCGCGGGAAACTTAGCTGATAAGTTAATTGAAAAGAAAACAGAAGAGGATTTTGAAAAGGTTTACACCGCCAAAGTTCAAGGTTTGGAAAACCTGCTAACTTGCGTTAACCCTAATCAACTTCAGCATTTAGTTTTGTTTTCTTCCGTAACAGGCTTTTACGGAAATCCTGGACAATCTGATTATGCGATCGCAAATGAAATTCTGAACAAATCAGCCCATATATTTAAGCAAAGTTATCCCTCATGTCACGTAGTCGCTATCAACTGGGGCGCTTGGGATAGTGGCATGGTGACAGCAGAATTAAAGAAGATTTTTCAAGAGCGAAAAATCGATATAATTCCCATTGCAGTCGGCGCACAAATGCTCGTTAAGGAAATGGATCATACCAATCATGCAACTGCACAAGTTGTCATTGGTAGTCCACTTGTTCCACTTGCGGTAGAGTTAGATTCAGAACTTAGAACCTATCGTATTCGTCGCCAAATGACATTGGAGGCTAATCCATTTTTGCACGATCATACGATTGCTGGTTCTCCAGTTTTACCTGCAACTTGTGCAATGACCTGGATTATCAATGCTTCTGAACAATTATATCCTGGTTACAGATTGTTTAATTACAAAGATTTTAAAGTTTTAAAGGGGATTACTTTCAATGAAACATTAGCGAAGGAACATATTTTAGAAATAGAAGAAATTTCTAAAGTTAATCTTGAAAGAATTGAACTTAAAGCCAAAATTTCGAGTAAAAACCCACAAGGTAGAATCCAGTTTCATTTTAGCGCTCAACTCAATCTCCAGCGAGAAATCCCAACTGCACCCATTTATGAATCTCTTAATCTCGAAGAAGATAATATCATTACCGCTACAGGAAAAGCATTTTACCAAAATGGTGGGGCTACATTATTTCACGGCCCTGGTTTTCAAGAGGTCAAAAGAGTTTTAAACATCAGTCCTGAAAAAATTACAACAGAATGTCTTTGGCCAGAACTCACACCACAGCAACAAGGACAATTCCCTGTGCAATGGGTAAATCCTTATACAACAGACTTGAGTATGCACGCCTTATGGATTTGGACACAACACTTTCATGAAGAAGGTTGTTTACCTGGAAAAGTGGAAAAATTTGAACAGTTTGAAGCGATACCACATAACGAAACATTTTACGTTTCTTGTGAAGTACTAGCTAAGACACCAAGTAGTGCGATCGCAAACTTTATCATACACGATCGCCAAGGTAAAATCTATTCACGAATGCTCGGCGCTCATGCCATTATTTGGTCAATGAAAATGCTCAGAAGCTAATAATCCTCCTTTACCACTCAACACTTATATATAGCAATCCTAAACCATTTGTGAAAACTTCTCTTTCTTTTCTTGGCGCTCTTGGCGTCTTGGCGGTTCGTTAATTTTCACAACTCTAGTATTGCTATAAGCCACTTCAAAGTTTGGGGAACAGCGTAAATCCTGCCTTTTAATTATCTCTTGCTAAATACCCAAACTCGGAGCATATAAATCGTGGAAAAAATAGCCATCATCGCATTATCATGCCTATTCCCCGATGCAAAGAATCCTGAAGAATACTGGCAAAACATCGTTAATCAAAAAGATTCGACATCCTCTGCAACCGTCGAAGAAATCGGAGTAGATCCGACAATATTTCACAATCCAGTTAAAGGTACACCAGACAAAACTTATTCCCTCAAAGGCGGTTACATCCGCAACTTCCAGTTTAATCCATCTGAATACAATCTACCATCAGAATTTGTTGACAGTTTAGATAACACCTTCAAATGGTCATTGTATGCTGCTAAACAAGCAATTGAACAAAGTGGTTATTGGGGTAATCAAACTGTTCTGGCAAAATGTGGCGTAATTTTAGGTAATTTGTCATTCCCGACAAAACTATCTAATCAATTATTCTCTCCAATTTACCAGCAAGCTATTAATCCTGCTGTTAGAGAACTTTTGCAGGATGAAGACTTTGATTTAGCTGCTTTACCAAGTGCAAATAAAGCATCTTTATACAATGCGATGATATCTGGTTTACCAGCATCTATCGTTGCTCAAGCTCTATCTCTATCCCAAATTAATTTATGTCTGGATGCTGCTTGTTCATCATCATTTTATGCGATTAAACTAGCATCTCATTACTTATGGTCACACAAAGCTGATGTAATGTTAGCTGGAGCCATCAGTTGTGCAGATTCGCTATTTGTGCGGATGTTATTTTCCGGTGTTCAAGGGTATGCAGAAAACGGCATCAGTCGCCCCTTAGATAAATCCTCTAGAGGGCTAATTCCCGCCGATGGTGTTGGGATGGTGATGCTGAAGAGATATTCTGATGCCGTTAGAGATGGTGATAATATTCTCGCCACTATCTGCGGTAATGGACTATCGAATGATGGCAAAGGGAAGCATTTATTAAGTCCGAATCCTAAAGGACAAACCTTAGCTTTTGAACGAGCCTACAATGAGGCAAATTTTAGTCCAAAAAGCATCGATTATTTAGAGTGTCACGCCACCGGCACATTACTGGGAGATACAACCGAATTCAACTCCATAGAAACATTCTTTGGTCAAAATCAAGCTGCGCCTCTGGTGGGTTCTGCTAAGGCAAATACTGGTCACTTGTTAACTGCTGCTGGTATGGTTGGCTTGACTAAAGTGATTTTGAGTATGTCTCATGGTGTAATTCCAGCAACCATGAATGTTTCGGAACCTTTAACGTCAGAAAAAGGTACAATTTCCGCTGATAAAATTGTTAGAACAGCTACAGCATGGCCTAATAATAACGCACCAATTAAACGGGCAGCTATTAGTGCTTTTGGTTTTGGCGGTACTAATTCTCATCTGATTTTAGAACAAGGAACTACAACACAACCAGTTGAATCAACTCCGCCTATTCCACCTACCAAAATTGCCATTGTTGGCATGGATGCCTTTTTTGGTAACTGCAATGGTTTAGACGCTTTTGAACGCAGCATTTATGATGGAACACAGCATTTTACTTCCTTACCGCCTCTAAGATGGCACGGGATAGAAAATCAAGAAAATGTCTTGAAAGAGTACGGTTTAACAGACGGGAAAGCACCAGTTGGGGCATATATCAAGGATTTTGAAATCGATACTTTATCGTGCAAAATCCCCCCGAATGAGATAGAGAAATTAAATCCACAACAATTGTTGCTTCTGAAAGTTAGCGATCGCGCCGTAAAAGATGCGAAACTACACGAAGGTGGCAATGTGGCTGTGATTGTTGCCGCCGAGACAGAATTTTCCGTACATCAGCTACAGCAAAGATGGAATCTATCTTGGCAAGTTAAGGATGGCTTACTCAACCAAGGAATTTCTCTACCTGCTGAACAGCTTTCCCAACTGGAAACCATTGTCAAAGATAGCATTCACCAACCAGTAGAAATCGGCGAATATGTCAGTCACATCGCCAACATCATGGCGAGTCGGATTTCTGCTTTGTGGAATTTCACTGGCCCTGCATTCACCGTTAGCGCTGGCGAAAATTCTGCCCTGAAAGCGTTGGAAGTTGCCCAAATGCTACTCGCTACGGGAGAAGTTGATGCAGTCGTTGTGGGTGCAGTAGATTTAGCCGGTGGTGTGGAAAATGTCTTGTTCCGCAGCCAATTTGCACCAATTAATACGGGTGTCAATACCTTGGGTTATGACCAACAAGCTAATGGCTGGACGGTTGGCGAAGGTGCGGGTGCTGTGGTTCTCAAGCGCTACGAAGCTGCTAAAGAAGATAATGAACGCATCTATGCAGTAATTGATGCCATGAGTTTTGCACAAGGTAATTCTACTTTGAGTGATGCTTTGGTAAAACCTGATGCTTCAGCTATCAGCAATGTCTGCAAACAAGCTTTCGAGATGGCGGAGATTCAACCCACAGAGGTTAACTATGTGGAAGTCTTCGGTAGTGGCGTTCCCCAGGAGGATGAAGCCGAAATCACAGGTTTACTGCAAGCTTATCCGAAAGTGGGCAATGGTTTGCATTGTGCATTGGGCAGCGTCAAAGCCAATATCGGCCACACCTATACAGCATCGGGAATTGCTAGCTTAATCAAAACCGCTCTCTGTCTTTATTACAGGTATATTCCCGCGACACCCAAATGGTCTGGTGTCAAAACACCGCAAGTATGGGAAGGTAGCCCCTTCTATGTGGCAATGGAATCAAGACCTTGGTTTGTCGATAAAGGCGGTACACGCAGAATAGCAGCAATTAATAGCATGGGTATAGATGGCAGTTACGCCCATTTAATCTTATCGGAGGAACCCAGCCAAGAAGAGCGCGACAACAGATATTTGCAACAAATGCCTTTTCATCTGTTTCCCATTGCAGTTAGCGATCGCTCCACTATACCCGATATCCTAAACCATCTTCAAAAATCCATCGAAGCTAGTTCTTCTTTATCAGCTACCGCCAGCGAGACATTCGCTACTTTTCAACAGCATTCTAATCCAAAATACGTCTTATCAATCACAGGACGTAACACAAAAGATTTACTCAAAGAAATTGAATCTGCCCGCAAAGGTGTAAATAATGCCTTTGAAAACGGCACAGATTGGCAAACACCACTAGGTAGTTATTTCACAGCGAAACCATTGGGTAAAACTGGAGCAGTAGCTTATGTTTATCCCGCAGCAGTCAATTCTTATATCGGTATTGGTCGCACCGTCTTCCGCTTATTTCCTAAAGTTTTCGAGGACTTAAAAAGTAACAATCTTTACAACCGGGCAGCCGATGTTGAAAAACTAGTTTATCCCAGAAGCTTACCGAAATTGACAACTAGGCAACTAGAAACTCTCGAAAAGCAATTGTTAGATGATTCATTGGCAATGTTTGAAAGTGAAATTGCCTTTGCTAGATACATGACGGCAATTTTCCGAGATGATTTTCAAGTCAAGCCGCAATCTGTATTTGGGTATAGCTTGGGTGAAACTAGTATGATGGTTGCCCAAGGAGTTTGGAGTGATTTTGAGGGTGGAAGCAACACCTTAAACTCATCACCTCTATTTGGCGATAAATTATCTGGGCCGAAAAATGCGGTGCGTGAATATTGGGGATTAACCGATTCACCAAACAACAATTTTTGGAATACCTATGTTCTCATGGCTACTCCATCGCAAGTTAGAGAATGCCTGAAACATGAAAATCATGTCTACTTAACTCAAATCAACACACCAGAAGAAGTATTAATTGCTGGTGAAGATGCAGCCTGCAAGCGAGTGATTGCGACTTTAGGTTGTAATTCTTTCCCTGCTCCCTTCGACCATGTGATACATTGTGAAGCGATGCGATCGCAGTACGAGGAAATCAAGAAGGTAAACACCTTACCATCGCAAAATCTCCCCGGTATTGTTTTTTACTCAGCCGCCGACTATCAACCGATTGTACTTGAGAGTGATACCATTGCCCACAACATTGCCAAAGGATTGTGCCAAGAACTTGATTTTCCACAATTAGTTAATCGTGTCTACGGCGATGGAGTCAAAATATTTCTAGAAGCAGGTGCGGGTAATGTCTGTTCCCGATGGATTGATAAAATCCTCGGCAACCAAGAACATATCACAGTCTCTCTAAATCGTAGAGGAATGGATGACCATGCTGCAATGGTCAAAGCATTAGCAAAACTACTCAGTCATCAGGTGAACGTAGATTTATCACCACTGTATAGCAAAGCCCAAGACACTGCTAATTCAAATAAAGCAACATTGAGAACAGTTACCTTGGGTGGAAAAGCGATCGCAGCTACAATTTTGAGCGAAGAAAATCGTAAACTTGTTGAAAATTTCGCTGGGGATCTTAGGAGCGATCGCTTCAAAATACAGCATCCAGATATACCTAATGTCCAACAATCTGAAATCACAGATTCTCTTAACACTTCCAACCAAATAACCCAACAAGAAAATTATTCTCCTAACATCTTGCCTCAGCTAGAAGAAGTAAAACCGAAAAATATCATTGATAACGTTTTTGAACCGAGAGAACAATTACAATCTTCTGAGTCAAGCGCAATTAGACAGCCAATTCCTGTTTCTTTCCCACCCGTCAGAACTCAAAAAATTAGTAGCATCATCAGCATGTTCGATTTAAATAAGACCCAGTATCAAAAGCTCAATGCTAATAATTCAAAGATAACTAAAGCACACACTGCCTTCTTACAAGCTAGACAAGATTACAGTCAGCAAATGAGCGAAATAATTCAATTGCAACTAGCTTGCGCCCAAAACTTGCTTAACGACGAATCTTAATATCTCATACCAATTCTCTCTCAAGTTTTTCTTCCTTCTCTTCGAGACGCTGCGCGAACGCGCCCTTTGCGTCCTTCGCGGTTCGTTTAAAAATTATTACGTGCATCTCCTAGAGAATTGGTATGAAAATCTAGACTCCTATAAAAAGTCTACACATTTCAACTTTATCATCCATTGTTTGTAATCCGAGGGATAACTACCGTGACAACCGTAGATACGGTACTAAGTAAACACGATAATGGTCTTAACTTCTCCGCTTGGTCTCATAACAAAAACCAGGTTTGGAAAGGTTCTTTAGAAACTGTATCTTTCGAGAAACAAACCATCAAAGATAAATTGATGGTGTTAAATAAACCCTGCTACATCGTGAAAGTTGCCGGAAAAATCGGTGTCACTAATGAGGGTTATTTATCCCCTGGTGATAATGGCACAACAGCACAAGTAGAACTGCTAACATTTGCAGCACCAATCCGCATTCAACAGTTTGGAGATCCCAATTTTCTCTCCTTTCATGGAGTGAAATATGCCTACGTTACCGGTGCAATGGCTGGTGGAATTGCTTCCGAAGAAATGGTCATTGCACTAGGAAAAGAACAAATTTTGAGTTCCTTTGGTGCAGGTGGTTTAACTCCAGAACGTTTGGAAGCAGCCATAAATCGCATTCAACAAGCCTTACCTCAAGGGCCCTACGCATTTAATCTAATCCACAGCCCCAACGAACCTGCGATTGAACGCCGGGCTGTGGATTTATACCTCAAATATCAAGTAAGAACAGTAGAAGCCTCTGCATTTCTCGACTTGACCCCCAACATTGTTTATTACCGTGTTGCTGGATTGGGATTAAATAACGCCAATCAAATTGAAATCAAAAATAAAATCATTGCCAAAATTTCTCGCCGAGAAGTTGCGACTAAATTTCTGCAACCAGCACCAGCCAGAATAATCAAAGAACTTCTTGAACAAGGGTTAATTACTGAGTTACAAGCAACCCTTGCAGCCAAAGTTCCGATGGCTGATGATATTACCGTCGAGGCTGATTCTGGAGGACATACAGATAATCGTCCCCTGGTTTGTGTGTTACCTTCTATTATTGCCTTACGAGATGAAATTCAAGCACAATATCATTACCAAACACCCATTAGAATTGGCGTTGCAGGGGGAATTGGGACACCACAATCAGCATTAGCAGCCTTTATGATGGGTGCTGCTTATATAATGACCGGTTCCATTAATCAATCATGCGTTGAATCTGGGGCTTGTGAACATACCAAAAAGTTATTAGCCCAAGCAGAAATGGCTGATATGATAATGGCCCCAGCAGCAGATATGTTTGAAATGGGAGTCAAATTGCAAGTTCTCAAACGGGGTACAATGTTCCCCATGCGAGCGCAGAAATTATTTGAACTCTACCGCGCTTATGATTCTATTGAAAGCATCCCACTTGCAGAAAGAGAGAAATTAGAAAAACAAGTTTTTCGCAAAACTATTGCTGAAGTATGGGAAGGAACTGCGGCTTATTTATCCCAAAAGAATCCTGAGAAACTGGGAAAAGCAGTTAATAATCCTAAACTGAAAATGGCATTGATTTTCCGTTGGTATTTAGGATTATCTTCCCGTTGGTCTAGTTCTGGTGAAAAAGGTAGAGAAGTCGATTATCAAATTTGGTGTGGCCCGGCAATGGGCGGTTTCAATGACTGGGTACGCGGTTCTTATCTATCTGAACCAAATAATCGTCAGGTAGTTGATGTTGCTAATCAAATTATGACTGGTGCAGCCTTTTTGTACCGTGTCCAAAATTTGAAAATTCAAGGACTGCAAGCTTCCGATTATTACAGTCAATATCACCCTGTTCGTTCTACATCATTGTTGGAGATTTAAAAATGACTATAAAACAGTCTTTCACAGCAGACGATATTCAAATATTTTTGGTATCTAACTTAGCTAAGTTGCTAGGAGTCGCAACTGATGAAATAGATGTCACAGAACATTTAGAAAACTATGGGTTGGATTCAGCCCAAGCAATGATTCTAGTCAGTAACTTAGAAAAGTTGCTCGGATTTCAACCCTCTCCATTACTTCTGTGGCATTACCCAAATATTGAAGCTCTTTCACAGCGTTTAGCTGAAGAAGTGCAAGATGGTTCGCCAGTTCAAGATACAAAGGTAGTAGCCTCTAATGCCAACACTGCACCCTCAATTCTAGATTTAGGTGCAGAGGCTGTTCTTGACCCCACCATCCATCCCGGCGCTGCATCTAATGTAGCTATAAGTGAACCCAAGAACATCTTTTTAACTGGAGGAACAGGCTTTTTAGGAGCCTTTATCATCCGAGAATTGCTACAGGAAACTAATGCGGATATCTATTGCTTAGTGCGTGCTGCTAATGCTGAAGAAGGCAAAAGCAAACTCCAAAAGAATCTGGAACAATATGCAATTTGGCAGGAAGAATTTACCTCCAGAATTATTCCGATTGTCGGTGATTTATCTCTGCCTTTATTAGGCGTTGGCTCTGAACAGTTTCAAATTTTAGCTACCAATATTGATACTATTTATCATAGCGGTGCTTTGTTGAATTATGTTTTCCCATACTCAGCACTAAAGGCAGCCAATGTTCTAGGAACTCAAGAAGTTTTGAGATTGGCTTGTCAAATTAAAGTCAAGCCTGTACATTACGTTTCTAGTGTGGCTGTTTTTGAATCAACTGCTTATGCTGGTAAGGTTGTTAAAGAACAGGATGAATTCAATCATTGGGAAGGTATTTATCTTGGTTACTCTCAAACTAAATGGGTAGCTGAAAAGTTAGTTAAAATTGCTCGTGACCGTGGACTTCCTGTAACTATCCACAGACCACCACTGATTTCTGGCGATAGCAAAACAGGCATTTGTAACACACATGATTTTATCAATTTGATGACCAAGGGCTGTCTACAAATGGGATATTTCCCTGATGTAGATTATATGTTGGATATGTCACCTGTGGACTATGTAAGTAAAGCGATCGTTTATCTATCACGGCAAAAAGAATTTATAGGTAAAGCTTTCAATTTACAACATCCCCAACCCGCCGCTTTGAAAATGCTAGTTGAGTGGATACGCTCTTTTGGTTATTCAGTTGAGATGATTCCTTACGAAAAATGGCAATCAGAGTTAATCAATAACGTCACTTCTGCTGACAATCCTTTATACACTCTGCGACCATTTTTACTGGAACGTTGGTCTGATGAACAACTAACTATTCCTGATTTGTACTTGCAAGCTAGAAGACCTCATATCAGCTGCCAAGATACTCTCCAGGCACTAGCAGGTAGTTCTATTGTTTGTCCTCCAATTGACTCTCAATTGTTTATGACTTATACTGCCTACTTGATTCAAAGCGGTTTCTTGAATCTCGCTTAGGAGTTCACAACTTGCGTAGGATGTGTTAGGAACATAACGCACTATCCCGAATAATTTCGGTGCGTTACGGAAGCCGTAACACACCCTACAACTACAACAAAACAATTTTATTTAGTCGATGTTTTTTAAAACTCAGTACTGCTGAATAGTTAATATTTCAGATGCCAGCAACAACTTATATACCAACAGTGGCAATATAATTGCCCTGTTTTTTTATGCTCAATCATGTAAATTTTTAGTATTCACCCCTTGACAGAAGCAATCGAGGATAGAATGGTTAGTGTCGGGCATAAAAGTTTGATTTTCCCTACTGGCTTTTGTGAGTAATCAAAAGCCAGCGCTAATAGTTTGAAATAACCAAACTTCTTTAATGCCTCACTTATTCGATGCATAAGTCCTAAATTTACGTTTGGACTGCTACATCTATCCAATGCATCACGCAAGCAGTTGAAAGGGTAATAGCTCAAGACATTTCTCGTCGGCTCAGATATTACGCGTACTTAATTGTAGAACGAGAACTACTGTAAATGCAATACAGCTTCATCAAGTTGAATTTACCAACATTTTTACATGAACACAACACATCAAACTCAGAGCAAAAAAACTGCTCTTATTACTGGAGCAGCCGGTGGTATTGGCTACGAATTAGCATGTCTTTTTGCTGCCCATGATTACAATCTGGTCTTAGTAGATAGAAACGGATTAAAGCTTGTAGAAAATGCAGGTAAATTCCAAAAAAAATTTGGAAATCTTGTCAAAACTATTGTCAAGGATTTATCTATATCAACCGCTCCTGAAGAAATTTTCACGGAGTTACAGAAAGCTGATATTAATGTTGATGTGCTGGTAAATAATGCTGGATTTGGTATCTATGGATTATTTCACGAAACAGATTTAGCGACTGAATTGGAAATGCTACAGGTAAATTTGGTGTGCCTTACCCATTTAACCAAGCTATTCGTGAAGCACATGGTAAAGCAAGGTGAAGGAAAAATATTGAATGTTTCTTCGGCTGCTGCTTTTCAACCAGGGCCTTTGATGGCAGTTTATTTTGCGACTAAAGCTTATATCTTATCTTTTTCTGAAGCGATCGCTAATGAATTAGAAGGTACAGGTGTCACCGTGACAGTTCTTTGCCCAGGCTCAACAGAATCTGGCTTTCATGAAAGAACTGGGATGGCTGACTCGAAGTTGCTCAAGGGTAAGAGAATGATGGATGCACAAACTGTAGCCGAAATTGGTTTTCACGGCTTAATGAAGGGCAAAACTATTGTTATTCCTGGTTTTATGAATAAACTACTTGCAAAAAGCGTCAGATTTGTACCTAGAAAACTGGTGACAAAAATTGTGAGAAATATGCAGGAAGATAAGTAAGCTGGTTGTCATTGGTCATTTGTGATTTTTCCGCAATATCTCTCTTTTTTTACCCACGAGATAAGCTTAGTCAAGATCAATATTGCCAGCATTTTAAATTCCAGCCATAATTTGCTATGGCAACGGCAGCAACATAATCATTAGTAGGTACTAGTTCAAAAAGACTCCAGTCTTCAGTTATCTGTAACTTGGCTGGTTCTGTAGGAGTCAGCGACACTTCAACTTGCTCTAACTGGGATAGTCCGTCTCCAGTTGCTTTTAAATAAGCTTCCTTACAAGTCCAGTAACGGAAAAATACCTCTTGCTGCTGGTTGGGAGATAGCGATCGCAACATTTCATATTCTCTCGGTAAAAAGAACCGTTTGGCAAGAGCTTCCAGATCGGACATCGGGCGAATATATTCTAGGTCTACACCAATTGGGCAAGTACAATTCACCGCACACAAACCCAACCCTTGAGAATGAGACAAGTTAAACGCCAGTCCACTATCGGCAAATTTATCTGCTAATACTGGTTTGCCACGCTGTTGATAATTAAACTCCACTTGTAACGGCTGGATACCCAAGTAGCGCCCTAATATAGTTCGGAGAATACCGCGACCTGCGATGAAACGCTGTCGATGTTCCTGAAAATAGAACCGTTCTGCACGAGCCATTTCGTCACTGGAAAGAGTTGCTGCTAAATTTTGTAGTTGTGTTTCCGGTTGCTCAAGCTCTATGCGCCAGACATGAATATCATCCGGTAGCAAAGTGAAATCCGTCGGTGCAGGCTGCCAAATCTCATTAGAAGCGCTCATTGAGTCAAAAAGCCAAAGGTGTTGTTAGATATTAAGTCTAGTTGTAAACCTAAATACAGGTAGCCGCGATTGCTATTGCTAGCTCATATTGTGATTTCTTACTCTATATGTACGTACCATTTTTATTACTATAGATATACACTCCTCAACTCCACGTTAAATCCCTTGAGAGAGAATACTTTAAAACCCTTGACAGATAATCGGAAGTTTTCTTTTGGCTACAACATTAGCTATTACAGTATTACTCAAAAAACTCAGAGGAATGTTTGCAAGTATTCTGAAGTAGATATATCTTCACTGGTAAATAGTTTTTCTCAGAAAGTGTTAAATCTGGAACAAAAAACCCTTGCCAAAGCTTGTTAAAAACCTATTAGAACTACTTTTTTGTAGAACATAGTGAGGATGAATGATTCTTAATTTGGAGTACTTTGCCTTCTTTATACTGCTACTAGCAGCGCTGCTATTAGCAATTAGGCAAATGAGCGTTGCTTTGGATGAGTTAGATATTGCGCGTTTTACTCTCTGGACGGGTATTGCTTCTGTTATTGCTGGTTTACCAATGATATTGTGGTAGCTTCTGGGTCAATGCCATCCTCTCTATTTTGGGCTTCTAAGCAATACGACTCCATCTGTCGAGCATCTTAGCAACTAGAATATCGTCTGACCTATCACTTTGTTCGTTGTTGCTCTAACCATTGTAAAACCCGATTCCATGCCCACCAAAGATCGGGGTCTTGTACTTGACGCTGGCACTCTTTACTACTCAAATAGCCAACATGACCGCCGTATTGAGTAAGTAACAAATCTATTGCGGGATTGCGATCGCACGCTTCTTCTAATTCCGGTATGATAGCTGGGTCAAAAAGTGGGTCATCGGCAGCATATAAAATCAAAGTCGGTTTTGAGATTTGCGGCAATATTTGTAAAGCACTACTAGCTTGGTAATATGCTTCCACAGAAGGAAAACCAAGTCGCTTAATTACCAGTTCATTGTCAAAACCCCAAATGCTATTCGCCCGTTCAATCGCTTCTGGGTCAAGGCTTCCAGGATGGGCATCATGGATTCGCCACGCCAGTTTTTTTAAATTTTGGGCAATCCCCGCTTCCAAATATCTACCGAAGGGCTTTGTAACTAGATAAGATAGCGATCGCTCCGAATCCAAACTCGGACAAATCACCATACCACCGCCAATATCGCTATCTTCTAGCCCTAAATCTTCATCCTCCCTAATCACCTCGCCAGCAACCTTCACTGCCCAGAGTGCCAACTGTCCTCCTAAAGAATATCCTGTAAACCAAAATTTACCCGGACATCCCATTGCCTTCGCAGCAGCGGCAATGCGAACAAAATCCTCCCCCTCATACAAACCATCAGAGGTGAGAGTGGGCGATAATTCGGCGCTTTTCCCGTGGGCACGCCAATCAAATAACACTACAGCATAGCCTTGAGCGTAGGCTTTACGTCCTAGCACTCTCAAAAACCATTCTGTTTTTAATTCTCCGGTAATGCCATAAGTCCCGATAATCGTGCTGTGAGCATTTTCCGGGATGGCAACCAAGCCAAAAATTGGCACACCTTGGCCACCAATAAAGATTTTTTCGTGATAAGACGGTTCTGGGTCTTTAGTAGTACTTTGCCAGTTACGTTTTCCCCACAAAGCGGTGTATACAGTCATCATCACACCGTTTTGTAAAAACCAAGACGGATTGTAGGGGGGAGTATAACACATCATAGACTATAAGATTTCGTGTAATTGAGTCTTGATTTCACAGTCATTTAATCTTAATATTTATGTAAGATTTAAAAACTTTTTCATCATTGATTCAAAAATCTTTGTATCTATCAAAGGTTGTTAATTATCCTTAATAAGTAGTAATAATTTTTTAAGAATGCCGAGGATTCTTGTCATAGACGATGACCCAGCGATTTCAGAACTAGTTGCCGTCAACTTGGAAATGGCTGGCTACGATGTTAGTCAAGCTGAAGACGGCATCAAAGGTCAAGCGCTGGCTCTCCAGCTACAACCAGACTTGATCATGCTCGATTTAATGTTGCCCAGAGTTGATGGGTTTACCGTTTGTCAACGCCTGCGCCGCGACGATCGCACCTCTGAGATTCCCGTGTTAATGTTGACGGCTTTGAGCCAAACTCAGGACAAGGTGGAAGGCTTTAACGCTGGCGCAGATGACTACCTCACCAAACCTTTTGAAGTTGAAGAACTGCTGGCGCGGGTGCGGGCACTTTTGCGGCGGACTGACCGGATTCCCCAAGCCGCAAAGCACAGTGAGATTCTCAACTATGGCTCATTAACCCTCGTTCCCGAAAGATTTGAGGCAATATGGTTCAATGAGACAGTGAAATTGACTCACTTGGAATTTGAGCTACTTCACTGCTTGCTGCAACGCCACGGTCAAACAGTTTCTCCCAGCGAAATCCTCAGAGAAGTTTGGGGCTACGATCCTGATGATGACATAGAAACGATTCGAGTGCATATTCGCCACTTGCGAACCAAGCTAGAACCCGATCCTCGCCATCCCCGTTATATCAAGACAGTGTATGGTGCTGGATATTGTCTTGAGTTACCTGGTGTACCTCCATCCAATGAAGGGGCTTCGGTAACAGTCGTTGAATGAAATCACGCTAAATTCCCTTATCTAAGCTATCACTTAGGCAAGAACTCTCTATAACTCTTATTCCTTACCGCTTAGTTAAGGTTATTGGTGAGATTTAGTAGTATGTAGAGATGTTGCAATACAACGTCTCTACAAGCGCATCCGTGATTCCTTAATAAAAAGCATTTTTTGTCAATGAGTTAAAATACTCAAATTAAGCTTAGTGAAAATGATAATCGTGTGATGGAGAGGAAGAGGATGTGATTTTCAGTCACACTCCTCTGCCTCTTTTTGATTATCATTATTTTCAAAGTCTTTGATAGCTTAAATATTATATGAAAAAGTTATGAAAAAGTATTGTAACGACAGAATAACTTTGTCAAAAACGTGCTTAATTCTTAGGTAAATTCAATTATGAAACTGAAATAAGTTACAAAATTGGAGTTAAGAATAATGCGGTTTTTTATAAAAGGTTATTTGGTGAGTATGTTGGCTGGAGTTATAAGCTTAGTGGCGAACCAAGCTTTGGCAGTAACGGGACCAGGAGCTACTATGAAGAATTCCTTTCCCAAAGACAATTCATGTTTAAGCACTTCGAGTTATGGGGGAATTATTAATAACTGTAGTTACAGTGTTGAAGTTGTAGGAACCCTGCAACTATCAACAGGTTCTCACCCAACGTCAATCTCTATTTATGGGAATAATAGCTCGTGTCAAACACTTTCGATTAATGGTGTTGGAAACGCAGCCTTCGTTGGTCCTATAATTTACACTACTTCTGGGCCAAAAGTTTGGCAAACCCTGAACCTTGGCGATCTTTATGTCTATGAGGGCACAGGTCCAATCTTTTCGTGTTCGCTCGAAGCTGGTGGGGTTATAGGAAATTTTACAGGACAGTAAGGTTCGTGAAATCACTTGAATTTTTGCCTACATAACATACGCATGATTGAAAGCTGTTGGGCAGTAGCAGTCATCGATGAGAGGTTAACAAGAAATGACAAAAGTGCAATTACCTTAACCTCTCACCGATGCTATAAGCGTAATCGATAGGCAAAATATTTGATCTCAAGGGTATTAGTCTAAAATCATATAATTACTAATTACGAATTACTAATTATTTTAATACCTTGCAATAAACTACAACTGAGCGTGCCAGTCTTGAGCTTGTTAGCGGATAGACTGTAATTCTTCAGGAGATATTTTATCCAAATTTTTTAAAATAAAACTCATCCTTCCTTGAGACTTTAACTTTTGGCGGTGGGCAAGCTGCTAGGGTAATCGGAATCGATACCATGTAGCCAGTCATTGAATTTATTAAATTGTAGTGCGATCGCGCTGTGGTAAAACAGCGCGGTCTTGCTTCTACTTATTCCCGCACAACAAGCCAAACCGAACTAACCCGCGTTCATAACCGCGACGCATCAACCCCAGCGATAACGCCCCTTGAATGGTAGTCCAACCGGCATTGAGTAAGCCCCAAAGTGCTTGGGGAGTAAATGCCGAATCAATGACTACATTCCAAAAGGGGGCGACGGCGGTTGACCAATCGGCGGTGCGAATATTGTTTAATGGAAGTTGACGTGTGATCGCTTCATACTCTGGTAAAGAAATCACATAAGGCAAACAATACACCCGATAAATATCCTGCAAATGCTTTTCCTCATCCGGCGTCAGTGGTAACTTATCAGTCGGTCGATGACACCAAGTCACCATAATTAACTTGCCACCAGGTTTCAACACCCGATAACATTCCTGGAGAAACTTAGTTTTATCTGGCATGTGTTCGCCGCTTTCCAGCGACCAAACCAAATCAAAAGAATTATCAGCAAAGGGCATTTCTTGAGCATTGGCGACCTGAAACTGAGTTCTCAAAGTCAAATTCGCTTCCGTTGCGCGTTCCGTTGCTCTAGCAGCTTGCACAGGACTCAAAGTAATCCCTGTAGCCTTAGCATTAAACTTTTCTGCCAAGTATAAAGAACTACCACCAATCCCACAACCCACATCGAGGATATTTTCTGCTGCTTGTACCCCCGCCCAATTGAGCAGTTCTTCGATTAAATCAATTTGAGCTTGACGGCGGTCTTTTTTCTGGCTGCCATCGACACCGTAGTAGCCGTGGTGCATGTGTTCGCCCCAAATCTGTTCCCACAGACCAGAGGAAGCATCGTAGAACTGCTGAATTTGCTGGTAAAGTGTTGCACTCATGAAAAAAGTAGTATTGAGACGAAGTAAAATTCAAAAAAACATACAGGTAAGGCTACCATGTATGTTTTTAATTAAATAAGGGTATTTTTACTTCCAGAGAAAGTAAGCCGAGATTTATCCTCCTGGGAAAAATTTCTCACTTTTACCTTAATAAACTTTACTGAGTCGAATTTATGTCAATTCTCCCAAATCGGGCTATAGCTTAAAGCATCTAGCAAGCCATTTTAAATCTGACTTTTTGAATTTTGAATTTTGAATTAATTATGACTGTCGCTCGCACAATTTGTTTGGGGTTTCTGGCTGTCATTGCTGTTGGTACTATCCTATTGATGATGCCTTTCTCAACTAGCGATGGTACATGGAATAACCTGATTGTGGCACTATTTACCTCCACATCCGCAGTTTGTGTCACAGGTTTATCAGTAGTCGATCCTGGTACTTATTTTTCCTTTTGGGGCCAGTTATTTATTGCCCTATTAGCTCAGATTGGCGGCTTGGGCTACATGACAACCACTACATTTCTGATTTTGCTCATTGGTCGTAAGTTTGATATGCGGCAAAAAATAGCCATTCAACAAGCTTTAGACCGACCAGGGATGAGCGGTAGCTCCCAAGTTATCCGTTCAATTATTGCCACAACTTTAATTTTTGAAATTACCGGAGTCTTCTTACTTCTACCAGCTTTTGTTCCAGAATATGGGTGGAGTAAAGGACTTTGGTTAGCGATTTTTCATAGTATCAATGCTTGGAACAATGCTGGTTTTAGTTTGTTTAAAGATAACTTAATTGGCTATCAGTCATCCTTCTTAGTAGTCTTCACCATTACCATGTTGATTATTTTTGGGGGAATCGGCTATCAGGTAATTTTGGAAATGTATCTTTGGTTGCGCGATCGCATTTCCCGAAAATCTCTTAAAAAGCAATTGTTATCACTTGATTTCAAAGTTGCAACCAGCACAACCATTATATTATTAGCAATAGGGACAATAGCCTTTTTCTGTATAGAAATTAGAAACCCTAAAACATTTGGTTCTCTAAATTTTCGCGACCAGATATTAGTAGCTTGGTTTCAATCAGTTACTCCCAGAACTGCTGGTTTTAACACCATCGATATTAGCAAAATGACCACTGCTGGTCTATTTATTACAATTGCGCTGATGTTTATTGGTGCAAGTCCAGGCGGTACAGGGGGAGGTTTGAAAACAACAACTTTGAGAGTTCTAACCAGTTGTACAAAAACGATTCTTCGAGGGAAAGAAGAAGTTTTGTTATACGATCGCAAGATAGCAATAACTTTAATTTTAAAAGCTGTAGGTGTGTTAGTAGGATCGGTAGCTGCCGTGATTTTAGCCACGATTTTAATTAGCCTCACAGATCCAGAACTAGATTTTATTCAAATTTTGTTTGAAGTAGTATCAGCCTTCGCTACCGTGGGTCTTTCTACAGGCATTACAGGAACTATCTCTACAGCAGCAAAGCTCATCTTAATCATCACTATGTACGTTGGAAGAGTAGGCGTTTTACTACTGATGTCTGCCGTACTAGGAGATCCCCGCCCTACCAGAATTCACTATCCTGAAGAAAATTTACTCGTGGGATAATTAGGGACAGGGAATAAAAATGAAGGAAAAATAATAACTAATGCCCAAACTGATAAAATATACATTGTCAGGCAATAATAAAATTTTAATTCAAGCGGTATAACCGTTATTTGCCCTAAATACAGGGAGCCATCATAAGGATAAAAAGGGTGAATCTGTCATCATTAAGTTTTTTTCGCAGTTTACGTAAAGATAACCACCAATTTGCTGTAATTGGGTTAGGTCGTTTTGGTAGGTCTGTCTGTTCTACACTGCACAATTTTGGTTATCAAGTGCTGGCAACAGATATTGATGAAAAACGAGTTTCAGAAGCATTAACTGAGGGAATAGTTGGTCATGCTTTGCAACTAGACTCTACAGAACCAGCCGCACTCAAAGAAGCTGGAATTTTTGAATTTGATACTGTAATTGTCGCGATTGGCAACTACGTTCAAGAAAGTATCATAACCACCCTAAATGTGAAAGAGGCTGGTGTACCTCATGTAGTTGCTAAAGCTTCTAGTGAAGTTCACCGTAAACTGTTGCGGCGAGTAGGAGCAGATCACGTTGTTTTTCCTGAGTATGAAGCGGGTTGTGCCCTAGCGCGTACTCTTACCAAACCAGCAATTCTAGATCGGTTTGACCTCGACCCAGATAACAGTATTGTAGAATTGATTGTGCCTGATGAATTTCACGGCAAAACCATCACCGAACTTCAACTTCGTAACCGCTACGGTTTAAATTTGCTAGCAGTAAGCCAGGATGGGAAATTTCAAATTAATCCTGACGCTAACAAGCGTTTAGAGCGTGGTTCAGCAATGGTTGTTATTGGTTGCAATAAAGATATTAATCGTTTGCCGATTTAAAAAAGTTAGGAGTTAGGAATTAAAAGTTAGGAGTTATGCCGTGTGCAACTTTTACTCAGACGTAACCTCAAGTAGAGAATAGACTTATTGCATGAATCAAAATCCCTCACCCTAAATCCCTCTCCCAAGCTTGGGAGAGGGACTTTGAAATTCGCTCCCCTTCTCCCAAAATTGGGAGAAGGGGTTGGGGGATGAGGGCAAATCGCTTTAACTCTGAGTTTTTATTGTCCGGGACTTGTTGAAGTGGATTGTGGTTCAACTGAGACAGGTACATCGCCAGGGTTCGCGGGCATTTCTGGTTGATTTTGCGTTTGTGGCTCAGGTGTTTGTGCTGTAGAATCTGAACTCTGAGAAGGAGTAGCTGTTTGACTGGCTTGAGGTTGCTGTTGCCCACTTTTTTGGGCAATTTGCTGCATTAGCTGCTCAATTTTCTGGGCTTGTTCAATGTTGCCTTGCTCGCGATATTCATTGTGAGCGCGTTTCAAGACTCCACTGGCTTTTTTGAACTCGCCCTGGTTATATAAAGTTACTCCCAAGTTATAGTAAGCTGAGGCATTTTTTGGATTTAGGCGAATAGCTTGCCGATAAACAGAAATAGCCTCAGGAGCTTGACCATGCATTGCTAGCAAATTTGCCATATTGCTGTAGGCTGCGGCATTTTTAGGATCTAGCTTCAAAGCTTGGCGATAATTGGCGATCGCAGGCTCTATTTGACCTTGTTGTTGCAAGGCGATCGCTAAGTTAAGATAAGCATTGGCATTGCTGCCATCTAGATTAATTGCTTTTTGGTAGGCAGCGATCGCTTCCTCTAACTTTCCTTGTTCGTACAGCAACAAACCCAGATTATACAGCGCTGCCACCCTTGTGGAATCTATCACCAAGCTCTGGCGATAAGCCGTAATTGCTGCCTCTTTTTCTCCTTGTCGGTGCAACACTAACCCTAAGTTGTAATAAGCTTCGCTAGAATTGGGATTAACTTTTATCACCTGTGTAAATTCTTGTAAAGCTTCATCCAGGCGATTTTGCTCTATCAATATATTACCCAGATAATTCCGTGCTGCCCCAAGGTTAGGATCTCGCTGCAAAGCTTTTTGAAAAGCATATTCTGCACCTTGTAAGTCTTGGCGGTTATAGCGCGTAACTCCTTGCTGGAAAAAGCTAGCTGCTTCGAGATCCTGAGAAATTGCAGTTTCTGCCAGCAGCTTGCTAACTGGGAAATTAGTAATTGTCGGTGCAGCCAAGAGCAAAAATGCAGAACAGCCACCGAGTGTTACCTGACAAAATAAATTTAACCAATGAGAAAATAGGTATTTTTCAGACATTAATAGCAGACCTGTACTTATTTTTAACCCCTTATAAGTCAGAGTACCCACCACGAAAGAAAAAATTCCCAATTTCCAACTTTTAACTCCTAACTCTTGTACAGACAAGGGTTAATCGCGTCTCTCGCCACTCCCCACTCCCACAGCTGACGGCAAAATTAGCATGGCATCACCGAATGAATAAAAGCGATATCCAAAAGCGATCGCTTCGTTATATATATTCAATAATCGTTGTCTGCCAATTAGCGCACTTACCAACATCAACAAACTAGAACGCGGTAAGTGAAAATTCGTAATCAAACCATCTACCACCCGCCATTGGTAGCCGGGATAAATAAACAAGTCTGTTTTGCCGCAAAATGGTTGTAAATTACCCGATTGAGCCGCCCCTTCTAAAGCCCGTACTGCCGTTGTTCCCACAGCAATAATTCGACCGCCAGCAGCTTTCGTAGCGCGGATTTGCTCTACTGTAGCAGCAGGAACTTCAATCCATTCTTCATGCATCTGATGGGTAGTTACGTCCTCTACTTCCACAGGGCGAAATGTGCCGACACCAACGTGTAGCGTCACAAAAGCTCGATCGATTTGGCGATCGCCCAACTTTTGTAATAATTCTGGGGTAAAGTGTAATCCTGCCGTCGGAGCTGCGATCGCTCCTGGTTCTTTAGCATAAACTGTCTGATACTGCTCATCAGCTGCTTCTGAGGTAGTGATGTACGGTGGTAACGGTACTTCACCAAATACCTCTAACAGTTCCACCAAAGTCTTTCCCTCTGGTACATCAAATTGCAACAAACGCCCCCCGGTAGCTGCATCTGTTTCTAGAACCGTAGCCGTTAGCTGGAGGCTGGGGACTGGAGAAGAAGCAAGGGAGCAGGGAGAAGAATTTTCCCCTCTGCCCCCCGCACCCCGCCCCTCTGCCTCTTTTAAATGCCCAATACCCGCTTCCCTTGGTTCAAAGATAATCTTTGCTCCCCGTTTGAAGCTTTTTCCTGGCTTAACTAAAGCTAACCAACAGTTATGCTGTCGTTCTTCCAACAGTAACACCTGGATTTTCGCACCAGTGGATTTATGACCATAAAGCCGCGCTGGAATGACTCTTGTATTGTTCATAACCAACAAATCACCAGAGCGCAGCAGTGCAGGCAAATCATGGAAAATATGGTGTAGAGGTGCTGTTTCGATGCCTGTAGTCGGAGAATCAACTACCAGTAACCGCGAACTATCTCTAGGAACTGCTGGGTTTTGGGCAATGAGTTCTGGAGGTAGTGTGTAGTCATAGCCAGCTACCGAGCAATCTAATTCCAAATCTTTTCCTTGTGGGCTAGAAGTATCTTTCAAATTGGCTTGTACTAGTTTTTGCTTTATTTAGTATTTATACTCTCTTAAAAAGGCTTAGTTAAGTTTTTTATTCTAAAGGAACTTTAAGGCATCTTTGCTCAGTTTTGCCGCTAGGCTATAAGATTGTTACTATTAAGTAACACGGAAAAATTAACATAAAAATTGGGTAAACCTCCCCATCTAAAAACGGGGGCTTTTACCCTACCGGGAACAGGCACTGATTGACGAATATAGATATGTAGGATTGGCTTTGATCCCAAGCACCAACAAACATGGAATACTTGTACTATCTGGCAAATGCCAGTCTAACCCTGAGGGTCGTTCAACACCTCCACGCTAGACCCCAGACACCAGTTTCGTTCGTCACCGTAATTCATCAAATTGATGGCTGGGTGGTTAGGATCAAACTCAAAGGTCAAGTCTCGCCCCAAGAAGATGGCGACTTTCGGGCTTTTCTAAATGAATTAGGAATTAGCTACGAACCGCCAATGAGGGTGCAAATGGCACTTTGGAGTTTGGAAGCTGGACAGTGCCCTGTGGATGTGATGCGTCGTTATCAGGTAGCGATCGTTTCTCACGGTAGCCCAGAAAGAGACGAAATTGAGGCGTTCCGGCAGCAGTTTGTCCGGGGCTTAGGTTACTGTCCAGAAACTTTAGCGTGAGACTATTTAGTTGTAACGCCACGACAAAATTATTGGTCATTGGTAATTAAGATATTTTATCAATTACCAATTAACCATTATCAATTGAAGAGTCAAAAGCTGCCAGAATATATTCTTGCAGCTTAAACTTATATCCGGGTACTGATGAAGTAGCTAGAGCTTCCTGATTTGCTGTAACCCCAGTCAGATTTTTTGATATCCTTTGACAGTAGACAATAGCAACATCAAATCGACAAGAATAATCTGCCTTCTCAGGATACTGGGCTAAGAATATTCCAGCTGTACGCCAGATTTTTGCTTGCTTTTGTGGAGTGATTGCGCTTCTTCCCCCGACATCCCAACTACCTGAACTGCGGGTTTTGACTTCAACGAATGCCAGTAATGATTGCTGAGTGCTGAATTCTCTTACTGCTCCTCTGCTCCCCTGCTCCCCTGCTTCCTCTGCTTCCTCTGCTTTTCTAGTATATTCGGCGATAATATCAATTTCCCCCCAGCGGCTAGAAAAGCGACGATGGAGAATTATCCAACCAGTAGATTGCAACCATTGGGCTACTAGGTCTTCTCCTAATTGACCACTATTTGGACAATGCATATAAACTTTAGTATTCTCGGTTATTTAATTTAACAGGAAAATAAGAGTTTCTAGTGGTTAGCCGAAATCATACTCCCATGATGTGCTTATTCTTGACTTGCTGGCGTGGCATTCCCAACAGTCAAATTGAAGTAAACATAATTTGGGTAAATATCCATAAAAGAGTGATGTTCGACATATATGCCACCACCGCATTCCAAAAAAGTGATGAACGGCTCATAAGGGTCAGTAAGACCAATCGCCGGGACTGCATCAAATTCCCGTAGACGACACCAAAATAAGTAATTACGTACCCCTAGCACAACATAGACACTGCCACGGAAGATTGATATCCGGTTACTGTTGTATAACTCCTCCAGCCATTGCATTAGGGGAGACGGGAGTTCAATGTCAGGGCGAATCTGGAGAGCAAGATTTTGAAAAATATGCTTCTGTTCGCTTTGTAAAAACTTTGCCCATTGTCTGACCCGCGACAGAAATTCTAACATCAGTTCTGTAAGTCTTTCGTCTTTTTCCCCCATTCCCAGCGTATCCCACTCAATAGCCTGAAGTCGTGCGAAGGCGATGTTCAAATCATCGTGTGAATTTGAATTAGTATTCATAAAAATATTTTTCAAGGATTTTTGCGCTAAAATCTCTGACTCAAGGATAATGAGATGGAGGAGGGTTCGCCATTGGGTAAAAATCTGCATGAATTCTAAGTTAAGCGCCCGAATTTGGGCAACCATAGTCAGCTTATTCCTTTGGGGAATAGTTAGCATCACCGCAACAGTCGGTTTTGCTCCAACAGCTTTGGCACTCGAATATAATAAAGAAATTTTGGTTGAGGCTGATTTTTCAGGACGTGATTTAACAGACTCTAGCTTTACTAAAGCTAATCTTCGCCAGAGCAACTTCAGCCGAGCTAATTTGAACGGTGTCAGTTTCTTTGCAGCAAATTTAGAGTCTGCGAACTTGGAAGGTTCTGATTTGAGAAATGCCACTTTAGACTCAGCTCGTTTAGTCAGAGCAAATTTGACAAATGCACTGTTGGAGGGTGCTTTTGCTGCTAACGCCAGATTTGATGGTGCAATCATTGACGGAGCAGATTTTACCGATACGCTGCTGCGTCCCGATGAGCAAAAAAAATTGTGCAAACTTGCCAAAGGGACTAATCCGATTACAGGACGAGATACGCGTGACACGTTGTTTTGTCCTTAGTATTTTCTAGCTGGGCACTGGGATTGGGCATGGGGCATTCCCCACTTCCCACTCCCTACTTAACCTACCAACCATCTGCACCAATCTTTTGACAAACAATTTGCATTCCTTTGCCTGGTGAAGAATTAGCTACAAAAGGTATTTCTCCTTTTTCTCGATCCTCTTGAAGTAGCTGTCCCTCCGATCCATAAATAGCAATGCGATTCCGAAAAAGCCGCGATTCTTTGCACGAAGCATGGAAGGTAGTCTCAAAAATGCCATCACCATACATTCCGTAAAGCTTGTATGTAGTGCCTTTTATAGTTTCCGTATCCAGAGCTACACTGTTTCCTAATTTGTCATGCCCTACAGTGATATATCTTTGTGCATCTTCAGCGATGGCTGCGCCAACACCTCCGGTGAACGCACTACCATTACTCAATAAAATAGCGATCGCTCCTACTATCCCGCCTAACTTAAAATACATACAGTTTCAAAATATCAGATTTCATATATTTCTACCCGCGATCGAAGTGGTTCTGGCAGGGTAAAAGCACTGAAATCAAGACAAAGCAAGGAGTTATGGCAAGCCGAAAAACTTAGTAATTACAGGCAAAAGCTTACTACAGACTTCAATTAGCTTTTCATTAATAGGCAAATCAGCGATGTCTACGATGGGCTACGCCAACGCACCTTTCAAGAACTTGAGGGCTGTTTTTGCTATCTTCTGCATGGCTCCATCTTTTGGGTTTGGCAGTGAGGCGATCGCAAAGTACAGTTCCGTGTATCACTGTGCCGTCCTAAGCAATGTACCACCAACTGCATAAACGGCATCAAAACCAATTCTTTCTCCTCAAGGTGCTGCATCGGTTTGCTTGGATCGTAATCGAAGACTTGTTTCGACTAAATTATCACCGATTTCGTAATCTCCTGTTTCAACATTAATCGAGATAATTTTGCCAATGTTCTCTTGTGTCTCAACTTTGGCACCGATACTTTTTTGATGGATTTCCTTTCCACATGGGCGACTTCTTGGCTACTGAGTGTAGGGTGGGACATAAATAAATTCCCTGTTTAAGCTGCTAGATTCTTCACTTCATTGTAGAGCAGAAGCTACAGAGGTTAGAGAGTAATGCTTGGTTTTGTAGGAGTTAGGAGAGCGATCGTGTTTTTGGAAGGTTGTGTGGGTTTTACAAAAACGTGGCAGTTCTGATATCTTAGATTGCTACATCAAGTTTATGTGATATAGTATACTGAATTTAGCCGTATATATAAGCAATTCTTATGCAAGAGTCATAACTGGAATACTCAAATTTATCTGACTTATTATCACCCTACAGGAAAAAAGAAAGAAGCATCGGTAGATCATTTCTAAATTGGTTTTTAGAAAATATTTTCGGCATGGATGATACATCTGCTGACGATGCAATTTGCGATGGAAGCCAGGATAAAGGTATAAATGCAATATACGTTGATGAATTAAATGAAGAAATTATAGTTTTTCAATCTAAAACTGTTGAAAGTGCAAACAAGACTATTGGTGATACAAGTTTAAAGGAATTTGCAGGAGCTCTTAACCGCAGAGACGAGAGTAATATTATGATAAATTGTTGTTGCGGCGATCCATAGATCATTATCATCAAAACCGAGATCCTGAATGCGGGTGCTGCGGCGTTTGTTTTTTTCTTTTGGGGCAAATTGACGAAAAATGCGGTTCTTCAGTTGACTGTATATCTCAGCTATTTCTTTGTTGATCAGATAGATATCAATCTCTGTTAGGAATGCTTGAACCACTTGTAAATTCATCTCTCGACGCTCTGATTTTTCCGTCATGTAGAGCAACTCACCATAGCTAATTATGCTAATCCCAAAAGGATCTTGAGCATAGTTTTGAGCAGTTGCGACAACTTGAGGATTGTTGTTAATGAGATAACTACAATGATTGGTATCTAGCAAATACATAAATTATTGGCTTAAAACTTCGCTTTTGAGCGTGTTGCATCAAGAAATGCTAAACACTCCTCTAGGTCGTCTCCATGCCAAGTACCAGCAAATTTAAGCAAATCTTGACCTGTAGAACCTTGTCGGATCGCAGATTGAGAACGAGCGCCACGTTGTTTTATTTCAGCGATCTTAGCAGCAAAATCTTCAGGTGGTTCTGCTAGAGTCTCATCCTTCAGAGGAGAATCGGGCGGAGTATGTGCTTGCTCTAAAGATGCCAGAATCGAAGCTCCAGTAGAAGGTAATTTAGTCACTTCTGATTGAGATGGAACTTTTTTCTGAAAACTAAGAAATGCTATATATTGCTCAACTTGAGTTAGTTGGTCATCTGGAAGTTGAGCAATCTGTTGTTGAAGTTGACGGCGGCGGTCAAGCATAGTCATCGAACACCTTGCAGGAACAACTGAACTTTCATTTTACTCGATTGATACAGTAGGAATGGTTTTGACGATCGCACTATAAAAGTCACAAAGTTTGAACAAAGACCGCTCGCACTCCGCCAATACAATGAGGAACTAGTGTTGTATCTCCAAATTTATCTCACACTCCTAAACCATTCAGTAATCCCCTGAGCGATCGCTTTTGCCATTTTCTTCTGTTCTTCTGGATTCACCACCTGCTCAAATTCATCGGGATTGCTCATAAAACCCAATTCCAACAGCACCGATGGTGCAGCAGTTGGACGTGTTAGCGCCAGATTATCCCAAAACACACCATAAGAAGGTTTGCCGAGTTTTTTGACTACATAGGTCTGTAAAAATATGGCGAGGCTATGGGCTTGGGGTTGATACCAAAAAGCGGCAAATCCCTTGGTTTTTTCAGCATCACCATCATCGGGTAGGGAGTTGTGATGTATGGAAATAGCGATCGCAGGTTCTTCTTGACTGATAATTGCCTGACGTTCTACTAGCGAAACTTCCTTGTCGTCCTCCCGCGTCATCACCACCGTTGCCCCTCGCTTCACCAATTCGTCCCGCAACAACTTGGAAACTACCAAATTGACATCTTTTTCTAAATATCCAGTTGGGCCACTGGCACCAGATTCTTTACCGCCATGCCCTGGATCTAGTACAATCTTGAAATTAGCTAAAGGCTTTCGTCTTGTGTTCCCGATTTTAGGCGGATGACGCAAAGCTAAAACCAGGGTTGTACCGTCGTATCTCAGCTTGTATCCCCACTGTTGAGCTTTTTTGAGGTTAAAGGTGTATTTTACTTGTCCAGGAGCTTCCTGTTGCCAGTCTAGGCGATTAATTAGGGGGTTGTCATCCAGGCGAATTATGTCTGTTTGGGCAGTGGTATTGTAGAGAGTGAGAGCGAGAGTTTGCTCACTTTGTTGTACGCTCACGGGTACGGGAACTTGCAAGGGGAAAACTATCTCTGTCGCATTAGGGAGTTGACGGTATCCGACACTGCGAATTATTGTCTGTGGCGGAACTGCACCAGGTAGAATGCGGGTTTCTTTACTATTAATCCAAGCGCCATAATCTAGGCGCAACCATTCACCTTCCCTACCTGTAACTGTTGCGCGTGTGCCTTTGGGCAGTGGTGTGAGTCGGGAATAATCGGTGCTAGGGCCAGTACGAGCAACGCCTGATTCTACTGTAACCTCAGAAACTGGCAACTGCGATCTTGAGAGGATTTCAATCTTACCAGATCCTGGTTGAGTTATCGTCTTGCCGTCAAGCGTCAGTTGAAATTGAGGTTTTCCTAGATCGGCGGCTGTTGCCACTGTGGTGCAACCTTGATAGTTGCCTACGCTAGACTGGGCATGAGGCTGATTTTGACCTGTCAAAGCTGCCAAATTACTTGGTAGTTGTGCTTGTTGAGGTTGTGGTAAAAGGGCAATAGTTTGGTTAGCCAGGATTACAGAAACATTAGCGTTAGGGGGTGCGATCGCACTAAAACAAATTACTTCTCCTGGTAATCTGGCAATGTCAACTGCGGGAGTTAGGGAATCTTTCGCAAAGGCTACCCCTTGTGGTAGTTCAGGGCTAGCGTTAAGCCGGATCACCTTAATCTTAAGTTCTTGATTCTGGCGACGCACAGTAAAAAGATTCTCCCCCAACTGTAAGGGGAAACTAGGGGAAAAATGACCAGCTTTGCTGCGGGTAATTGGCTTACTATTGATCAAAACCTGACCATCTGGTGGTGCAGTGCCCAGAAAGAAGATTTTTTGGGCACTTGTCTGGTAGTTTGTCTGGGGAAAAACGACTATGAGAGATGGCTCTGCCAATGCTACCGAGGAGGTGAGAATACAGCCTAATATTACTAATCCTAAGAGGTTTTTCACAGCAAATCACAGAAAACTACACCACAACAACTGTGGCACAATGACGGGATGTATTTTTAGAAGTTGTTAGAAATTCAAACTACTATGACTAAGTTTATCTTTGTTACTGGAGGCGTAGTTTCCAGTATTGGTAAGGGCATTGTAGCAGCAAGTCTAGGGCGTTTGCTCAAGTCGCGCGAATATTCGGTGTCGATTCTCAAACTCGACCCCTATATCAATATCGATCCTGGGACGATGAGTCCCTTTCAGCATGGGGAAGTATTCGTTACCCAGGATGGTGCGGAGACAGATTTAGATTTGGGGCATTACGAACGCTTTACCGATACTTCGATGTCGCGCTTAAATTGTGTTACTACTGGCTCGATTTACCAGGCAGTCATTAATAAAGAGCGGCGTGGAGACTACAATGGCGGTACTGTACAGGTAATTCCTCATATTACCAATGAAATAAAAGAGCGGATTCTGCGAGTTGCTAAAAGTACAAACCCTTCTGTAGTAATTACAGAAATTGGGGGTACGGTGGGAGATATTGAATCACTGCCGTTTTTGGAAGCAATTCGCCAGTTCCGTAAAGAGGTGGGACGGCAGAATGTGCTGTATATGCACGTAACACTGGTGCCGTGGATTGCCTCAGCGGGTGAAATGAAAACTAAGCCGACACAGCATTCAGTAAAAGAACTGAGATCCATTGGTATTCAACCAGATATTTTAGTTTGTCGGAGCGATCGCCCTTTACCCAAAGGATTAAAGCAGAAATTATCGGGATTTTGCGATGTGCCGGAAGAATGCGTCATCACCTCCCAAGATGCCAAAAGTATCTACGAAGTACCACTGAATCTAGAACGGGAAGGAATGGCA
Organism: Nostoc sp.; assembly: GCF_036917375.1. GTDB lineage: Bacteria > Cyanobacteriota > Cyanobacteriia > Cyanobacteriales > Nostocaceae > Nostoc. The sequence goes on from NZ_JBALDN010000060.1 coordinate 76,316, forward strand.
GAACAAGTGCTGAACTTGCTGCAAATGGAACAACGTAAACCAGATTTGACGCAGTGGCAAACCCTGGTACAACGTTTACATAGTCCCAAGCACGAGGTAGAAATTGCGATCGTTGGTAAATATGTGCAGTTAAGTGATGCCTATTTATCTGTAGTGGAAGCACTAAATCATGCTGCAATCTCCACTTATGGTAAACTGCGCCTACGTTGGATAAATTCAGAAAATTTGGAAACGGAATCAGCGGAAAATTATCTTGAAGGTGTCGATGGCATAGTTGTACCAGGAGGTTTCGGGGTTCGGGGAGTCGATGGCAAAATTGCCGCCATTAAATACGCCCGCGATCGCCAAATTCCCTTCTTGGGTTTATGCCTGGGAATGCAATGTTCCGTGATTGAATGGGCCAGAAACGTAGGGGGATTAACAGGTGCTAATAGTGCTGAATTTGACCCATATACACCCGATCCGGTAATTAATTTATTGCCAGAACAGCAGGAAGTTGTGGATTTAGGGGGTACAATGCGCTTAGGATTATATCCTTGTCGTGTTCTCCCTGATACCTTAGCTTTTAAGCTCTATCAAGAAGATGTGATTTATGAACGGCATCGACATCGCTATGAGTTCAACAATGCTTACCGCGATTTGTTGTTAAAGTCTGGCTATGTAATTAGTGGTACTTCTCCCGATGGACGTTTAGTTGAAATTGTGGAATTAACCAAGCACCCATTCTTTCTTGCTTGCCAATTTCATCCAGAATTTCAATCACGCCCCAGTGCACCTCATCCCTTATTTAAAGGGTTTATTCAAACAGCGATCGCTCTTTCCCTTTCGACATCTAGCACACCAACACCATTGGAGGTGTCATAACAATTCAAAATTCAAAATTCAAAACTTGTACTGAGCGTAGCCGAAGTATTCAAAATTAATTGCAACATTAACTTAAGACTTCAGTAGATTTGGACATCCAGGGTGCATCATTCGTAAATTTCGGACTTGAGGAGATGTTGTGGCGTACTGGGTGAAAATCCTTTACGAGAGGAAAGAATATGTAGTAAATTTTGAACGTGTCCATGCTTTTTGTTATGAACTGAATGGCAGAGTTACTTTTTGGCTACCCGATAGTGCCATTCCCATAATAATTAACCCACAAAATAACCTAGAAGACTATCAAAAAATTCTCGATTATTTAGAATGTGTGACAGGATTAGAATTAGATCATGCCCACTGGGTAAAAATAATTTACGAAAAAAATGAATATGTCATTAATCTCAACTGCATCAGTTCCTTTTGTCATGAACCGAACGGCAGGATAACTTTTTGGTTGCCAGATGGCACTATTCCTATTATCATCAACCCTGTGAGTAATCCTGAATCTTATGAAAAAGTTGTGAAATACGTTCAAAAAGCAACAGGATATTCTTTGTCTTGAAATTCTTGTGTAGCACAATAAGGTAAGAATAAAATAGATCACTGCCATTCATCAAAAATTTGTTTTATCCGCTCAATTGCCGTGTCTGCTGCTTCTTCTGGAGATATGCTATTGACAACTATTTGATTGAGAGCCTTACCCCAAACATTCTCTTCTAAAACTAGGCTGTAAGCAGGGTTTTGAACGATATAAAATGGGCGAGTATCTTTAGTTAGTGTTTGAGTTGCAGTGGAAAGATGAGGATCTGCTGGATTTGTCCAAAAGGGGTCTTTCCAAACAGGCTTCATTACTGGTAGATACCGTCCTCCGGTAGCTTTGAGATAGTTTCCTATGATCTCAGGTTTAATTAAATATGCCAGAAAGTCTTTGGCTACCTTCTGGTTTTTAGACTCGGCAAACAAAACTATTTCATTAATCGAGACTAAGAAACGCATCGGTTTACCATTAGGTTTGTTCGGAAATTCTAGGATACCAAGCTTGTGACGATAGGTGTCAGAATCTTGGCGGACAGCAGCAGGAATCGAAAGCGAGCTGTTAGGCGTCATAACCACGCCACGATTGAGCAAGCTGCGATTATTGTCTGGATTTAACCAGTTTACTGCGTCCGGTGGTACGTAGCCCTGCTGGAAAAATTTCGCATACCACTCTAAGCTTTTAACAATACCTTGATACACCTTGGAATCGTTGAGCAGAAGTTGACCCTTAGAGTCTAAAATTTGGACATTGTATGCCTCTAAAATCTGCTCAAACAAGTAGTAGGTATCTGTAGATCCAGTGGAGAAAGGAAAGCCTAACCCGTAAATATTCTGTTTTTGCTGTGCGCGCAAATCATCCTGTACTTGTTTCCAAAACTCCCAGAAAGCATCCCAATCTTTAGGGATATCGCTTTGATTTCGACCTACTTTCTCTAGTAAGTCTCGCCAGTAGAAGATGTGAATTGTTAATTGATTAATTGGGACTGCATAGTAACTCGGCTTCTTATCAACGTTGTTATATAAACGAACTGCTTCCAACACACCTTCAGAATAAATACTTTTGACTGGCTCAATTACATCAGAGACATCTGCCAATTTACCTTCCCAGGCAAGACGTGGATACAGCTCCCTCTCAGCACTGCTATTTATGACGAGATCGGGCGAATTACCTGCCTGAAGTGCCCTTTGAGTCTTTTGTGGCAATTCATCGTTAGTATAGAAAGTAAGTTTAATTTTGTTGCCGCTTTGTTGTTCCCAGTTCCTAACGATCTTCTGGAGCGCTTCATCCTCTTCCAAAGTGTACCCTTTATCTGACCAAATCTTTAGGACTTTACTGTTAATAGGAGATTCGGTGACTGAAGATTGGCTAGATTTTAAGATGTTAATGCAGGCAAGAATTATCAAGCTGAGTATCAATGCCACTAGTACGTAGCGATGGCTAGCTCTTATTAGCATTACGGTAAAAGTTTGCTTGACTCTTTGCTGATTCTTCAAGCCTTTAGCCATTAGACTGGCTTTGGTTCTGAATAACATACTCATTTTATGATTTTTGCCAGAAAAACATCTTTACTGCATCTTCTGACATTACATAGCGCTTATTCAAGCTTAAATAGTTGCTTTTCACTGAATACGCTTGGGTTAGCGCCAAAAATCTTAAACTGTGTAGGTTGGGTTGAGGAACGAAACCCAACATTTCCTGAGCTTTGTTGGGTTGCGCTTTGCTTAACCCAACCTACATTTTTCTTAACTTAACTGTATTGGCTATTTCATCCGCAATCCTAAATTCTCTGCCTATTCTGTAAAAAAATTGGTCTCTGTAGGAAGTTGCAAACCAAATTTTTCCTCTAATTTGTAAAGACAGATGTCTCTAGCTGGGCTTGTTTGAACCATAATTTAAAATCTTGAATAGTTTTGCCATGCCAACCTTGCTGCACCTACTATTCCTGCAAAATTGCCTAACTCCGCTGGCAATATTTGTAAACCCTCTCGTGATAAAGGCTGCACTCGCTTCTCAATTTCTGCCTTCACACTTGGTAAGAAAAACTCAAAGCTGCCACTGATACCGCCACCAATCACGATCGCTTGCGGTGTGAGTACATAAATCAAACTCGTCAAACCAATTCCCAAATTAACTCCATATTCTTGCCAAAAAGTCAATGCTGCGGCATCTCCTTGTTGGGCAAGAAAACCCAATTCGATGGGTTCTTTGAGAGTGCGGCGGCGAATTGCAGTAGCACAGGCATATTGTTCCAAAGAGCCTCGATTGCCACTATTACAAATTGGGCCATCAGGATTTAAGGAAATTAAACCCAATTCTCCGGCGGCTCCTTGATGTCCAATAAATAGTTTGCCATCAAGGATAATTGCGCCACCAACCCCAGTACCTAAAGTTAGCAGAATCAGATTTTGAAAGTGGCGACCGGCTCCCAGCCAAGCTTCTCCCAAAAGAGCGCAATTAGCATCATTAGCGATCGCAGTTGGTTTGCCTGTTTTAGCTTCTAACCAGTCTGCTAAAGGCACATCGATCCATCCAGGTAAGTTAATAGCGATTTTGGCAATGCGTCCTGCGGCATCGGATGGGCCAGGAGTACCAACACCAATCGCAACAGCTTGATTATCTGGATCGATTTGAGCGATCGCATCTACCAGCACCGCTAACACAGCTTCCGGCGTTGTTGGTTGAGGAGATACCACACTCAAAGATTGCAGACAAGTACCGTCATCTGCAAAACGCCCCAGCTTAATTGCTGTTCCCCCGACATCAATGCCAATTACTTGAGAACTCACCACTTTAAAATCCTCACACCAAACCACAGCCACCTAGCAAACCTTTGCGTACCCTTTGCGCTTACCTCTGCGCTCCTCTGCGTTTCAATTTCACCCCTTAATTCCCCATTATTTTCCGCAAATCTGCACATAGCGTATTGGCGCGAAAAAATTCTCAATTTTTTATTCTATTAAGTGCAAGTTGTTTTCATCACCGATTTTAAAATGCGGGGCTTTCAACTCCGCTCTCTGTAAATTAGCAACAGTTGTGGTACGAAAACTCGATTGTTCCTGCCAAGCTGTAATTGGCGCACCTCTTAGGATACCAGCAAGAGCAACGGAAAGGATAAACCCGCCAGTAGCGGCAGCAATTAACGTTAGATTATCTTTCATACAAATCTCTGTATTGTTTATTTGTCATTTGTCATTTGTTTAAAATTAATGACCAATGACTAATGACTATTGTCGGATTCTATTTTCTCTCCGTAATCGGGGATTGACAAATTCATTTAACCCCTCACCAAGTAGTGATAACCCTACCACCATGAATGTCATCGTTAAACCAGGGAAAAGGGTAGTCCACCAAATACCAGTAGGTAGAGCTTCTAGGGCTTGTTTTAAATCATGCCCCCATTCTGCCACTTCTTCGGGAAGTCCTAGTCCCAAAAAACCCAAACCGCCCAACACCAAAATCGCATCAGCGGCGTTGAGTGTGAAAAGAACTGGTACGCTTTGAATGACGTTGAAAAACAGATAACGAGAAAGCACAACCCAAGTAGAAGCGCCCATTGCTTGAGCAGCTTCGATGAACACTTCAGTTTTCACGCTCACGGTGTGGTTGCGAACAACGCGGTAATACTGGGGGATGTAGGCAATGCTAATAGCGATCGCTGCATTTAATATCCCACGCCCCACCACAAAGGCCAGTGTCACAGACAGAAGTAGCCCCGGTAGAGTGTAGATGCTATCCATAATAAATAGCAACACCTTATCCAATTTACCGCCGAGATACCCACTGAGCATCCCCAAAGGCACACCGATAATCATACTCAGCGCTGTTGCCAAAATTACCACCTGCAAAGCAGCTTGAGCGCCGAACAACGTCCGGGAGAAGACATCATAGCCCAGACGACTAGTACCAAACCAATGTTTAGCTGAGGGTGGCTCGTGAATTGGATTAGAGAGAAAATCTTTGGGGTTTTGCAGCCATCCCCAAGCCTGCAATACGGGAGCGAAAAATGCCAGGAAAATGAAAAATAGGGTAATGGCTAACCCGATGAGCATGAGTTTTTGGGAAAGATTGAGACTTTTGCCAAACTGTAAAAATGTTGGTAGCCGCCGTTTTGTAATGGCCATAAAGCGATCGCCTGGAGCAAAGCTTGATACGCTGACCATTTTACATATTAGATAGGGGATTGCGTAAACATCCTGAATAAAAGTCCGATTACCTGACGCTGGATACAGAGCTAGACTGAGTTAGAAGTGAAATTATGCCTAATTTTTGCCAAAGTTTTCAACTACGATTCAGAGTATTACTATATTCGCCATCGTCTCAATCAACGAATCAGTCATCTTGATGATACAGCCTTTGATTTTTTTGACACACTTTCAGTATTTTAACTGTGGTCTTAGCTGTTAATAGTTAATTAATATGTACCACAATATTTTTTATTATCTTAGTCATTGTGAAACCTCTTCTACAGACTTACTTAGAACAAGAAATCTGGATACTAGTGAGAGATAAGTGGTATTTCGCCACAATTATCGGAGTTTGGGATGATTTGTTGTGGTTTAAACATAGAACTTACAACAAAGATACAGAGGAAGATACTTTCTGGGAAATGGTTGTGAAAATTAGTGAGGTAATTGCTATTGATAAAATTAAGTCTGTTATTAGTAGAAAACCAGATATGCTTATTTCACGGATACTAGAAAATGAGCAAGATACAAGCGATCGTCATCAAGATAATTAATAATATTAATTAGCTCAATTTAGGAGATAGACTCATTCTTTGCACCTGTTTCAAGATGCAAAAAATGAGCAGTAAAGTTGTCGGCTATGACGCAATACAGTTCAGGATGACAACAAAAACCTGATGTAGAGACGCGATAAATCGCGTCTTCAAATACCAATTATCTACACCAATAACCTATAACCCAAGCGTATTGGGCTATAGGTTATTAGGTATTGGGAACTGCCCAATACCTACTGTCTCAAAGATTACTTTCAATCAACTGGCGGTATTCGCTCTTTTGCTTCACGCCTTTGACTTCTTTGACCAGTTCCTTATTTTTGAACAATTGAACTGTTGGCGTTCCTGTCACACCAGCATTTTCAGCAATATCTCGGTCTTTGTCGATGTCAATTTCTACAAAGTGAATTTTGCTGTCAAATTCATCCACCACTTTATTTAAAATTGGCTTCAGGGTATGACAAGGGCCACAACCAGGAGAGACGTATTTAACAAGGAGTAAGCGATCGCTTTCATGGAACAATTTCCGTAAAGCATAACCACCCTGATGGCGCGTCCCATCTAAATTAAATCCAGCTTCTTCCTCAGCTTCAGTCTTTTTGGCTGGCTGATGTTCTAATTCATTATCTTTTGTTTCAGGCTGTTGATGGAATTCTTGAATCAAGCCAGTAGATGACAACCAACGTTCTGCCAACATTGCCGCCATACAGCCAGTACCCGCAGCCGTAATTGCTTGCCGAAACTCATGATCTTGTACGTCGCCAGCAGCAAAAACGCCTTCTACACTGGTTTCTACAGAACCAGGCTTAGTGACAACGTAACCTACTTCATCCAGTTCTAATTGTCCTTTAAATAGAGAGGTGTTGGGAGTATGACCAACGGCGTAAAATAAACCCTTAGCGTGCAGTTGGCTCTCTTCACCAGTTTTAGTATTGCGGACTTTCACCCCTTCCATGTGACCATTACCGAAGATATCCACGGCTTCTGTGTTCCAATGCACTTGGATTTTTGGGTTACTCAAAACGCGGTCTTGCATAGCTTTAGAAGCCCGCATTTTATCGGTGCGTACCAACATATTTACCTTAGAACCGTATTTGGTGAGGTAAATTGACTCTTCCGCCGCCGAGTCGCCAGCACCAATCACAGCCAATTCTGCGCCGTGGAAAATTGGTGTTGCACCGTCGCAAATTGCACAAGCGGAAATACCCCGACTCCAAAATTCGTGTTCGTTGGGTAAACCCAAACGCTTTGCTGTTGCACCCGTAGCAATGACGATGCTGTTGGTTTTAATTTCCCTTTCTTGCGATCGCACTGTAAATGGACGCTGACTCAAATCAACTGAGATAACATCTTCAGTATATAGTTCAGCCCCCCAGCGCTCCGCCTGCGCCTTCATCTGATCCATCAGTTCCGGCCCGGTAATTCCTTGAGGAAACCCCGGAAAGTTCTCAACTTCCGTCGTTGTCATTAGTTGTCCGCCAGGTAATCCCCCGGCTTGGAAACCTTCAAATACCACGGGTTTCAGGTTAGCACGTCCGGCATAGATAGCAGCTGTGTACCCTGCTGGGCCAGAACCGATAATTACTAAGTTTTCTACAGTTGGGTTAGTCATGCAAATATATGAACTCATAACGACTACGCTTAATATAGCATAACAAACTGTGATTGGCTATGCCAGATGGTAAGCGATCGCAAGTTAGAAAAATCGGGAATACAGAGACAGCACTCATAAGACCTCTTGCAAAAGTGCTTTTTGCACTCTTGGGGAAAAGGGTAAAGGTTAAAGGGGAAGGGGACAATACAGAACTTTTTCCCCTTCCCCCTGCCCCTTATCCCCAGAGGGGGCCCCACCTTCCCCTTTTCCCGACTTATGCAAGAAGTCTATAGGTTGCCGCTTAATGTGCGAGGAGTATTTATGATAGCTATAAGAATATTTCCTGTCGTGTTATGTCTTTTACTATTACAGACTTAGAGCAGCTACAAACCGAGCATCCAGAATGGCAGATGGAACTGGTAGAGGGGAAAATCGTAGTTATGGGGCCATCAGATTACGAGTCAGAGGAAATTGGCGCTCGTCTAATTACCTTCTTGAATAACTGGGTAATGTCGCGCAAGCTAGGACGTATAACTGGTTCTAGCGCAGGATTTATCCTACCGAATATAGAAGAGGACGACTCGGAAAAAAGAAACTTGCGTGCCCCTGATGTGTCGTTTGTTCGGGCCGATCGGCTGAAGAAGACCAAGCGCGACTTTGTAGAGTTGGTTCCAGACTTGATGGTTGAGATTAAATCTAAAAGTGACAGAATCAAACCGCTTGAAGAGAAGATTCAGCTATTCTTGCAACTTGGGTCTACAGTCGGTATATTGATTGACCCTGACAAATTAACAGTAACGGTTTATCGAATAAACCAAACTCCAGTGGTATTGGAGAACGGTAACACCCTGATATTGCCAGACTTACTGCCAGGTTGGGAACTGGCAATATCAGAACTGTGGCCACCTGAGTTTGAATAAGGCGCTTCCACAATCGAAGTTGAGAATCTCAGCCTTGGTCAACAGCAGGGATTTAGTGATGTTTGTGTCATTTTGGATGCCAGGATTCTGGATTGTGTAATTGTATCTCCCCAAACTTTTTTTCTGGAAGTGATAGGAAAGCGATCGCAGCTGGGTAAGTTACATCTAGAACACCCAAGCACTTCCTACCCCAGGAAAACACTTATGAAAACCGAATTAAAAGCCAAGTTTCTCCAACACATCCTCAACAAAAAGAATGAAAATGAGGGTTTTACACTTATTGAATTACTAGTAGTAATTATCATCATTGGTATTTTGTCTGCGATCGCTCTACCTTCTTTCTTGAACCAAGCTAACAAAGCCAAGCAGTCAGAAGCTAAAACCTATATAGGTTCCATGAACCGCGCACAACAAGCATTTTACTTAGAAAAAAACGCATTTGCGGCTCAAGCTGATATTGGTAACTTAGGACTTGGTATTGCAACACAAACCACAAATTATAAATACTCAATTAGTGGTGGTGGTGCTAATAGTACCTTAGTAACCAACCAAGGAGCAACAGTGGTTGCTACCGCGCCTCTCAAAAGTTATATCGGCGGCGCGGGTGTGGTAACTCAAACTGGTACTGGTGAAGCTACTACTATAGCTACTTTGTGTGAAGCTGATAAAGCAAGAGTTAACAGTGGTTCAGATGTAACGGACATCAGTAACGCGGTTACTTGCCCCACCGGGTTTACCAGCTTATCTAAATAGACATGTGAGTTAGTAGATAAAAATTACTCATCGGCAACACTTGATATAAAACTTAAGTTGCCATCACGACTTTTATTAAGCTAAATTACGTGTTTTCCCAAGTGGGTAGATTTTTCTATCCACTTTATTTCAGTTTTGCAACTTATTTATAATCAGACCGCTCATATTTTTTCTTAGAGAATCAAAATGATTACAGACATATATAATTGGCAAGATCAGGCTGAACAATACTTTCTTCAAGAGAACTATTTGCAAGCAGCAAATTTATACGAGCAAGCAATAGCAATAGAACCAAATACTATCTCCTATTATTGGCATTTAGGACTATTATTACTGTTGCAAGGGCAAGAAGCAGAGGCTCAAATGACTTGGATGCTGCCAATGACAGAGGCAGATGAAGAACAGTTACAAGTTTGGACAAATGAACTATTTCAAGTTTTACAAATAGAAGCTGAAAGGCGTGAAACGTTTGCAGAATATTCTCTGGCTTGGTTAATTCGCCATCATATACGGGAAATTAATCCTAGTTGTATAAATAATTTGCTTCAAATACTTATACTTTCTATAAAATTGAAAAAATTTGAAGAAATTGATAATTTGAATGATTGGGGATTAATTGAAAGCTTAAACGCAAAAGAAAAAAATATAGAAATCAATGCTACATTATTAATCCAATTTTTAAAAGATTTTTTAAATACTGTTCCATTACATCCAATTAATCTAAATTTAGTAGAAGCTAGTCTTCCTTATTTCTCTGATACTCATCAATGCTTCTCTATACTACTTCCTGCTGCTATGCAAATTGGTCATACTTTGTGGCAGCCTTTACTAGCAGCATCTCTGCTAGAATTGCATTTACGATTAGAGCCAAATAATGTAGAGATATTGCGGCACTTAGCGACTTTTTATCAAGACGCTCGTAATTATTCTCAAGGGATAGAGACAGCTAGATTATGTTATTCCTTATCAGAAAGCTTGGCTGATAAAATTTTTGCACTCCATTTGCTGTTAAGGGGTCTAATGACAGCCGGGGGATATTGGCAAGAAATATGTACAAATTGTCAAGAATTGGAAACTGTGTTTCAACAGTTTATTAAAGCTGAACGAATTCCTTTAGAAGAAGGAAGAATCTTACGGTTGCTTACACCATCTTTTGCGATACCTCATATTAAAGATGCTCCTGCTGATTTTCGAGCTATACATAATCAGGTAGCTGAGATTTTTAATTTTTATATTAAAGCTTTTGGCCAATCACAAGGAAAAAATTATTGTCATAAAATTATCAATAACCGAGATTTATCTTCCCCTACTAAGAAGTTAAAAATTGGGTATGTATCTTACGCTTTAAGGAATCATTCTGTTGGTTGGCTAGCTCGATGGTTATTTCAACATCACGATCGAGATAAATTTGATATTCATACTTATTTTGTGAACTATCAATTAGTCAATGACTATCTCCAAGAGTGGTATTTAAATCAGTCAGAAAAACCCCGTCAATTAGGTATGAATGGTCTAGAGATTGCTGACCAGATATATCAAGATGAAATTGATATTTTAATTGATCTTGATAGCATCACTCTAGATATTACTAGTGAAGTGATGGCACTCAAGCCAGCACCCATTCAAGTTACTTGGCTGGGGTGGGATGCATCAGGCATTCCAGCAATTGATTATTTTATTGCAGATCCTTATGTACTACCAAATGATGCACAAGATTACTATACAGAAAAAATCTGGCGATTACCTCAAACTTACATAGCGGTAGATGGTTTTGAAGTTGGTGTACCAACTCTCCGCCGCGAGGACTTGGATATTCCTATGGATGCCGTTGTATATCTCAGCGCCCAAAGAGGATATAAACGCCATCCAGAAACGACAAAATGGCAAATGCAAATTATCAAACAAGTACCTAACAGTTACTTTTTGATTAAGGGACTTGCTGAGGAAGAAACAATTAAACGCTTCTTTTACAAAATTGCCGAAGAAGAAGGTGTAGATTGTTCTCGGCTAAGGTTTTTACCAATAGTCTATTCAGAGTCAGTTCATCGTGCTAATTTAGGCATTGCTGATATTGTATTAGATACTTTTCCCTACAATGGAGCGACAACAACCTTAGAAACATTGTGGATGGGTATCCCTTTAGTGACAAGAGTTGGCGAACAATTTGCAGCGCGTAACAGCTACACTATGATGATGAATGCGGGTATCACGGAAGGTATTGCCTGGACAGATGAAGAGTATATAAAATGGGGTGTGCGTTTGGGGAAAGATGAGGCTTTACGTCAGCAAGTCGCTCTGAAGCTGAAAGCATCGCGGCAAACAGCCCCATTGTGGAATGGCAAACAGTTTACCCGTGAGATGGAAAAGGCTTACGAGCAGATGTGGCAAAGGTATATTGAGAAAAAATAAGCTCGTAGTGAGGGTTTTAACCCTCAAATTAAATAAGCTAAACCACATCTAGTTTGCATATCTAAAATTTATACAACTCTTGTAGGGTAGGCATCTTGCCAGCCGTAATTATGCAATTTAAATGTGGAACAGCTTATCAATAAGGGCTAGAACTTTGTCAAGCTAGTTTTGAGGGTTTGTAGTAGGCACTTCAGTGCTTAGAAAATAAGGACTAAAGTCCTTACTACGAACATTAAAAATTATCCCAATCTTTGCCGTAATCTTGAACTGGATACTGAGTCCAACAATCACGCAGCCATTGCCGTCCACAAGCTTGTAAATACCAGTGAACACTACTTTCAACCCAGTCGTAAGGAGATTTGACTAAACCGTGTTTAACTGGGTTGTAATGAATATAGTTAACAGTTGTATAGTAATGTCTTTCCGAACGAATGGCGCGATCACTCCAACGATACCAAATTTTTCTCTTAGTTACATTGTCTTCTATATTCCACTGGCGAGAAACCGCACCATGTATTCTGCGAAACAAGTCACCTAATACATCAAAATTTTCCACATCAACCAGTAAATGATAGTGATTAGGCAAAACAACCCAAGCACATATTCTTAAGTTTGTAGTAAGCGCTTCAGCGCTCCTATCTGCATTTGCATTCACACCAAACCTATCAAAAATCATATCTAGCAGTTGCTGACGACGAGATTCAGTGTGTATATAATACTGATGCTCATAACAAGCTGCTGTTAATAAATAAAATTGCTTATCTTGTACAGGATGTGGTGGAGAGTGGGGTGGATAACCCTGGCTTAAGCGATATTTAACTAGTTCAGCTTTTTGTTCTGTTGTGAGTTTGCGATATTCATACATATATTTTTAAGCACTGAAGTGCTTACTACAAACAATTCAAAAGTTCGTAGTGGGGACTTTAGTCCTCCTCTGAAATGAGAAATTTAAGCACTGAAGTGCTTACTACAAACTTATTTATAAAAGGCTTCTTAACATGCACTCAAGCTATCTATATCGCAGAATGAGAGATTTTCTGCTTTCGCTTGTGCGATCGCAGATTGATTATCTGTTGCTAAAGCAATTCGAGTATTAATTCTAGGCAAAAGAGTTTTCCATTGTGTATCACTCATCTTACTAAGCAGAGAAATTTCTGGCCCCTCAGTTATATCGACATCATCTTCCATGAGCAAATTCATGGTCAAAGACGATAAAAGCATATCGGCTTCTTCTTCAGAAATATTTTGAGTATCTATTAGGAGAGTTAAGTTACTTTTATCTGGGTGAGTAGTGAGAGTAGAAATGACACTTGCTAAATCCTGATACAGTAGGTCTTCTGGCTGTAACCAATCTGGAAAAATAATTAGGTTAATATCTCCTAAGCGGAGATTTTGACTAAGAGTATCTGCAAGATATTTACTAAATAGTTCTTGGAAGAGACTGCCTATTTTAGCTGAGTAAGAGCGACTATCTAGAAAACTAGGATTAGCTTGCATTTTTTCCTTGATTTCGGCGCTCTTTTGTTGGCGTAATTTAGGGTTATTGCCGAGTGCAACTGCTAACTGTATATAAGACTCTTCACTATCTGCAACTAAACCAGGTACATCAAGTGCTTGCACCATTGCGGCCCCCATTGCAGAGCGAAAACTAGTTCCCCGTCTAGCAATTACTGGTAAATTAACCTGTAGTGGTTCTATCAAAGAAGTTGTTCCAGCAAATGGAAAAGAATCTAGATAAACATCGGCAATTTTGAAGTATTCTTTAACTTCTTGGCGGTTTGGCACTGGCTGCGGATCTAAGACTATCACTTGGTCTGTTGGTATTCCATGCTTTGAAAATACTTTATTTAAGTAATTTACAAAAGCTTTCTTAGGATAACTATTTGACCAATTTGGCCCAAATGGCAGAATCACTAAAACGGAGTTTGGAACTTTAGAAATTATTTTTGTCCAAGTATTAATTAGTTCCAGGATGATTTTAAAGAAGTTAGCACCAGAGATAAAAATAACTGTTTCTTCAGATATACCCAAACTTTCTCGATTGACTTTGACAGTTATATTTTCTTCTTCATTACCATAACTAAAGCAATGAGCAGACCCTTCAAGTTTCACCAATTTTTCTTGATATTGCTGTTGTGCCGTTGCTGATGGATCGGTTAGCGTACCAGAAATGTAATAATCTATATGCCGCATTCCTGTTGTTACCACAGATCCGCCACTTGTGACTTGTATTCTAGCTAATCGATGCATTGATAAGAAGCAGATTTGATTGGTTACTGCCGTCACATTGGTAGCAATAAATAATATATCTAGATCATCAGCACGAATAATATTTACCTGTTCTTCTAAATTTTGTGGTAGTAGTTTAAAGGAGTTTGCACAGTGTTGGCAATATTGCTCTAATTGATGACCAGTTTGATTAAGAGAGTACAAAACTACTTCAAAATCTCTACTGATATACTCATAAATAGGAAGATAAGCAAATGTTTCAGAGCCAGGTAGAAAATGTGCTGCTAGGACACCCAAACGAATTTTTTTTCTGGTTATAGGCCTATCAGTAAACTCGTAATCTACCTCATAACCCTTAAGCTTTAATAAAAACTCTATAATCTCTCCACGTTTAACATAGATATCTTTAAGATTATGCTCGTTAAAATATAGGGGAATGAAATTAGCAATGGGTGCAAAAGTATTAATTATTTCATGCCATGACTGAGAATCAGAATCTTTGAATATCGATGTGTGTAAGTAATCAATCCATCCCTTTATATAATAATAATAATTATCGACATCACCTAGTTCTTGAAAGTTAACTGGGGTAGAAAATAGGAATTGTAAATAGTCTTTAAGAAACCAACGGGGTATGCGAGAGAGATCATGCTGTAATGGTAACTGGTCAGCACGGCAATACAGCATAGCTGCTAGTAAATTCTGAATTGCTTTCGGCTGCTCAAAACCTTGAGATACACTCTTAACGATATCATTAGCAAAAATCTGTTCTTCACCAGCCAGACTTTCATATTTGATGCTGCTATTCAGTAACATATTATGTGTTTTACCTAGCAGACCCACATACATATCTTTTATCTGCTCATCTGAGACATTTAGCCATTCTTCTGCTATTTGTTTTCGCAAATGATGGAACTCTGTATTTTGTTCACTTAAAGCTGCATATTGATAAAGAGCTTGTTGTCTGGTTACTTGAGGATATCTTGTATCAGTATAAATTGTCTGAAACAGTTTTTGGTAATCTAATAAAATAGCATCTTTTAAAGCAGTATTTCGACGAGTTTGTTGTTGTGGATGTATCCTAAAGTGGGATAAAACTTTGTCAACAAAACCGATTTTGTATTGGCTCATAATTCTGAGCCACATTTCTAAATCTACAAGTTGGCAAAACTCAGAGTTAAATAACCCTACTTTATCAAAAACATCTTTTCTAATAAGTACTGTGCTTGGCTCTCCAATTTTATTAATTGGATTGTCAAGTATATTGGAATCTTGCAAAAGTTGCTGTCCTGATTGAATTGGCTTTAATTCTGACCAAGCTTTGTGTACATTTTTAGCTTCGTGATGCATTAAAAAGTTTGAATCATAGACAGTATCGCCAGTATTAGTGAAAAGTCTTCTCGGCGAAAAAACCAAACCTATTTCTTCATCTTGTTCAGCCAAATTAACCATTTCTTCAATAGCAGTTGGCTCTAATAAGTCATCTTGAAATAAAAACTTTATATACTTGCCTTTAGCTTGAGAAATACAAAAATTCCAATTTTGAGCTAGTCCATACTGAGTATGATCGAGAATTGAAAAATCAAAGGATAATTTTTGGTTAAATGATTTAGAAATCTCAACTGTTCTGTCAGTAGAATTATCATCAGATAAGATAATTTCTATATTTTGATAGGTTTGGCATAATACACTATTAATGGCTTCTGCAATAAATCTTTCGCCATTATAAGTAGGAATACAAATACTAACAAGAGGCTGAGGAAATTCTTTTTGATGTATTTTTATATCTCTAGTCTTATGTTGTATTTTATCATTTTGTATTTGAATATTGAAGTTTATTTTTCTAATTAAGTGAGGACTAAAGCAAGGATCATATTCAAGAATTTTACCCCACTTTTCTGTCATAAAATTAGTGGCTACTTCTTCAAACTGCAAACCTTCTTTTTTGCTAATATCAACTTCCCAATTGCTTGATTTTTGGTAAATAAGCTTGACATTGGGAAGATAAATATTTTTATAGCCTTTTGCTATCAGTTTTAAACACAAATCCACATCGTTGTAGACAAGAGGTAATGTTTCATCAAATCCATCAACGCTTTCAAACACGTCTCTTCGACATATTAAACAATCTTGTGTGACGGCTGAGACGTTCTTAATCAATGCTATATTAGTTACAGTTTCAGGTTCATCTATTCTAGTAAGGCCTTTATAAATATTATTAGCAATTTTGCCTAAACCCAGTGCTAATCCTACGTGTTGAATAGAGTTGTTAGAATTAATTAAAAATCCACTAACGGCGCCAATAGACTCTCTTTGTACTTGCTCAACCATTAGATTGAGCCAATCCCCTTGAATAACCTGAATGTCACTACTCAGAAAAAATAAATAATCACCTTGCGCTTTTGTAACAGCATAATTATTCAGCTTTGAGTAACTAAAGGGAATCTTATGAGAGTAATATTTAAATCGATTAGGCTGTTGAGTTTGCCACTTGTCAATAATTTTTTCTGAGTCACATTTTACACTACCATTATCTATGACAATTACTTCATAGTTCGGATATAATGTCTCTGCAAAAATTGATTCTAGACATTGGTTAAATATGTAGCCAAAATCTCTTGTAATGATGATAATACTAACTAGTTTATAACAGTCTATTTCATAACGAACATGGTAATGTCCAGGAAGGTTAGAGTCTAGTAAAATTGTGCCTTTTTCGCCTCTTCTAGAAAGCGCATCTGTCAAAGCCTTAAATGCTGCTTCATAGGCATAAGATTTTGCAGTTGTAGAAGCAGATGTAGAACCAGAGTGAAGACGCCAATGATATAGTATTTTAGGTATGTGAAATATTTTATCTGTTTTCTCTGTCAATCTCAAAACCAAATCGTAATCTTGGCTTCCTTCATAACCAACTCTAAAACCACCAATTTCATTAACAAGCGATCGCCGATAAACGCCGAGATGACTAGTGTACATTCGAGACAAAAATGAATCAGGACACCAATCTGATTTATAAGTAGGGTAAATAAATTGGTTGTTGTCATCAACTTTATCTTCATCTGAATAGATCATATCTGCATCTGGATGCTGATTGAGCAGCAGTGCTACTTCGTATAAGGCATCTGATGTTAATAAATCATCGTGATCGAAAAGTGCTATAAACTCTCCTGTTGCTATTTCTATAGCTGAGTTAGAGGAACGAGAAATATGACCATTTTCATTTCTAAAGATAACTTTGATACGAGAATCTGTTTGAGAATACTCTTCTAATATTTTTCTAATATGAGGTTCGGTAGAAGCATCATCAGCAATACATAACTGCCAGTATGGGTAAATCTGACTTAAGACAGACTCAATAGCAGCTTTTAAATATCTTTCAGGAGTATTATAAACCGGAAATATGATACTAAAAATAGGTTTAGAATTAAGAGAATAAAGTTTAGTAGCTAAAAAATCAAAATTTCTTTTCATTTCGTAATTCATCTCTCTTAATGTAATATTTGCATTTTCTAACTGTTTTTCTTTTAATAAAAAATTGGTTTCAGTTATACTGAGTGTTTTTTTATTAAGAAAATCTATTTTGTTTGTCAGTTGATATAAATCGCTAAAAGTAAAATTATATTCTGATATTGAGCAAGAAAGAATATTTTTATCTTGCAATAAATGAAATAAGTTTTCACAACCAATAATCTGAACTGAGCTAGAATTATGTTGTAAATATAAAAATGCTTTTTCTAATTTATACTCGATTTCATCATTAAAATTAGGTTTTCTGATTTTATCCGGGAAAGCGGCTTTAAAAAGCTCTTTTGGAATATCATCGAACATCTTCCTATATACTTGTTGATATTCAAAATCAGTGCGGATAAAATTAGATGGATTACTCAAGTTTTCTCCTAGAGTTCTAATCCTATATTTAATTAGCTGGTCAGGTATAATATGTATTTCATACTTTTTAATTAATTTAAGCCATATTTCAAAATCTTGTAGCTGAATAGCGGCTACGTTAAATAGTCCAGCTTCTAAAAGTAATTCTTTATATATCAAACCGGTTACAGCATTAATATAGTTACCATAAAAAAAGAAATGTCTTAGTATTTCAGACCTAGTTCTATTAGGATGATTAAATAAGTTTTCTGCGAAATGACTATCAGTTATTATCTGGCTATTTTCATCAATAAAATCTACCCATGAAAAAATAACCTTCTTTTGAGATTTAACTAAATAGTTATATTGTGTTTCTAGTCTATGAGGATAACAAATATCATCTCCAGACATCAAAGCGATATACTTTCCTCTAGAATCTGATATAGCTCGATTGATTGCATTACTTGTACCTTGATTTTCTTGATAAATATAAGTTATGCGCTCATCTTGAAATTTTCTTATTATTTCATCGGTTTTATCATTAGAACCATCATTAACAATAATTAATTCAAAATTTTTATATGTTTGATTTAGAACACTTTCTACTGCTTCACCTATATATTTTTCATGGTTATAGGTAGTCATAGTTACGCTAATTAAAGGATTAGATGATGTCATATTTGAATACCTCTAGTAAAATCTCAACAACTCTCTGAATTTCTGTTTTACGCAGGTGAGGACTAATTGGTAGGCTAAGTATTTGGCTAGATAAAATTTGTGTAATTGGATAACTATTTATTTGCCAATTCGTTCCTAATTCTTCTGCATAGGCATCTGATAAATGAGGCGGAATAGGATAGTGAATTAAAGTACTAACTTCAACAGTATCTAAATAACGTTTTAATTTATCTCTTTGAGGATAACTAACTACAAAAAGATGCCATACCGATTCAGCAAATTCTGCTACATAGGGTAGTTTCAACTCTGTAACTTCTTGTAATGTTTTTAAATAGTATTTAGCGATTTTTTGGCGCCGTTCATTCCATTCATCTAGCTTATTGAGCTTAACTCTTAAGAAAGCAGCTTGTAGCTCATCCAAGCGAGAATTGAATCCTTTGACTTCGTTGTAATACTTGGTTCGAGAGCCATAATTATGTAGTAAACGAATTTTCTCAGCTAATTGGTCATCATTAGTAGTTACTGCTCCCCCATCGCCAAAAGCTCCTAAATTTTTACCAGGATAGAAACTAAAGCCTGCTGCATCTGCTAAACCACCAACACGACGACCTTTATAACGTGCGCCATGAGCTTGAGCAGCATCTTCAATTACTTTAATATTATGTCTATTAGCAATTTCACTGATACAATCCATATCTGCTGGCTGACCATAGAGATGAACTGCTATTATTGCCTTTGTTTTGGAAGTAATAGCTGCTTCTATTTTGTTAGGGTCAATATTATAAGTATTTATATCTGGTTCAACTGGTACTGGTATTGCCCCTGAATAAGAAACTGCTAACCAAGTAGCAATGTAAGTATTAGCTGGAACAATTACTTCATCGCCTGCACCTATTTCCATAGCTCGTAAAATTAAATGCAAGCTTTCTAATCCGTTACCTACCCCAACGCAATATTTAGTTTCACAGTAAAATGCAAACTCTTCTTCAAAAGCTTCTACTTCCTGACCAAGAATATACCAGCCAGACTCCATAACGCGCTGATAGGCTAAATCCAACTCTTCTTTTAATTCCAGATAAGGAGCTTTTAAATCCAGAAAAGATACTTTCATCTGTTCACCTGTACAGCCTTGAAAAAATCTTGGTAATCGCGGTAGTAATCAGACTCTTCGTATAATTCTGAAGCTAGAGCCATACAAACCGAACCAGAAGAAAAGTTATCAATTTCACGCCACATTAAAGGAGATATGTAAAGACCATAGTAAGAACGATTCAAATGATAGCGTTGTTTTTGAAACCCGTCGTCTATAATCACATCAAAACTACCTGACATCGCTATTAAAAATTGTTGGCATTTCTTCAGTGAATGACCTGCACGATTAGAACCTCCTGGAACATCGTATAAATAGAAAACCCTTTTTATTTCAAAAGGAACATGCTTATTGCCTTCAATAAAAGTTAGATTTCCACGAGGATCTAAAATTTTTTCAAGATTAATAATTTGGCAACCTTGGCAACCTTTTATACTCATAAAATACCTTTTTTGTTTGTACAATATTTGATAGCTAATATTAAATAGATAAAATTTAATTTTAAGCCATGAAGCAAAATAGCTTTTATTTTTAACATGGTATTCAAATATCAAGAAAGCTAACCAGCTTGCTCGTTATTGCTGATATCTTTAATAACTCGTGCTGGATTACCTGCGACCATTTTATTAGCAAGAACATCTTTACTTACAACGGATGCGGCGGCAATAACAGATTTTTCACCAATAGTTACTCCTGGCAAGATATTTGCCCCTGCACCGATAGCTACTCCATCATTAATCTTTGGCCCAATAATACGAGCTTCGTCGTAACCTAATTTACCTATAGCCCTATCATTTGTAGTGCTAACTAGCACACTAATAAATACATCATTACCAATCTCACAATTACCTGTAATATGGGTAAGATCCATGATTTTAGTATGATTGCCAATATTAGTGTTGTAATTAATAGTTACATTTCTACTGATAAGACAAAAATTGCCGATTGTAACCTTTTCTCTAATTGAAGTGTTCTCACAAATTAAGGTATTGTTACCAATGCAAATATCATAATAGATTACTGTATTTGGCCCAATTACACAGTTATCACCAATAAGTACCTTTTCTTCATAGTCTATTTTTCTAGAAACTGCACCAGTTCCTTTAGGTCGTTTGCCTAAATAAGCACCTGGAAAAATTTCTACATTGTCACCAATTATTACTCCCGCTTCTATAACAACATGAGGATGGATAATCACATTGTTACCTAAAATAACTCCAGCAGAAATAACTGAGTAGTGTCCTATCGCTACATTATTTCCAATTTCATTTGTTTCAATTACTGCCGTTTTTTGTAGCATAATCAACCTTTAATGTTCAGTCGATAGTTGAAATGATTTAATCTTAATATTAGCAAAACGAACCAATTCACTACTTAGCGATCGCTATTTCCCTGTTGCTTCTTAATCTTCTCTAATACAACTTTGTAATCTTGCCGCTCAGGGTGTAACTTCACCAATTTCTCCAAAGGTTCCATCGCACCTTTTGTATCCTTCAATTGCAACCGCAGCACAGACAGTTTCTCTAAAGCAAGTTGGTTTTCGGGTTCCCGTTGTAAAACCAACTCGTAGCCCCGCGCCTGTTGCTGTAATCCTGACTCAGGAGAAGCAGACGCAGTTGCTGGCTTTGGTTGAGTAGCCTGTTGAATTGCCGGAATTACTGCAAATACCGTAGAACCAAAAAACGAGAACATCGACACTATCGTGACAATCTTTTGTCGACGCTGAATCTGCTTTTTGCGGGTAATTAGGTATTCTTCGTCTGAACCAGCCATACCTCACATACTTGCTGCGGTAAACACTTAAGTATCAGCAAGCCTCCCGTTCTGAGGATACCCATCTGCTCAACAGAAACTAACATCCGCGCTAAAAATTTTTTACACAAACTTTAAATGCTGACTCTGAAGACGAGAGAACCTTATGGTAAGCCTATGCTGTACTGCCAATTTTGCCATGCGTAGTTTACCGCCGTAGCCATCGCTCCTATACCTCAAAGCAAAACCCTACCCTGTGCCCTAACAGGTCTTATTCTCTAAGGAAAACATAAAAATTATATAAAGATTTGCAATTATTTCGCCTAAAGCCAGATGTTTGCGATAATCTAAATAACATTTAAATCAACAGAAAGAGTAGACGTTTCTACTCAATTGCAAATTTCCCTGTCAGTCAAAAACTTTCAAACTAACTCGTATCCTATAGCTACTGCAACAAGCAAGCATATTTTTCCTAATTTAAACAAACAGAATTTTCCTAGTAGTCCTCAGTCACACTATTTAGGGGAACTTCCTTGAGGACTAATTATTCTGCTCGGCGTCCACAATAGATATCTTACGAAAGGTAGTGTTGCATTGTTGCGGAAAAAAGGTAGACGTAAAGAAGAAAAACAAAAGGGGCAAAAGTTAAAGGAAAAAGGGTAAACATAAACATCCTTTACTCCTTCTCCTAAGACTTTTGTCTGAGTTCTGCTAAAAGTTTAAGGACTGCTTGGTAAAATTGGGATTTTCTGGTGGTAATTACCGTACAAAACCGAATTTACCAGTAACTTAGTAGAGTTTGTTATGGTATAGTTAAAAAGTTAAGACTAGCTTTACCAAATTAAACCACTCTACGGGCCGGCAACAATTGCAGAATGGGAAGCAGTTTTAATTAAGCATTTACCCACAAAATCAGAATTCAATCGAGGTTATGACTCAGCAAGTGATTCACCCAATGGTGAAATTGCAGCGCAACGTGCAATCACTCATAGAATCGAATATTATCAAGCCAAGCGATAGCATCTGGAAAATCGCTCTGCTCTATGGTAATGAATGGCAGCACTGGAAACAAGAACTGCTTGACTTTGGCTTTAGTATGCAAGACCCAGTTAGTGAATTGCTAGCTGTAGAAACTTGGGATGAGGAATAGAGAATAGGGAATAGGAAATTTTTAATATTCACCACTCCCTAGACGCGATTAATCGCGTCTCTACACACTCCCGATTCTCTAAGCTTTACAGGCAGCTAAAGCCGCAGCCAATTCCTTTGCATTTTGGTAGCGATCGCGTGGCAATGGTTCCGTAACCCGATCGATAACATCTCTTAATTGGGAACTAATGGTTGGAACTTTTGCCACATCAAACCTGAAGTTTCGCCCTCGTTGGCGGTAATACTTGAACGGGTTTTCGCCTGTGAGCAGGAAAATCAGCGTTGGCCCAATCGCATATAAATCAGATTGAGTCAAAGGTTGTCCTCGTTCTTGTTCAGGAGCGCAGTAACCTTCTGCACCAATTCGAGTACCGGGCGCTGTGCCAATTTCTTTAACTGCGCCAAAATCTAGCACCACTATACGATTTCCTGAACTTCGCACCATTAAATTGGCGGGTTTGATATCGCGGTGAATCAGTGGAGGCTCTTGGCTATGAAGATAGTCCAAAATATCACAGGTTTGGATCATCCAAGCGATCGCTTGGTTTGGTGTTACTGGGCCAGTGGTATAGACACGTTTCTCCAAATCTTGTCCGTGGATTAGTTCCATTGCCAAGTATTTTTTTCCGCCTTCTACAAAGAAGTCATAATACTTGGGAATTCCAGGATGGTTAAGGGATTTGAGAGTGTGCGCCTCTCGCTCAAATAACTCTTGAGCTTTGACAATTTTTAGCATATCAGCATTCATTTGCTTCAACACCAGCAGTTGTGGCACACCCGCAATCAGACCAGCCTCATCCCAAGCCAGATAGGTAGTGCCCATACCTCCTTGTCCGAGAGTTCGCAACACCTGATAATGGCGAATTCTCTGTTGGACTGAGAGAGGTTGACCGCAGTGGATGCAAAACAGATTGTTTGGAGAATTACCTTCGTGCGTGCAAGTAGAAGATAAATTTGCCAGATTTCCTGCTGAGTAAAGTGTTTCAGCGGCGTTTTCTTCTGTCCCTTGTATTTGTTGCTGCGATCGCACACCAGTTTCCAGTACTGTTACCTCCTGAATTTGGAATTGCAGTATTGGGCCTCCCTGTGCCAATTGCAAAAGGGAATTATCTGGTAACGGACTTTGAAGTACAAGGATACCGTTGAGAAAAGTCCCATTTGTACCCTGACTAATCAGCTGCCAAGCATCGCCATTACTAGCATTACTGATTTTTCTCAGTTCTAGATGATGCCGCGAAACTAAACTATCAGTTAAAACAACGTGATTATCTGCCGCTCGACCAATCCGAATTATGGAGGAGTTCTCAAACCTCCACTGCTGGAGGGGCGTTTTCTGTTGCGGTTCTAACAGGGTCAGACTAACCACGATACAACCTACAAGGTAAATGGATTAGGGAATGGGGCATTGGGTATGGAGAAGAGGACAAGGGGACAAGGAGAATTGGGGACAAGGGGAAAGACTTGTTGTAAGTTCTAACTTTTGTCACTTTGTCACCTTGTCCGCCTTGTCTCCTTGTCTCCTCCTGCCCCTCCGCTCCCCCGCTCCCCTGCTTCTTCCCCATGCCCATTTATGATTAACTTTCTAGATTTGGGCGTACTTTTGCCCGAATAAGTATACCAGTAATATTGTCGTGACCGTTGTATTGATTTGCCAAATCAATTAAATCTGTAACACCCCGTTCTAAGTTAGCAGCAGAACTAAGTAAGGGTTCTAGGTGAGTCTGCCAATGGGTTTCTAGTAAATCATTGTCTGATAGACCGTCCGATGCCAACAGCAGAAGAGTGTCTTCGTTGATGTCGAAAAAGCCTACGTCGGGATTAATCGAGTTTTCGTCACGAGGCCCCAGGGCTTGGGTAAGTTGGTAGGCATCTGGGCGGGCGTAAGCTATGCTTGCTTCCACTCCTCGGTTAATTTCCCGTTGCCCAACTTCGTGATCTACTGTGACTTGTTCTAGTCCCTGCTTACGCGTCAGGCGATAGAGACGGCTATCTCCCACATGAGCAACTGCTGCTTGAGTATCTTGAATTAAAAGCATTACTAAAGTTGTACCCATACGCCCAACTCCAGAACGGGCATCTTGTTGATTGAGCTTGTAAATCGCCTCATTAGCTAAATACACTGCTTCACGAATACTATCTTCTGTTGGCAGCTGGTTGCCAATCCAGTGTTCTTGAAAGTATTCCCGTAGGGTGTTGACTGCTAACTCGCTGGCTATCTCGCCGCCAGCGTGTCCACCCATACCATCACAAAGAATATACAAACCATGCCCTTCTAAGACCCGACTTTTGGGTAACTCCAGTTTTTGAATTTTGGTTTCAATGCCAAAGTAGTCTTCGTTATGATGACGTTGACGCCCCACATCTGTGCGTCCTGCATCTTCTAAGCTACTTAACTGCATCGCCAGCACCACAGTTGGCATATCATCAGTTTTGCTAATGATATCTTCTAACTCATCTGATTGCGGGATAGTGGACACAGCAGTATTTTTCTCCTTTATTGGGGGCAAAGTTGCGGTTCCTAGTGCTTCCAGTTCAATAGAAATTTCCTCCAAACGCGATCGCAATTGGGCGATCGTCTGAATCTTACCTACCTCTAAATCCCCCAACATCTGGACTACAGAGCCAAATTGAGTTCTTTGAGACTGTCTAAATAGTGCTTGCCAAACTCTTCCCAAAGCTTGGATCGTTAACGGCTCCTCTGGAATGGCAGATATTTGGCGAGGGGCATCTTCTGACGACTCCGTGGCGGGCTGAGAATTCGATGATTCCACATACAACCTTTGTAGTGCCAACGTTTGGTCTTCATCCAATCGCAAATTCGACAAATCTAAAAGGCTTTGACGACAATTTACTGGTTCCAATACTGCCCAAAGTTGGGTCATTTCATAACACCAGTGTAAAATTTTTAACGAACTGGTTGTTTCTTCTTGCCACAGGTCGAGTAAATACTGCCAATCCGAGCGGTTTTCGATTATTAATACCTGTATATCACCTTGCTGCCATGCGTCATGAATCGGCGGTATCCCCCGCTCACCTTGGGATTGTAAGTCAATATAAAGTTTAGCAAGGTGAGGAATTTCACTCGCTTCCACTGATGGCGTTAGCAAATCTGATTCCTGACTTTCTAGGATTGCCTTAATCGGTGATATTTGATACGGCTGGCAGTCTAGAACTCTCACACCCACATCAGTAATAATGGCAGTTTCCGTTTGAGCAGGTAGCGCATCTAATAATTGATAGCGCTCTTGGGAGTCTAAATAGGAGCCTAATGTAATTTGAGAACTAAGAGATAGAGGAGATGAAGAAGGTATTGCTTGTTCATCTCCCTCGCCTCCCACATCTCCGACATCCCCTTCTCCTCTCAAAGCTTCCCCAGTCGTTTCTTTAGCAATAATTGCCCAAAACACTGTTCCACATTCTGTGTCACAGTTATGACATCGTAGTGCATTCACAGGTACATCATCGGTACTGCATTCGGGACAGACCTTGTGAGTCAGGGACGTGCCACAGTTTTGACAGAATTTATTGCTATTGGGGTTTTCAAATTTACACTGAGGGCAAATCAGCATAGTGGAAGTTCCTTTATTCCCATTCGTTCCAAGGTGCTTCTAGCCACTAACATCCAAGGTGCCACAATTGGCTGTCCCTGACTACAGTAGATTGTAGTTTATCAATGAATTTTGGTGGCAGTATTAATTGTGACGCATATTAGATAAATATTTCATATATTGGCAGCTAATTCCTTAGAAATGAGGAATGGGGAAGAAGCAGGGGAGCAGGAGGAGACAAGGCGGACAAGGTGACAAGGTGACAAAAGTTAGAACTTACAACAAGTCTTTCCCCTTGTCCCCAATTCTCCTTGCCCCCTTGTCCTCTTCTCCATACCCAATACCCAATTGTCAAGAGTCTGGCAATTGTGGAGGTTCAGCGTTAAACCATTTTTGATAAATTTGCTTGTAAGTGCCATTGGATAACAAAGTCGCTATACCTTTGTTAATTGCATCCAGATGGGGGGAATCCTTGGGCATAGCAATTCCGTAGTATTCTTTAGTGAGAAGGTCGGCAACAACTCTGATACCTTGGAGTTTGCCATTTTTAATCGCATACAAAGTAGCGAAAGCATCGCTAACAACAGCATCAACGTTGCCATTGAGCAAGTCTTGGAAAAATTCTGGCCCAGAATTAAAAGTACTAATTTTGGCGTTGGGGATGGTTTTGGCAAAATCTGCCCCAGTGGAACCAATTTGGACAGCAATTTTTTTACCTTTGAGACTATTGAAGTCTTTAATATTTTGATTGTCTTCGCGGACAGCGATCGCAATTCCGCCTTTAAAATAAGGTCGTGAAAAAGCAATTGTTTTCAGGCGTTCGGCGGTAATCGTGATTCCGCTAATTGCTGCATCAACTCTTTTAGCTTGCAAAGTCGAGATCGTGCCATCAAAGGGCAAATTTTCAAACTGGACTGCAAAACCTGCTACTTTAGCAATCGCATTCATCAAATCAATATCAAAACCTTCTAAGTTACCGTCAGCCTTTTGAAATTCAAAAGGGACAAAGGTGGGGTCTGTAGCTACCTTGAGAGATTTAGCATCTGGCTGAGTAGTGGGATATAAACTCTGACAGGCAATAATCAGTAATAGGCAGCCTAAGCTTAGAATTAACTGCTGCCACTTGAAGTTTATTAATTTCACTATAGTAATTTTGTTCTAGCGATCGATATTTACGATACTTGTCATGATGTTATAAGAAAGAATACATACGTGTGACTTTTTGTTAATTGCCTTTGTGTGTGTTCTATATTCTGACTCCCAATTTTTAATCGCTTATGGCTTCTACCACTTCTGCTTACCAAATTGCTGATTTGTTCGCCGAAAGAGCTAGAAATTTGACACCACCAACCTATGGTATAGAGTTAACCAAAATCATCACCGTCAGCTTTGCCTATGGTTTGGCTGACCCAATTCTCTTTCCTCATGCTGATTTGTCTGCTGCAAGTGCTGCTGTACTGGCAGAAGAAGCTCCGCTCGCTCTCAATTATGGGCCACCTTCAGCCCAACTTTATGAACAAATAATCCTCCGCTTGCAGGCTCAAGGAATCCCTGCCGATCGCGATCGCGTAATTATTGGCTACGGTTCCGGTCAGATTTTGGGCTTGCTACCAGATGTGTTTCTCGAACCTGGTGATGTGGTAATTGTCGAAGGGCCAACCTTTTTGGGAGTAGTTAGTAGATTTGTCCAGGCTGGCGCCCGCCTGATTACCATTCCTGTAGATGAGATGGGAATGGATGTAGATGCGTTAGAAGAAACTTTAAGCGACTTGAAAAAACGGGGGATTCGACCCAGGTTTATTTACACTATCCCTACTTTTCATAATCCCACAGGCACTACTATGCCGCTATTTCGCCGCCAAAAACTGGTAGCGTTAGCGGCTGAGTATGGGGTGTTGGTGGTAGAAGACGATGCCTATAGCGACTTGCGCTTCCAAGGCGAAGTTGTGCCATCCTTAGCAAGCCTTGACAAGGAGGGGTGGGTCTTATACGTGAATACCTTCTCGAAAATCATTGCACCTGGTATCAGGCTCGGCTGGGCTTGTGGCGATCCAGCAATTATTGAGCGGTTGGCAATGTTCAAAAGTGAAGGGCCTGTGGGGCCGTTTGTCAGCCATGTGGTTGGTCGCTACTGTGCTACAGGCAAACTAGATTATCACATTCAGGAGCTAATCGCCTGCTACAAACATAAGTGTAATTTGTTGTTAGAAGCGATCGCTCAAGAGTTTCCCAATGATGTAGTTGCTTTGCGACCAGGTGGTGGCTTTTTTGTATGGTGTAAATTGCCGCCAGATATCAGCGCCAAGGCACTCCTAACTGCTGCCAATGAACATGGCATCAGCTTTCTCCCAGGAACTCGCTGCTACGCCAATGGACAGGGAGATGATGCCATCAGGTTAGCTTTTAGCTTTCAACCAACTAAAAAGATTGTCGAGGGAATCGCTACCTTGGGAGCAGTGCTACGTGGATGGCGGTAATTCTTTAGGAGGCAGGAGGCAGGGGGCAGGGGGGAAACAAATTATACCAATTCTTCAAAATGAGGCAACAGATGTAAATCAGGAAAGTCTTGCTGCATCTAAGTTTCTTAATTGCGAATTGCGAATTGGTATTATGCCTTTATTTGACCCTGGATGATTTGGAGCTACTGAACTCTCTTACCCTGCGGGAAACTGACGCAACAGTGGGGATTTTAAACGCTTTCCACTGATTGGTCGCGGCAGGAGACGGCAAAGGCGATCTGTCTCCTGCCTTCCTCGATAAATTTTGTCAACTTTAAAAAATTTGTTCTAAGCGCTGGAAATCACGCTGGACTTCATACCAAAGACTTTTATTATGAGGGTCTGTTTTCAAAGCTTTTTTGAGATAAATTCTGGCTTTGAGTAGTTGTTTTTCCGAAATTAGCGCCCGTCCCCAAATTTGATAAGCGATCGCTAGCCATTGACGAACTTCTGCATCTGTTGACAACCGATCTGCTAAAGCTTCCGCCAAGGCGATCGCTTGCGGAAATCGTTTTTCTTGCAAAAATCGCTGCAATTGCTCATAAGTCTTCCACTTCAGCCGTTCTTCTATTTCCAACAGATTCGGCGGCTTTGGTTTCTCTGATTGTTGGCTTGTCACCGTTGTTACTGGTGTTTTCTGCCTATGCGTTGCCTTAGCGTCATCACGCCCACCAGATGTTGATACCTGAGTTGAATGTGCCACAGTTTCCTCTGGGAGTACCACTGTCATCAGGAGTTTGTACGCTTCAGTCAACGCAATAAACTTATCTTTGGCTTTGTTGTCATCTGGGTTGATATCGGGATGATATTGCTGCGCCAGTCGTCGGTAAGACGCTTTGATGTCAGCAAAAGAAGCTCCCGATCTTAAACCTAGTAAACGGTAGCAATCTCCAAGATCCATCTTGAGCTATCAGCTATCGAATATTTAGCTATTGGCTATTATCTGTCAGTATCAGCTTCAAGCCCGGACTATTAATGATAAAGGCTAATTTTCTATTTTAAAGTTCAATGTTGACAGTTTGTTTAAACAAGGGGAGTGGGGAGCTAGGAGTTAGGAGTTAGAATTCTTCCCCTGCTCCCCCTGCTCCCCTGCCCCTCGGTCACTGAGCGTAGCCGAAGTGCTGCCCCTGCCTTCCTACCCTACTCCCCAGTTATTACCGAGGTTCGTTCTTCAATCACACGGTCAATTAAACCGTATTGTTTTGCCTCTTCGGCAGACATGAAAAAGTCACGATCCATATCTTTTTCAATTTTTTCTATGGTCTGACCTGTTTTATCAGCATAAATGCCATTGAGCTGGTGACGAATTCGCAGAATCTCTCTAGCTTCAATTTCGATATCGGTTGCTTGTCCACGGGTTCCACCTGAAGGCTGGTGAATCATAATCCGTGAGTGAGGCAATGCTAACCGTTTGCCTTTGGTGCCAGCTGCCAGCAGGAAAGACCCCATTGAAGCAGCTAATCCCACGCAAATAGTCACTACATCCGATTTGATATGTTGCATGGTGTCAAAAATAGCCATGCCAGATGTAACCATCCCACCTGGGGAATTGATGTATAAATAAATGTCTTTACCTGGATCGTCTGAGTCCAGATACAGCATTACAGCAAT
The DNA here is from genome assembly GCF_036917375.1 of Nostoc sp. GTDB lineage: Bacteria > Cyanobacteriota > Cyanobacteriia > Cyanobacteriales > Nostocaceae > Nostoc. Next base: position 106,554 of record NZ_JBALDN010000060.1, read on the forward strand.
AATTTGATTGGCAATTTCATCATCAATATCTCGCCCCAAGAATATAATCCGTTCCCGGTAAAGGCGATCGTAGATGCTAATCCAATCTGTATATTGTCCTCCGGGCATCCGGTAAGGAACTTTAGGAACGCCTATAGGCATAATTTACTCCGTTTTTAATAATTTGGGGCAGTGGGAGAGTTAGGAATAACTGATAACTCCTAACTTAAATAACTCAACACTCAGCACTCAGCACTCAGCACTCACTAAAGGACACTGGCAGGAAGTGGGGGATTGGCGAGTTCTTCTTTCTCAAAAACTCGGTCAATTAAGCCGTATTCCTTGGCTTCGTAGGGTGTTAAATATAACAACCGATCCATGTCTTTAGTAATTTTTTCTGGAGCCTGTCCAGTGGTGCGATGTAAAATATCAACTAAGGCCCCTTTATTTATCAAAACTTCCCTGGCGCGAATTTGAATATCCGTTGCTTGACCTTGGGCGTAGCTCTTGGGCTGATGCAGGATAATCGAGGAGTGAGGCAAACTAGCGCGGCAACCTTTTGTACCAGCACTGAGAAGCATCGCTGACATACCCATCGCGGAACCGACGCAGATGGTGTGGATAGGAGGCTTGATATATTTCATGGTGTCATAGATGGCGAAGGCTTCGGTTTCAAAGCCAATGGGTTCGCCACTGTAACCGGAAGTGCCGGTGGAGTTGATATAGATTTTAATCGGTTTTTCGGGGTCGTCAGACTGCAAAAACAGCAATTGGGCCACGATTAATTCCGTAACAGCAGGCACCAGTGGCATCCCAAGATAGACGATTCGTTCCTTCAATAAAAGGGAAGGTAAATCTGGCGGCGGTGTCCGGTAAAAGTTATCGCCGTAATATGGGGCTTGAACAGCCTTGATTGGGGAAATGTCCATAGCAACTGATCGCCTGAAACTATGCCGTTAACTGTAATACATCCTAGCGCGATGCCAGCCTTCCTTAAGGTGCGGATTTCTCCCTAATACTGAAGGTGGCTTCGCATCTGCCAATGCTTGGCTTCTAAGATATTCTGATTATATTAGTGTATTTATGTTGGATAAGTTTTCCGTAGAGCTAAAGTAGTGCTTTGAAGTTATTTTTTTATATGTATATCCTGAATAGGGACTCTGAGTTATGAAGGTTAATTTGCAGCCTGCCTTGAATGATGGTAATTTGGACGCAAATCAACTGAACAGTCAACGTCAGTTGGGAATTTCGATTTCGGCGATCGCAGAAAATCAAGACCGCCATGTACCTCTGAATTTATGCTTAATTCTCGATCATAGTGGTTCGATGAATGGGCGATCGCTAGAAACGGTGAAAAAAGCAGCGAATCGTCTGGTGGATAGACTCAACCCTGGCGATCGCCTTAGTGTGGTAGTTTTCGATCACCGGGCCAAAGTCTTAGTATCCAATCAAAGTGTCGAAAATCCAGAGAAAATCAAACAGCAAATCAATCGCCTAGCCGCCGATGGTGGAACTGCGATTGATGAAGGGCTGCGCTTGGGGATTGAAGAGTTGGCGAAGGGCAAAAAAGATACTGTTTCCCAAGCTTTTTTGTTAACCGACGGGGAAAATGAACACGGTGATAACAATCGCTGTTTGAAGTTCGCCCAATTGGCTGCTAGCTATAATTTAACTTTAAATACTTTGGGATTTGGTGACAACTGGAACCAAGATGTTTTAGAAAAAATTGCCGATGCTGGCTTAGGTACTTTATCTTATATTCAAAAACCCGAACAGGCTGTGGAAGAGTTTAATCGCCTGTTCAGCCGGATTCAAACAGTGGGATTGACTAATGCTTATCTGTTATTCTCCCTGATGCCCAATGTCCGGCTAGCAGAACTCAAACCCATTGCCCAAGTTTCCCCAGACACAATCGAGTTACCACTGCAACAAGAAGCTGATGGACGTTTCGCTGTGCGGTTGGGAGATTTAATGAAAGATGCAGAACGGGTAATCTTAGCTAATATTTATTTGGGACAATTGCCAACAGGTGAACAAGCGATCGCTAATGTGCAAGTCCGCTACGACGATCCAGCCGCCAACAAAGTAGGTTTAGTTACACCAAATATCCCAGTTTATGCCCATGTAGTGAAAAATTACCAAGCAGATCCGAATCCCCAGGTGCAACAGTCTATTTTGGCATTAGCGAAGTATCGCCAAACCCAGCTAGCCGAAACGAAATTACAACAGGGCGATCGCTCTGGTGCGGCGACAATGTTACAAACGGCTGCGAAAACTGCCTTGCAAATGGGAGATACTAGTGCAGCGACAGTGTTGCAAACTTCTGCCACCCAGCTACAATCTGGTGGAGATTTATCTGAAAGCGATCGCAAGAAAACCAGAATTGTCTCCAAAACAGTTTTGCAAGATACCCCTCCGCAATGAAAGTTAAATTGCTCTCGGCGTTAAATGACAATAATGTTGATGTGGCTCAAACAAGTAGCCAACGTCAATTGGCAATTACAATTTTTGCGCTCGCTGGTGAGTCCGATCGAAATCTCCCCCTTAATCTCTGCTTGATTTTGGATAAAAGTGGTTCCATGCATGGACACCCAATTAAAACGGTGATTCAGGCGGTGGAAGGATTAATCGATCGGTTGAAAGTAGGCGATCGCATTTCAGTTGTGGCTTTTTCCGGCACTGCGGAAGTCATTATCCCTAACCAAGCGATCGAAGACCCCGAAAGCATCAAATCTCAAATTAAAAGCAAACTCACTGCTAGCGGTGGCACTGCGATCGCTGATGGTTTGGAATTGGGAATTACAGAACTGATGAAGGGCACAAGAGGCGCTGTTTCTCAGGCATTTCTGCTGACGGATGGACATGGTGAAAGCGGTTTGCGAATTTGGAAATGGGATATTGGGCGAGATGACAATAAGCGCTGTCTAAAACTGGCGCAAAAGGCTGCCAAGCTGAACCTAACTATCAACACTTTCGGATTTGGCAATAGCTGGAATCAGGATTTGTTGGAAAAAATTGCTGATGTTGGTGGTGGGACTTTAGCTTATATTGAACGCCCTGAACAAGCTGTGGAGCAATTTAGCCGGCTGTTTGGACGGATTCAATCGATTGGGCTAACTAATGCCTACTTACTGTTATCTCTAGTGCCCAATGTCCGATTAGCAGAACTTAAACCCATTGCCCAAGTTGCCCCAGACACAATCGAGTTACCAGTGGAACCCGAAGCTGATGGTAGCTTTGCTATCCGTTTGGGAGATTTGATGCAGGATGTAGAACGGGTAGTTTTGGCGAACATTTATCTGGGACAATTGCCAGAAGGGAAACAAGCGATCGCTCATCTACAAATTCGCTATGATGACCCCTTGCTTAACGAAAAAGGCTTACTTTCGCCCTTGATGCCAGTGTATGCAGATGTAGTGCGGGCGTATCAACCGACATCTAATCCCCAGGTGCAGCAGTCTATTTTAGCATTAGCGAAGTATCGCCAAACCCAGTTAGCTGAGGCGAAATTGCAACAAGGCGATCGCACTGGTGCAGCAACGATGTTGCAAACAGCTGCCAAAACCGCATTACAAATTGGAGATAAAGGTGCAGCGACAGTGTTGCAAACTTCCGCCACTCGCCTGCAAGCTGGAGAAGAACTTTCCGAAGCAGACCTCAAGAAAACTAGAATTGTATCAAAGACTGTTTTACAAGAATAGTAAAAATTGATTTTGTTTGGAGGTGTAGAATGTCAACAATAAACTCTGTTATTGATAAGATTGCAATCCTTGCAGAACAGAGTGGTTATATAGGCTGTCTTGAATATTTTGGAGTTGTTTGTGGCGGTTATAATCCAGATTATCCTCCAAGATTAAGTTTTGAACAGATCCAGGAACTTACTCATAATTATCCGTTTCATTTACCATTAGAACTTTGCGAATTATACCAAAGGGGTAATAGTTGTTTGCCTATTGGTGTCAACCCCAACAAAAATTGGGATTCCTTCGACAGTTATTTCCAATTTCAATTTCCATTGAGGGACGACGTTTTTTTCCCATTAGGAGAAGCAATTAATCTATATCGCTCTATAGCCTCTTGGTTAAAGAAGGACGAACATAAATTACAGCTATCAAGAAACACAAATAATAACCAGCAAAAAGTTCTAGCTTCTCTCCTGAATAGCAATAATTTTTCTTCACGCTTGTTTCCCATTTTTAGCACGGAGAATGGCTTATACGTTGTAGTTGGTAATGAAAAACAACAGGAAACATCACCAATACTCTTTTTATGGGAAGATTTAGTAATTTCTATGGAATGGCCAAGCCTTACTTGCATGATGCTAGGAATGGCAGAAGTCATGGAAAGAAAGATGCAGTCACCAAAGCCTAATGGGTATGAAATCGAAGCTATTTGGCACAAGTATGCTGCCGCAGAGAGTGGTAATCCCTGATCAAGCAACAGTTTCATAGCTGTTAGGTAGTTCAATGATGCGATCGTCCAAGTAGGACGATGCAAAAATTAACGCTTGCTGAATATCTTCATCTTCTAATTCGGGAAACTCCTGGCGCAGTTCTTCTCGATTAGGGTAGGTAGCTAATAACTCAATCACCCGACGAACGGTAAGGCGAAGATTACGAATAGAGGGTTGTCCATTCATGCGATTCGGATTGCTGGTGATGCGATCTAATTTCATGCCATTGCTTATTTTAGTTTCTTACTTGCGCCCAATTTTATAAGCAAATTCTTAACATTATTTAGTTATTATAGCAGGGTTAGCGCGTCTCAAACCCTATTGACAGATGGATTCTAGCTCCTGTGTTGAGTTTGGGAGAGCCGCCGCCAACACAGAAACCATGTA
>NZ_JBALDN010000061.1:0-19138 GCF_036917375.1 Nostoc sp.
CGCTTAAACCCCATAAACGACTCTATTTCCAGCGTGGTTTCTATGCCCTATCCCTTATGCAGCAACCTTTATAGGTAGGTTGTCACCCTCTGAGAGTTTGAGGATTGCTAAGACTGCTGAAAAGGATTTGAATGATTTACAAGCTAAACAATATAAGCAAGTTGTAGCTAAAATTCTTTCGCTTCAAGGTAATTCTCAACCCCAGGACTGTAAGGCATTGAAGGGTTATGAAGGTGGCTATCGTGTCGATCGAGGTGAGTACAGGATTCTTTACACTATTGACCACGATCACCAGATGATTGATGTTTTTCGTGTTGGCAAGAGGAATGATGGTGAAGTCTACAAAAATTTGTAGTTTTTCCGGCTTCACTTCTTTTTGCATTGAGTAGCGTTGCAGTAACTTCCAACTTCAACTTCCAACTTCACCAGCTAGTTGGTGGAAGTTGGAAGTCAGGAGTTAGAAGTCAGGGGTCAATTGCGATCGCTGATGACCGTTGCACCTAAACTGCGATCGCCAATGAGCCGACGGTGAGTAACTTGTTAAGATGATGTTGACTCAAAATCAGTCAAAGCAAACCATCACTGACGACCATTAGAAGCATGAAGTCTACTTCCTCGTTCCCAGTCGGAGACTGGGAATGCATTCATTGAGTCTCTGACTCAATATCTTACTGGAGGCAGAGCCTCTAAATCAGGCATTCCCATGCAGAGCATGGAAACGAGATCGACGACAAAAAATTTCAAAGAGTAAACAGCTTGCAAATAGAGAATTGGCGTTCTTCTTAAATTACATATCAATGTATTGGAAATGGGGCTTTAGGCTATTAATCGGATTTTTGGGGCTGTGGCTACTTTTGGATATGGGTTCCCGTCTGGGAGCAGAGATTTTTTGGTTTCGGGAAGTCGGCTATCTCCAAGTATTTTTGTTGAGGCTGCTGACTCGTGGTATTTTGTGGGTAGTTGTGGCTGGAATAACTGCTGCCTATCTACTGTTAAACCTGGCTTTAGCACAACGGCTAAAATATTCCCAGTTAAAGATTGAGCAACCAGAACTCAACGGTGAATTAACAAATTTTCTCAGTTCTAATTATCCAAGACGCAACGAAACGCAGATACTTGCGCCACAACGCTTTCAAGCATTAAAATTACGCTGGTTATTACCCTTAGCTCTAATACTGAGCTTGTTGATTGGGTTAATGCTGGCTCACTATGGTCAAATTGCTCTATTCTACTGGCATACTCCAGTTAATCAGGCTATTCTACCCGTTCCCGCTTTATTTCGACCGGAGACAATCTGGCAACTTTTGAGGCAGATTGTCTCTCAAGTCTGGTATCTCGGTTTAATTGGGGGAGTAGCGATCGCCATCTTAATCTATCCCCAATTTTTACTGACTGCGATCGCAATTCTCTCGAGTCCCATTTTTGCCTTCATCATCTTCCGACACTGGCCAAAGGTGCTGGAATATTTGCACCCTACCCTTTTCAACAGCACTGAGCCTTTATTTGGTCGAGATATCAGCTTTTACGTATTTTCCTTACCCTTTTGGGAACTGCTAGAACTCTGGCTGATGGGTTTATGTTTGTATGGCTTTGTCGCCGTTGCTCTCACTTATCTCTTATCGGCTGACAGTTTGAGTCAGGGAATTTTCCCCGGTTTTTCGCCCCAGCAGCAGCGTCATTTATTCGGTATGGGTGGCTTGTTGATGCTGGTAGTGGCTTTTAGTTATTGGTTGAGTCGCTATGAACTGGTGTATTCTAGCCGGGGAGTCAGTTATGGCGCCAGTTATACCGATGTGACATCCCAGTTGCCAGCTTACACCGTCTTGTGCATTGTGGCAGTAGCGATCGCCTTTTACCTACTTGGGCGAACGTTTTTCTGGAAACCAAAATCTCAGTATCGTCGCTTTGTATTTTACGGGTTAGGGGTTTATCTAGTATTAGTTGTAGCTGCTGATGTTGTTTTACCTACTATGGTGCAATATTTAATTGTCCAACCTAATGAGTTGCAACGAGAGCAAACCTACATTCAGCGGACTATTGCCTTGACTCGCCAAGCATTTGATTTAGAGGCGATCGATTCTAGAAGCTTCAACCCGCAAGGAACATTGACTGAAGTTGATATTCAAAAGAATGCCTCGACAATTCGGAATATTCGCCTGTGGGATGAACGACCACTGTTAGAAACTAATCGTCAACTGCAACAAATTCGGCCGTATTATCGGTTTCCCGATGCCGATATCGATCGATATACTCTCAAAACAGATGAACCCTCACCTCGACCACCTGTCCCCCAAAAGCCGCCAGTAACGCAGCAGGAAGTAGTTGAATCAACAGAACGGCGGCAGGTACTGATTGCCGCGCGAGAATTAGACTATAGTGCCGTACCACAGGAAGCTCAAACATGGGTTAATCGCCATTTAATTTATACCCACGGTTTCGGCTTTACTGTTAGTCCAGTTAATACAGTTGGGCCGGGTGGACTACCAGAATATTTTGTTAAAGATATTAGCGGTAATAGTAGCGCTCTCACAACTTCTAATGAAGCCGTTCGTCAAAGTATTCCGATTGGACAACCCCGGATTTATTACGGTGAGATTACTAATACTTATGTAATGACTGGCACAAGAGTTAGAGAGCTAGACTATCCTAGCGGTAGTGATAATGTTTACAACTCTTACGAGGGTCTAGGTGGCGTTGAAATCGGTTCAGCATGGCGACGGTGGCTATTTGCGATGTATTTGAAAGATTGGCAGATGGTGCTGACGCGGGACTTTTTGCCAGATACAAAAGTGCTACTGCGACGAAATGTCAAGCAAAGAATTCAAGCGATCGCACCTTTTTTGAAATTTGACAGCGATCCTTATTTAGTTGCTGCTGCTGCTAATCAAGATTTCCCAAGTAATCCCAGTTATCTTTATTGGATTGTTGATGCTTACACAACGAGCGATCGCTATCCCTACTCAGACACTGGTAGCGATGGTATCAATTACATTCGCAATTCTATCAAAGTAGTGATTGATGCCTATCACGGCACTGTAAAGTTTTACATTGCCGATCGCAGCGATCCGATTATTGCCACTTGGTCAGCAATATTTCCCAATATGTTCAAACCGCTCAGTACAATGCCAGTCAATCTCCGCAGTCATACCCGATATCCGGTGGACTTTTTCAAAATTCAATCTGAGCGGTTGATGACTTACCACATGACCGACCCCCAAGTATTTTACAATCGGGAAGACCAGTGGCAGATTCCTAATGAAATCTATGGCAGTGAACCCCGTCCGGTAGAGCCGTATTATTTGATTACTAGTTTACCCACCGTAGACTTTGTTGGCGCAGCCTCTCGTAGAGAAGAATTTCTTCTATTTTTACCCTATACTCCCAAACAACGGACTAATTTAATCGCTTGGTTAGCGGCGCGATCGGATGGCAAAAACTACGGTAAGCTGCTGCTATATGTTTTTCCTAAAGAACGCCTGATTTACGGAACAGAGCAAATCGAGGCGCGGATTAACCAAGACCCAGTAATTTCTCAGCAAATTTCCTTGTGGAATCGCCAGGGTTCGAGAGCGATTCAAGGCAATCTACTAGTAATTCCCATTCAGCAATCGCTGCTGTATGTCGAGCCAATCTATTTAGAAGCCACACAGAATAGTCTGCCAACTTTGGTGCGGGTAGTCGTGGCTTACGAAAACCGGATTGTCATGGCGCAAACCTTAGAACAAGCATTGCAGGGAATCTTTAAACCAGAAGTTACACCAGCCCCAGCGATTATCCGTCCCTTTGAAGAAGCAGCCCCACCAGGTTAAGCGATTTTCAAACAACCTTCTAAGCTCGAATTTATCCAATTAAGTTGCGGATTATTAAATATTAGATTTTTTTGCATCCCTTGATTCATGCGATCGCAACCATTGGTTATCGCTGGCAATTGCTACTTCTTCGCAGTCTTTGCAATTGCCCCGAAAAAGTAGATTATTAATTAAGTATTAATATAAAAGGAGTTAAAAAAAGCGCATTTTTTTAACTCTATTTTCCCTATTTTATTTCAGTTTTTTCATCTGAAAACTTTCCTTTCAAAATTGCAGTGACTTTTTTACATACCCCCAAACTCCTTGTCAAAAGCTGCACATAAGATTCAACTTACCGTGTAATAGCATGATAATCAAGGGGCGATAGAAAATATCTTACTTTTCCTACTTTTCCTACCTTTCCTACCTTTCTTACTTTTTATCTATAATCTTTTGCTATACATAGGCAATTTCTAATAAGATGTGAAGATGAAATGAATATTAAAATTAACTTATGAAATATTTATTATGGGATTATTTATAATACAATGATGAGCTAGAAAATTTGTTATGTCTTTTTTAAATCGGAAAAGTCGATTTTTTAATAAGTTTAATCGCCGAGATTTAAGGACTAGCCAGTTATGGCTGATTATATCTAGCATCTTTTTATTTTTAGGAACTACTGGTGGTGTGGTACAAGTTAAAACAGCACAGAAGTCAGGGTTCAGACTACAACTTTTACATACTTCCGACCAAGAAGCAGGTGTCCCAGCGCTGAAGGATGCACCGAACTTTTCGGCGGTGTTGAATGCACTGAAAAATCAGGATGCTAATCGTGATGGCAAACCTGATTATCCTAATACCTTAATCCTTTCATCTGGAGATGCTTATATTCCGAGTCCCTTCTTATTTGCCAGTGACACAGCTTTTGGTGGTCAGGGACGAGGAGATATCTTAATTCTAAATGCTCTTGGGTTTGGTGCGATCGCCTTTGGCAATCACGAATTTGATTTAGGTACGGGTGTTGTCGCTGACTTGCTGCGTGCTAAAGAAGATTACTCAGGTACAAAATTTCCCTATCTCAGCGCGAATCTAGACTTTAGCACTGATAAAGACCTGGCAAAATTAGTTACTGCTGATGGACAAGAGGCAAGTAAAATTCCCAATAAAATTGCCCGTAGCACCATTATTACTGTCAATGGTGAAAAAATTGCTGTGGTTGGGGCGACAACTCCCACACTGCGGACTATTTCTTCTCCTGGTGGTGTGACTGTGTTGCCTAAAAAATTTAATGACCGTGAAACCGCAGATATCGCCGCCTTAGCTGCTGAAATTCAAACTTCTGTTGATACGGTGCTGACCAAAAACCCAGAGATTAATAAAGTAATTCTGTTGGCACACATGCAACAAATTGCCATTGAGCAAAAGCTAGCACAATTACTTAAGGGAGTAGATATTATTATTGCTGGCGGTTCCAATACCTTACTAGCCGACAAAACAGACCGTCTGCGAGTGGGTGATAAATCTGCTGGAACTTATCCAATCATCAAAAAAGCCGCAGATGGAAATCCGATAGCCGTAGTTAATACCGATGGAAACTATCGCTATGTTGGTCGTCTAGTAGTTAACTTTGATGCCAAGGGAGTGATTATTCCTAAAAGTATTGACCCTAAAATTAGCGGTGCTTATGCGACTGATTCTCAAGGTGTAGCAGATGTAGGTGGGAAACCCGATGCCAAAATTGTCGCCATTACAGAAGCGCTCAAAAAAGTGATTATTGCCCAAGATAGTCAGATTTTTGGGAAAACTAACGTTTTTCTCAACGGCTGGCGGGGTGATGTCCGCACCCAAGAAACCAATTTCGGGAATTTGACAGCCGATGCTAATTTAGCGATCGCTAAACGATATGATCCTAAAACTGTCATTTCCATCAAAAATGGTGGTGGTATCCGTGACAATATCGGTATCTATACCTTTCCCCCAGGTTCGACTCGCTCACAGGATGTTATCAAACTACCACCCCAAGCAAATCCTGTAGCAGGTAAGAAAGAAAAAGAAATTTCCCAACTTGATATCGCCAATGCTTTACGGTTCAACAATAGCTTGACTTTAGTTACTTTGAATGCTAAAGAACTAATAGCAGTAATTGAACACAGTGTAGCAGCGATCGCGCCGGGTGCTACCCCTGGCAGTTTTCCCCAAGTAGCGGGATTAGCCTTTAGCTTTGACCCAGATTTGCCAGCAGGTAAGCGTGTTAAATCCCTGGCTATCAAAGATGGAAAAGGCAAAATTATTGATGTAGTAGTGAAAAATGCAGAGTTAGTGGGTGACTCTAATCGCATCTTCCGCGCTGTCACCCTAAACTTTCTAGCAAATGGTGGTGATGGTTATCCTTTTCCTAAAAGAGAACGGGTTGATTTGACATCAAAAGATGCTAAACGTACAGGTTTAGCTACCTTTGCTGCTGATGGTTCTGAACAAGATGCATTAGCAGAATATCTGGCTGCTAACTTTAAGCAGATTCCATTTGCTCAGGAGGATGTACCACCTAGCGAAGATACTCGCATTCAAAATCTGAAGTTGCGTAAAGAAGAGGGGAATGGGGAAGGGGTAAGGGGTAAAGGGGAAGGAGTAAAGGAATAGAATTTTCCCTTTAACCTTTTCCCTTTTCCCTTTTCCCTTTTCCCTTTAACCTTTTCCCCTTCTCAGTAAAGATGTGGTATTTTGAATCAATGGTCAGAATTCCAGTGATTGATTTCACTAATTTTACTAAGGGTAACGCAATAACTCGGCAAGCTGTCATCAAAGAAATCTATGAAGCTTGTCACGAAATTGGCTTCATGTACTTGCAAAATTCGGCAATATCAAAAGAGCTAATCGAGGAAGTATTCAATCACAGCAAATCTTTTTTCAATTTACCTTTAGAAGTTAAGCAAAAGCAAGCCTGGAGTGATGAATTTAGTAATATGGGTTACGTTGGGATTGAAAGAGAACGTCTTGACCCCAATAAACCAGGCGACTTAAAAGAGGCGTTTAATGTCAACAAAGAAGCGGTGGGGATAGATGCTTCTCTTGTCACCTTTTATGATAATTGTACAGAACTTGCTAACAGGATATTACAAGCTTATGCGTTGGCGTTGGAATTGCCAGAAGATTTTTTTACTATAAGACATAATCAACAAAATCATACCTTGCGACTATTACACTATCCCCCATTGCAGACACCACCGAAACCCGGACAGGTGCGTGCTGGTGAACATTCCGATTATGGCAGTATTACCCTACTTTTCCAAGATGACATTGGCGGGTTAGAAGTACAGACAGTATTTGGAGAGTGGATTGTTGCGCCTGCAATTCCTGATACTGTAATAGTCAATACTGGCGATTTAATGCAACGGTGGACAAATCATCTGTTTTGCTCAACTAAGCATCGAGTGATGATTCCCACTGATAATAGGGTGAATCAATCCCGGTATTCTATGGCTTTTTTCTGTCATCCTAATGATGATACAGAAATTGCTTGTTTGGAGAGTTGCAAGAAAGAACAATCGCCTATCTATCCCCCTATCCTGGCGGGAGAATATCTTTTAAGCCGTTTACAAGCAACTTATGGTAATTCGTAATGACGCTCGCGGACTCGCTACCGCTACGCTAACGTAATTAAGAAAGACATTTAATATGAAAACCTACGATTGGATTGTGGTTGGTGGCGGAATTACGGGTGCTGCACTCGCTTATGAACTGGCTAAAACTGGGTTTTCTGTACTTTTGTTGGAGCAATACAGCAGACCAGAGAATGCAACTCGCTATAGTTATGGTGGGCTTGCCTATTGGTCGGGTACTACGCCACTAACTCGGTTATTGTGCGAAGAAGCGATCGCACGTTACCATATCCTATCTCAAGAGTTAGACGCTGATATTCAATTTCGGGAATTAGATTTATTACTGACTATTTCAGCCGATAACGACCCAAAAACAACTGCGGCATTATACAATGATTGTGCCATTCCACCTCGTTTACTCAGTATTCAAGAAGCTTGTGAGTTGGAACCGCAGCTAAATCGAGAGGCGATATCTGGTGCTTTAACTGTCAAACACGGTCATATTCACCCAGAAAAAACAGCACAAGCTTACATCCAAGCTTTTGAGCGGACTGGCGGTGAAGTGCAGATTACCCAAGTTTTGCAAGTATTGCAAGATGGCGTCCAAACTACCACTGCAACTTTTCACAGCGCTAACGTTGTCGTTTGTGCGGGTGGACTCAGCCGCCAGCTGCTCAAATCTGCTGGTGTTTCCATCAAGCTGTATTTTACCCACGAAGAAATCATTGAAACCCCAGCCGTTGATGTCAGGTTACGCACCTTAGTTATGCCAGCGAGTCAAAAACGGTTTCAACTAGAAGCTGAATCTGCTCAAGTTGAGGAATTATGGGATGAACTTGGTAATGAGCTAGTACCAGCGATTTTAGATGTGGGTGCAATTCAGTTTCAAGATGGTAGTATCCGCATCGGTCAAATTAGCCGGGCGATCGCAGATCCTCATGCCGAGGTAAACTCAGACGTAAGCGAAAAATGGTTGCGAAAAGGTGTTGGTCAAATTTTACCAGCATTGGAGAATTTACCAGGGACTTGGTATCACTGCTTAGTGGCATTTAGTAGCAATCAACTTCCCTTAATTGGTGCTATTCCAGGATTGGAAGGCGTTCATGTTTTCTCTGGATTTAGTAATCCCCTAGTACTTATACCACCTTTGGCAAAGCGCTTTGCTAATTTTGCAACTGGTCAGGAAGATGAAATTATTACACAAATGCTAATCTAAAAGCCCGCAGCGAAAAACACACATATTACTGATGCTGACAAATTAAGCGCTGCACTGATTTTAATTCAATCTCAAACTTGGTTAATTGACAATAGTGCATCTTGTCTGTCTAAATAAATAATTAGAGTTCGCCTAATTTTCAGTAGAGGAACAGCAGCAATGTCTTCCATTGAGGACAACAAAATCATTGCTCAACGGTGGATTGAACTTATTAGCGAGCATAAAATCGAAGAAATTTGCGAGATAACCGCCCCGAATTGGAAAATGCACGGTGGTTTACCAGGACTTCCCCTAGGCCCTGAAGGAGTACGCAAACTCTTTGGTTCATTTGGGCCTATCCAGCAGAAATGGACAATTGAAGACGTAATTGCTGAAGGTGACAAAGTTGTTGTGCGTGCGACTAATACTTGCATCCAGGAGAGTTTTCTTGGCATACCAAGTCGCGGTCGTCAGCAGATATTCACCGCTACATTCATTCATTATATTGCCGACGGAAAGATAATTGAAACCTGGCGAAACGCTGACGATCTTGGACGGGTTCTTCAACTTGGGGCACGGATTGAACCAGGTATATCTGAGTAATAGCAGTATTAAATATAAAATAAACTCCTAGTTTGTAGTAAGCGATTTATCGCTCAAAGCAACGATTATCAGGACTAAAGTCCTTACTACAAACTTTAAATTTATTTATGCCTAGATACTTAGCAGTTTTTAACTGTCTAGAATCAAAGATGTTTGTGGAAGAGAAAGGTTTTGTTCTTCCATAACGTATTGCATAGATATGAGAATCTTTATAAAGTTAATAAAGCTTAATCTTAAAAAGTTTGTTTTTTATTACAAAAACAAACTTTTTTGTATAAGTCGTCACTTTTTACTAGTAAACTATCGCACTAATATCACACTTTAAAGATTGATATTGTCAGCTTTCTATAAGTTGGCTGATTCATCAACAGGAAAATTCATAAAAAGATGAGAAGACAATTTAACCGACGCAAGTTTATAATCTACGGTTCTTTAACTTTTGGAAGCAGCTTTTTTTTGAAAGCTTGCGCGAATAATTCTCCAACTGCAACACAGAGTCCAGCCGCACCTCCTACTGCTTCACCAGCGGCGGCGACTGCTGGTGACACTATCAAAGTAGGTATTTTGCACTCTCTGAGTGGTACGATGTCTATTAGTGAAAAAAGCGTTGTTGATGCTGAAAAGTTAGCAATCAAAGAAATTAACGCTGCTGGTGGTGTTTTAGGTAAGCAAATTGAAGCAATTACCGAAGATGGCGCTTCTAACTGGGATACTTTTAGAGAAAAGGCAACTAAGCTAATCGATCAAGATAAAGTAGCTGTAGTTTTTGGTTGTTGGACTTCTGCTAGCCGCAAGAATGTTAAGCCAGTATTTGAGAGCAAAAACCACATGCTCTGGTATCCTGTGCAATATGAAGGTCAAGAGTGTTCTAAAAATATCTTCTATACTGGCGCTGCACCCAATCAACAAATTGAACCATCTGTTGATTGGCTGTTAAAAAATAAAGGCAAAGAATTCTTCTTAGTTGGCTCTGACTACGTTTTTCCCCGGACAGCTAATACCATCATTAAAGCTCAACTAGAAGCTTTAGGCGGAAAAACAGTTGGTGAGGATTATTTACCTCTTGGTAACACAGAAGTTACACCAATTATCACTAAAATCAAGCAAAATTTGCCCAATGGTGGCGTGATTTACAACACCTTAAATGGTGATAGCAACGTTGCTTTCTTCAAACAATTAAAAGGGGCGGGATTGACACCAGATAAATATCCCTCCATGTCTGTAAGTATTGCTGAAGAAGAAGTGAAAGCAATTGGTGTAGAGTATCTCAAAGGTCACTATGCAGCTTGGAACTATTTCCAAACAGTAGACACACCTGCTAATAAGAAGTTTGTAGCAGCTTTCAAAAAAGAATATGGTGAAAATCGGGTGACAAATGACCCAATGGAAGCAGCATACATTGCAGTTTATTTGTGGAAGCAAGCAGTCCAAAAAGCTGGTACTACAGATATAGCGAAGGTAAGCGCTGCGGCTTATGGTCAAACTCTAGATGCACCTGAAGGTAAAGTGACAATGGATGCCAATCATCACATATCTAAAATTGTGCGGATTGGTCAAGTTAGACAAGATGGTTTATTTGATATTGTCTATGCTACTCCGGCAGCGGTTGAACCAGTGCCTTGGAATCAATTTGTGAAAGAAACTAAGGGATTTGCTTGTGATTGGAGTGACCCTGCTAAGGGTGGTAAGTACAAGAAAGTTTAAGTCATGAGTCATTTCTCGTTTCCAGGTTCTACCTGGAAATGCTGCTCATTGGGCTGCTGCCGCTTCTATAGGAGGCAGAGCCTCCTAATAGGCATTCCCAGTCGGAGACTGGGAACGAGGCACACGAGATACTAACTACTCGCTGATAGCTGTTGTGGAGAAATAAGTGTTAGCAGGATTTTTAGAAGCTGTATTTAATGGTATTAGTATTGGTGCGGTATTATTAATCGCAGCGTTGGGACTAGCGATTATATTTGGCTTGATGGGCGTCATCAATATGGCGCATGGTGAATTGATGATGTTTGGCGCTTATACAACATTTGTTGTGCAAAATGTCTGCAAACAATTGGGTGGGGTGTGGTTTGAAGTCTATATATTTTTGGCTTTGATTATTGCTTTTATCTTCACGGCTACTGTGGGATTAATTCTAGAAAAAGGTGTGATTCGTTATCTCTATGGACGCCCATTAGAAACTCTATTGGCAACTTGGGGAGTAAGTTTAATTTTTCAGCAGTTTGTCCGCAGCGTGAATTGGATATTGATAATTGGTCTAGGTTTATTTTCTCTGCTGTTTTTTGGAGGTTTATGGATTTTAAATTCCCGCACTGATTTAGGAAGGGTTCGTAACTGGATTGTGACAGCGATATTTTTATTATCGCTGGGGGTGACAATCACAACAGGAAATTTATTGAGTCAAACTTATCAGTTAGCAGTAACTCAACCTTGGTTTGGCGCTCAAAATGTGGATGTTACAGCACCGACTTGGTTACAAGCAGGGGTATCTTTAGGTGGTGTGCAATTGCCTTTTGCCAGGTTATTTATTATTGCTTTAACAATAATCTGTGTGGCGGGAATTTACTTATTTTTACAACGTTCTAGCTGGGGTTTAAGAATTCGGGCGGTGACACAAAACCGGAGTATGAGTGCTTGTTTAGGTATCCCAACTCAAAAGGTGGATGCAATTACTTTTGCACTGGGTTCGGGTTTAGCTGGTGTGGCAGGATGTGCGATTAGTTTACTCGGTTCTGTAGGGCCAAATACGGGACAAAACTATATTATTGATACTTTTATGGTGGTTGTCGTTGGGGGTGTGGGCAATTTAACCGGGACGATTGTGGCTGCTTTGGGTATTGGTACGGCTAATTTTTTAATTGGTTCTGGAACTCTAGCTTCGTTGTTAACTCCTGTTAAACCTTTGGCAGATTTATTTACTTTTTTTGCCACGACGAGTATGGCGAAGGTGATGGTATTTGCGCTGATTATTGTGTTTTTACAGTGGAAGCCTGGGGGGATTTTTCCGCAGAAGGGACGTACTGTTGATGTTTAAACCGCCAAGACTCAGAGGACGCAGAGAATGAAAAAGAAGGGGGGAAGGTTAATTTTAATCGAAGTTGGGGTGGTAGTCGCGATCGCACTCTTCCTCATCATCATTATGCCACTGCTGCTGTCGGAGTTTCGCTTGAATTTGTTGGGGCGATTTTTGTCGCTGGCGATCGCAGCTTTAGGTATCGATTTGATTTGGGGTTATACTGGTTTATTGAGTTTGGGACATGGTATTTTCTTTGGTTTGGGTGGATATGCGATCGCAATGTACCTAAAACTCCAAGTCCCTACTGGAGAATTGCCTGATTTCATGGGGCTTTATGGGGTTACAGAACTTCCCGCCTTTTGGCAACCTTTTTATTCTTTTCCTTTGACAATAGCTGCTGTGGTACTAATTCCAGGGTTATTGGCGGGATTGTTAGGATATTTGGTTTTCCGAAATCGCCTCAAGGGAGTTTATTTTTCTATCTTGACTCAAGCCGGAACTATTGTATTTTTCAACTTCTTTAATGGTCAGCAACAATTTTTTAACGGCACGAACGGACTGATAGATTTTACAACTTTGTTTGGGGCAACAGTTAGCGATGCCAAGACGCAGTTTATTTTCTACATGCTGACGGTAGTGCTTCTCGCAGCCACTTACGGTATTTGTCGCTGGTTGACAACTGGACGCTTTGGCAGATTGTTGATAGCGATTCGTGATGATGAAAGTCGGGTACGATTTTCTGGCTATGACCCTACAGATTTTAAGGTGTTGGTGTTTGCAGTTTCAGGTGCGATCGCAGGCATCGCAGGAGCATTTTACACCATTCAAAGTGGTTCTGTCTCACCTAGAGCAATGGATATTGCCTTTTCGATTGAAATGGTGATTTGGGTAGCGGTAGGCGGACGCGCTACTTTAATTGGCGCGATTGTCGGAACTTTATTAGTCAATTATGCCCGCACTTTTTTAAGCGAACAATTTGCCGAAATCTGGCTATTTTTCCAAGGCGCACTATTTTTGATAGTCGTCACAGTCCTTCCTGACGGTATCGTGGGATGGTTGCGTAGTCAGAATATTTCTCTTTTCAACCGTCGTCAAGAAATTGCTACATATCCCACCTTGGAAGAAGACCCCGAAGTGCAACATGAACGCGAAAATATTGGAAACTGAAAATGTAACTGTTAGTTTTGACGGTTTTAAAGCTTTAAACCAGCTTAACTTTAGTATGGATGTGGGTGAATTACGAGTAGTAATTGGCCCGAATGGTGCGGGAAAAACAACTTTTTTGGATGTAATTACGGGTAAAGTTCAGCCAACCGTGGGGCGAGTTTTATTCAAAGGAAGAAATCTGCGTTCTTTACCTGAATATAAAATTGCCCGATTGGGAATTGGACGCAAGTTTCAAACACCCCGAATTTACCTGAACTTAACGCCCCGTGAGAATCTAGAAATTACCATTAATAAGAAGAAAAATGTCTTTTCTACTTTGTTGGAACGTTCTAATGCTGTTGAAAAGAATAATATTAAAGGATTATTAGAAACCATCGGGTTAACGCCGAAAGCTGATATCAGAGCAGGTTTACTTTCTCACGGAGAAAAGCAACGTTTAGAAATTGGGATGTTAGTAGCACAGTCACCTGATTTGTTACTTGTTGATGAACCCGTTGCTGGTTTAACAGATGAGGAAACATACAATATCGGCGAACTCCTTTTAGCACTAGCGCAGAGTCATTCAATTTTAGTAATTGAACATGATATGGAATTTGTGCGTCAAATTGCCAAGAAAGTAACAGTATTACATGAAGGTTCGGTATTGTGCGAAGGTAATTTTGAAGAAGTGCAAAATGACTCTCGTGTGATTGAGGTATATTTGGGAAAACAGGAAGACTAAATTTTTAGCTCTACAAGGCTTAGATATACTATACTCACAAGCTTAGTGGATGAGGAAATATGAGGTTTAATGTAACGGTTGATCGTGATGAAGATGGTGCATGGATAGTAGAATGCCCCAGCATTCCGGGTTGTGTCAGTCAAGGTCAGACTAAGGAAGAAGCACTAGAGAATATCAAAGATGCGATAGCTGCCTGCTTACAAGTTCGTGCCGAGCGCGGTTTGCCACTTACCATAGAGACTCACCAAGTAGAGGTTGTGGCTTAGTTATGGCGTCTACTCTTCCTGTTCTTAGCGGACGTGAAGTCGTTTGTGTGTTTGAGTCATTTGGTTGGGAAGTTGCACGTCAAAGTGGAAGCCATATCATCCTAGTTAAGGAAGGAGAGTTAGCCACATTGTCTGTTCCTGAGCATCGTGAAGTAGCAAAAGGAACGTTGCGAAGTTTGATTCGCACTGCTGGGCTTACAGTCAACGAGTTTGTTTCTGCTATTTGATGCGGAGTGCATCCCAGTTTTTATTTTTCAATAAGATTCTATTTCCTTAGTAATTATGGTTGGTTTGCACTGTTAAACACCTGCTCTACTGTTAGCGCCCAATCAGCAATTACTACTGATTCCATGCAAGTTGCACCTATAAATACCTTATCCTCATACTGTCCCTCCACCCACTGGCAAATTGTAATTTGTTGTATCTGTGGGTCAACAATCCAATACTCTAATATTTCCCTAGCAGCATACTCTGTCCGCTTGTAGCGATAATCACGAACACTGTTTGCCGTCCCCGGAGAAACGATTTCAATCACTAGCGCAGGCGGCGGCATATCGCGGGTGAGGGTAGCGCGAGTTGCACCGATCAAGGCAGCATAAGATTCTTCTGTGTGAACCATTAAATCAGGTAAACGACATCTCGCCCGTCGCCCCGCTACCTCAATTTCTGTATCCTTATGAGCAACTAAATAAAAGGGGAAATGTTTCAGTAGTTCAACGAATAGAAATCTTGCCAGATTGCTATTTTCCTGACTTTCTGGTGGCATCTCGACTAGTTCTCCATCCACCAACTCATAGCGCGTGTCTGTACCATCGTCATAGGTAAGATACTCCTCAAAGGTCAGCAGTTTTTGAGTTTTCGTCCTTTGGGTCATTTGCTTTGCCTTCTTACCCTACATAGACTACCACTAAATGATAGTGTGAAGAAGTACATCATAATGACTGGAAAAAGAAACTCCACATTTTTTTCCATTCTTGCGCTTATGAGTTGATGCACAGTTTGGATATTGCATAGAGATTGTCTACAAGGGTCTGTGACGGTCGTACCACTTTGTGGAAGCAAGCTACGCGTAGCGTGTCGCAGACAAGACTTTAACGCTATTTTCTATGCAGTTTTCCCATTCTTATCTGATGCTTGCTCTGCAATATTTTTTAAGCGGCTCGCTCTCATTTTGCGGAGGCGATCGCTATTACGAACACCACCCGCCATTTCATATTCAGCGCTGTCTTTGCCGTACTTGATAGCAACCACCATTAACATTTTCTCAGAAAGCTGTTTCAAGTTTTTTTCCATCTCTTCAACTTCTGTTAAAGTAGAGTCAACTATAGCCAGAGCGCTATTATGAACGTCAATTTTGTTACGTAACTGTTCGATTGAATCAATCAGTTTTTCTAAAGTATAATCCTCTTCAAATTTAATGCTTGGAAGAATCGATTTCATCCCAGATGCTCTTAATTCAGCTTTTTCTAAAACGCGGGATGTACGTTTTTGACGAGACATAAATTTGCTCTTTTAAGATACTTCTAGAACTAGCTTGCCTCAATTAAACCCGATTCCGGTTCAGCATAAATCGCAAATTGCGATCGCAAAATTTTTCGCTTATACCAGTAATATCTCGGTATATAATTACTCATGATACGAAGGCAAGAGGTAAAAAACACAAGAGTAGTCGCTACAGACTTAAGAGTAGTCGCTACAGGGTTGAGAGTAGTCGCTACAGAATTGGGAGTAGTCGCTACAGAATTGGGAGTAGTCGCTACAGAATTGGGAGTAGTCGCTACAGCCTTAAGAATAGTCGCTACAGCCTTGAGAATAGTCGCTACAGACTTGGGAGTAGTGACTACAGACTTGGGAGTAGTAGTCTGCCAACCCAAAAATGCTAAGTGAGGACTGGGTAAAGGGGAAAGGGAAAAGGGTAAGGGATTTAAACCCTTTCCCCCTTCTCCCTTCCCCTTTACCCCGCCAAGTTCACTTGGCGAACTAGTAGTGACTACAGACTTGAGAGTAGTCGCTACAGTATTCTAATAAAGCTTACTGGTATATCTCTTATCTTGCGCCACAATCTAGGGGCAGCGATGGTAAAGTCAAATATATGTGGAGGTGGTAACTATGACTCAAACCCTACCCAAGTTAGTAACCTTTGAACAATTTATCGAGTGGTACCCTTCAAACGGGGCGCGATATGAACTACATAAAGGAGTCATTATAGAAATCTTCGCCCCAACTGGTGAACACGAAAATGTTGTTGGATTTTTGGCGGCACAGATAACCTTCCAGTTCTTGCAAATAGGACTTCCGTTTCGCATCCCCAAAACTGCTTTTGTCAAAATTCAGAGCAATAACTCAACCTATTCTCCTGACATTTTGGTATTAAATCATGACAATCTCGTGAATGAACCTCTGTGGAGCAAGCAATCGACTGTTATTCAAGCTGCATCTATCCCACTAGCTGTTGAAGTTGTTAGCAGCAACTGGCGAGACGACTACTATGACAAGTTCAGGGATTATGAAGAGATGGGGATTCCTGAGTATTGGATTGTAGACTATGCCGCGATCGGTGGCAAAAGATTTACTGGTAATCCTAAACAAAAAACTATTACAATTTGTGAATTAGTTGACGGAGATTATCAAATGACTGTGTTTGGGGGAAATAATCTTATCGCATCGCCTTTATTCCCTAAACTCAACTTGACAGCACAACAAATTTTTGATTCTGCTTTGTAAGTTTCGGCTTGAACGTATCGCGGCAGTCCAGGATACACCAGATTCACAATTAGCTGCTAGGAACAGATAAGCTTGGCTTAACGCGTTTCACGAAGGTTAACGGCATTACTCCCAACCATTTCTCTCGAATTATACCTTCCTCTAACAATACAGCAGTGGGAAAAGCATTGGTTAAGCGTGCCACGACAGTAGGACTCATTGCCACTACCGGAAAGTTGATATTATTAGATTGAACAAATTCTTCAACTTGTTCTGATGTTTGGGGAACTCCCGCTACTACATCAGGTAAATCAGTTCTTTGGTGAACCACTTTTAGCACTTTGAGCCAGTTTTTGCACGTTGGACAACCAGGCATTAAAAACACAACCAGTTTTTCTCCTGCTGTTAAGCTTTCGGTATATTCATTTAGCCATTGTGGTTGCCAAGGACGATTAACCTTAAGCGGATCTAAGTCTAAGATAGGTTTTTTCTTCTTCCAGAAATATACGTATGAAATAGCAGTTAATAGACAACTTGTTACTAAAGAAATAAAGAATGCTGTGACTTGTTGTGAAACAGTTAAAATATCGGCAACCGGATAAAACCAAGCCAACCCCATCAAAGTAATGTAGAGAGCATTGAGGAGTAAACTTTGTTTGGGACTAATATCAATTAGACCGTTATAGCAACCACAATCATCTGTGCGTTTGGTCGAAGTACTCCAGTAAGTTAAACCTGATAAAAGCAATAGTAAAACAATTGTACCGATAAATAGCCACTGGGGAAACAGACGCAAAATCAGGGCTATTCCAAGGACGCACTCTAAAATTGTAAAAGCGATCGCTGCACCTACATTCACTTTTTGCGGAAATAACCGCAATTGACTAATGTGGATAAGAAATCTAGTTGGTGCAAGTGCTTTGACAACACCAGTCACCAGAAATACACTGCCAACCACTAAAGAACTTATCAGAGAAATTAAATACATAATGCTTGCGATCGCAATTTAATCGTAATCGTAATAGTCAATAGCTATATATCCCATCTAAGTTTCAGCTACCGCCAGAAGCATTGCCAGACAAAACTGGTATATTGTCTAGTATGTGTGATAGGGGTTCATCTCCTTTTGCTTGTGTTGAATTCTCTGTACATTGTTGATTTTGTGGATTACTTAAAACATTAATATCTTGAACTCCTATGTTTAATAAAGCAACTAGCGATTGAGCATTAATTTTAGCAGGTAAACCTATACATGGTTTGGTACTTAATTCTGCCGTAATACCTCCTACTACTGCCATTAATTCTGCATCACTCAATTCTTCAAACAAGCTAGTTTCCAAGTCAGCAATTTTGTTATTTATCATAAATTATTTGTTCACTAATTGAAGTTGCATTGATTTGAGCATGTTGTAACGCTTAATGTGCTTCAGATCAGATGTATTAGTTTTTCTGAAAAATCCCTTAACCTTTCAAAGATTTATCCAATATGCTTGCGATCGCTATTTAATCGTAATAGTCAATAGAGCGCAAATCGTTACGCATTTACACAAGTATTCCCGAAAGCTGGGTTAAGTAGACCAATTACATTGATAGTATTAACACAAACATTAATTGGTACATGAACGGGTACTTGAGCAAGGTTTCCCGAAAGAACTCCAGGAGAACCAACAGCAGCACCCTCAGCACTACTATCTCCGCCAATTATACTTAATAAATCAGCATCATCTAGTTCTTCAAACAAGCTAGTTTCCAAGTCAGTAATTTTGTTGTTTATCATACGTTGATTTTCAATTTATTGTGCTTAAGAGTAACTTGAAACCTAACAGGTTATTTGATAGCTTGTCAACACTTTTTACTCAATATCCTACTTTTCCTACTTTTCCTACTTTACCCAAGATAAAGGTTGGGTTTTGTTCCTAAACCAATTTCTACTTATTTTTATTTCCTCAGAGTGATAAAAGAGGGCGTCGCTCGAATTGATCTGTAAATCAATACGGTTCAGTTAAGGCTGAAAGTCGTGTAAATTAAGCATTGTCCAAGAATGAAAATGAGCGTGTGGTGCATCTCAAAGATTTCTTAT
>NZ_JBALDN010000062.1:0-64782 GCF_036917375.1 Nostoc sp.
TGGTTCTTCTCTCACCTTCTGTCAAAAGGGGGCCTGTGTTCAATCAGACCTCCTCTTTTTTCTTTGATTTCGACGATTTAGTCTAAACTCCAGTTTGTTGAATTGAGCGGTAGATAAACCCAACAAAGTCTCGATAATGTTGAGTTAAGAAACGAAATCCAACCTACGTTAGTATAATTTTTAGTCTTAGCTAAACTGTATTGGAGCGTATTGGACTCTAGCTAATTTTCCAGCAGCGAATAAAATAAGACAGCAACATATCCTGCGAGGAAAATTTCATGAAAAATTATCGCTTTTTAAATAAGATTACTATAGCTATGATTGTAGCTGTCCTTTCTTTTTCCTGTAAATCTTCTGTTAGTAAAAATGCAGAACAGGCAAAAGCAACTGAGAAACCGAAGCCACAATCAAATCTTATCTATGGCGATTTAATTATCAAGGAGCAATCAGATTATCTGATGATTCCTGTTAGTCTTGCAGAGCAGTATGAAGATAAAGGAGTTGATTTAAACCTTTCACGCTCTTATGAAAAAGAAAGAAATAATCAATTGTATAACATCATCTTTTATCAAAAGCAAAGTGGTGAAGCTCATCTTTTATTAAATAAAAAAGCCATTATCGCTTCTTTCGATTTATTAGAAGTAAAAGCGGCAAACAAGCCCACTACAAGAGTTTGGTTATATAAAATCATTGACCAAGATACAAATATAGATAAAAAACTTAATATTGAAGATGCTACTATTGGCTATCTTTCTGATTTATCAGGTAAGAACCTCCAGCAAATTACCCCAAATAATACTCGAATCATCAGTTGGGTTGTTGTTCCAGGCCAAAATGCAATTTTTCTAAAAATTCTTAAAGACTCGGATAATGATAAAAAGTTTACAAAAGAAGACAAAACAAATTTTGTGAGGGTTAACCTCGATAAAATCGGTATGGGAACTGAGATTATTAGTGACCAAATAGAGCAAGAAATTAAATCTTACGTTTTTAAATAAGTTTGTTCGTAGTAAGCAGCTGAAGCCGCTTACTACAAACCTTTAATTATTCATGTTTACTTAGACAAAACCCAATCGCGCAAAAGTTGGTTTACTTTATCGGGTACTTCATCGTGGGGACAATGACCTGCTGTTAAGAAATGCTCTGTCAATCCAGGACAATATTGACGAAACTTTGGAGAACGTTCTCTAGTATTCATCCAAGGATCGGCTTCTCCCCACAACATCAATAAAGGACAAGTTAATTGTTTTAGTAGTACATCAACTTTTTCCCCTTGAGGACTGCTAAAAACTGAAACAAATACATCCAATGCACCCGCATCAAAAGCAGGACGAGAAATTTCTTCTACCAATTGGTCTGTAACTGCACTTTTATCAAGATATACCTTTTCTAAAGTTTGGCGAATTACCCAACGTTGTCGCACATATTGAAATAACAGAAACTGAGCTAAAGGTTGTTGAAACATCCATTTAACTGAGTCACCCAGTAATTTTTCTAAAGAAGAGGGTTGTTTGGGTGGCTGAATTTCGCTTTGCAAAGCTTCCGGTTCAGATGTCGGCTGGCTTTCGCTAAAAGGCCCGGCACTATTGAGCAACACTAATCCAGCCGCACTGTCAGGACGTTGGGCTGCAACACATAAACAAGCATAACCACCAAGAGAATTACCGGCTAATACTGCTTTTTGACCAATCACTTCGCTGATAAAATCATGGAGTTGGTCGCGCCATAAGTCGCCACTATACTGCAATTTTGGTTTTGCCGATCGCCCGAATCCCAAAAGATCGATCGCAAATACTTCAAAATCTTGACACAATCCTGTGATATTCTTGCGCCAGTGGTCTGTAGAAGCACCAAATCCATGTACCAAAAGCAAAGGCGGACGTTGCGTTTGTTTCTCTCCCGCACGCACATAGTAAATCTTGTGCCCGCGCCACTGCCAATATTTGCCAGGAATTGGAGTTGTAGAGGAGGCTGTAGTTGCCTGCATGATTTAAAGAAATGTTAAGGAGCTTTTAATAATTGTAGGCTAGGTGAGGGGATTGGGGCAGGGGAGCAGGGGGGCAGGGGAGAATAACTACTTACTAATGACAAATGACTAAAAAAATTACAGGCAAAACTAAGCTACTAGGGGTAATTGGGCATCCGGTGGAACATTCGCTGTCGCCAGTGATACATAATGCAGCGATCGCACAATTAGGATTAGATTACATTTATCTGCCTTTTCCGATTGAACCACAGAATTTAGAGGTGGCGATCGCAGGTTTTGCTGCTGTTGGGGTTGTTGGCTTTAGTGTGACAATACCTCATAAACAGGCAATCATTCCCTTACTCTCAGAAATTACACCCCTGGCTCAAACTATTGGAGCCGTGAATACTGTTAGCCGCCAAAATAACCAATGGGTAGGCACAAATACAGATATAGAAGGATTTATTGCTCCTTTGCAGACAACATATAAACAAGATTGGAGTCAGAAAATAGCGGTAATTTTAGGCAATGGTGGTGCAGCTAGAGCAGTTGTCGCAGGTTGTACTCAGTTAGGTTTTGCCCAAATTCATGTTGTTGGGCGCAATATGCAGAGATTACAAGAATTCCGCAATAGTTGGAGCAATTCAGCCCTTGCTGATAAATTCCAGGTTCATCAATGGGAGGAATTACCAAAGCTCATTCCTCAAGCAAATCTGCTGGTAAATACAACTCCGATTGGGATGTATCCCAAAGTCGATGAATCGCCTTTGAGTGTAGAAGAAATCGCAAATTTACCAACGGGTGCGATCGCTTACGACTTAATATATATTCCTAAACCAACGCAATTTCTTCAGCAGGCTGAAAAACAAGGCGCAATTGCGATCGATGGATTAGAAATGCTAGTTCAACAAGGGGTAGCAGCATTAAAAATCTGGTTGCAGCAGGAAACTTTGCCTGTAGAAGTAATGCGCCAAGCATTACAAAATCACCTGGGTTTGGGGAAATGAAACTTCTATAAGACTCCTACTTGATTTTTTAATAAAATTACAATTCAGCTTTATTTCTTCTTCCCTATTCCCTGTCTTTATGAGTAATTCAGGATTGAAAAAGGTAGGACGCAGAAGGAGTAATTCACTAGACCTCTTGGCATTTGTGCTTTTTGCATTCTTGGGGAAAAGGGTAAAGGTTAAAGGGACAATACAAAACCTTTTCCTCTTCCCCCTTTTCCCGACTTATGCAAGAAGTCTACTTTATAGGTTCAACCCCTCCTTTACAACAGGATGCTTATTTCGTTATGTAATTGATTCCTTATAAATCTCATTAGGAAATACCGTATCTACGGACGTGTAATTACTTGTTCAGCAAATCAAGAAAGTATAAAAAATCTAGTATATTTTCGCCTATCAATTCAGCATTAGCCCTAATAGGATGTAGCGGAATACATATCACTCGCCAGATTAACAGGTGCGTTCTGAGCTAAATGACCATTAAGAAACCTTTGCTAATCAAGCAACCGGAAGTTGGAAAGCTCATCCGTGAACTTCGTAGCATAACTGGTCTTACCCAAGAACTGTTTGCAGCATCTTTAGGTATAACTTACTCGACGGTAAACCGTTGGGAGAAAGGACATGCCAAGCCTTCATCTCTAGCTATGCAAAAGATTGAGGGGATGTTAAAGGAGATGGGTGAGCTGGGGCAGAAAGTGTCGGTGAAGTATTTGTCGAATTAGAAAGCAGCCAGAGAGGCAAATTAATTGAAGTTTCTTTCCCCCAATTAACAGGTTATCGCTACGACATAACCCCAAACAATTCAATTCTAATTTTAGCGATGTTTGCAGATATGCATATTTTGCGGATTACTCAACCTTTGAGTTTGAGTTTACCGTAGCCGATATTTTCTGCACTTTTAAAGGCGAGTTTAGCTTAAAAACGCGCAAAAACTCCCAAAATTCTTTTCTTAATTGAAGGCCAATATTTTTCAGTCAACCTTATCTAGGACTGTATAATGTTTGATTACTCTACCCCCGCTTTAGCTACATATCTTAATATTTCTTCGCCAAGAGCAGCTTGCACTAATGGCAGTAAAGTTGCGGTCATCAATACTGAAGGTGTATGGGAAGTAGAAAGTAATGGAACAAAAAAACTAATCCCAAACTCTAATTACGATGCTCGTGACATTGTAGCAATTGACGGCAAAACTTATGTCTTAGCTGTTCCAACAGGACTAGTAAAAATCAAAACTGACGGAACTAGGCAAAAAATAGTTAGCAATACAGCTAATTCAAAGACACGAGTAAAATTTTTGCAAGATTGGATTATTTACCAGTCTGCAAATACTCTATCAATTTATGACAAAAACCTCAACTTTAAAGCCAAACAGAGTTATGGCGTAACTGAGGTAATGGATTTTGAGTATAAAAACGGGTATCTCTACACTAGTGGCTACCAGCAACAAAAGAGGTTAGGTATTCCCGTCCAGGTAGCTTTTCTTTACCGAATGGTTTTCGACGGAGCAAAAATATTTGCTTTGGCAAATTTAGCAGGAAATAACCAAGGTAAGCTTTGGGGCTACAATTCTGCCGATCTTGCTCACGACATGGCAGACACAAGACTTAACCGATTGCATATTGTTGAAGACAAGCTTTATGTCCTCGGTTCAGTTTATGGGGGTAACTCAATCTACAGGTGGAATGGCAAAGACTTATTAACAAAGACTTTGATTACCACAGACAGCTATACCAATGCTGCACAAACCCGTGATGAGACAAAGGTTTATATAGGAACTGTTAATCTGACTAATTTTACTGTGGAGCGCGGACAGCTAAGTATTCCAAGAAAACCTACAACTGCGGGGATGGGAGACGGCAGTAGCAATTTCCCTAAAACTATTTACTCAGATGGGAGTAAAATTTTTGTGGGTTCCTCTGCTGCTTATGCGATCGCCAATAGAGATAATCAAACCTTCATGGGTAAACCCATCTCTCCTTACCGTGGAGATGCATCTCTTTTAGTTGTCTCCAAAAACCTAATGACTCGCCAGGCTTGGGTAACACCGGGAAATGGTGAAGTATTGCTATTTACTGATAAGTTTGCAGTAATCAAAACAGATAATAAAATCAATGACTTGGCTACAAATGTAGGAACTGCCCAACAATTACCAACAAATACTTATTTCGTTAAGTTTTAATTGAGCAACTAGATTGTAGAGAATCTCGTTTATCAATTCTTTCTTGCAGAAAACTGCCAGCCAATACAGTTTAGATAAACTCAAAACCCGGATGTAGAGATGCGATTTATCGCGTCTGGAAAGAGCAATTATCTACACCAATAACCCTTAAACCAAGCGTATTGAACTATAAGCAAGATTAATTATTAGTTTTGTTCGCGTAAAATATACGCGAACAAGTTACTTTTTTTATCCAAAGTATAATACGTATTTTACATAACTATAATATGCATAGCAAGCTTGTTAAGCTGAAAGTTATGCCCTGTCTCATCTAACTCTTATTCGATGCAGGATATATTATTTTAACCATTGAGGACAAGTATAGTTCTTGTCCTTTATTTTTTTGAGAAAGCTTTCGCCACAGGTTGCATTTTATTCAAGGTAATATCAATAAATTTTAATACCCTCTTGTTTTTTGGCACAATCTATGCAAATCTCATAAATGTATAGTACGGTAAATCGATGCACTTATCGTATTTTGTCAGAAAATTAGGTGGGTTAGCCAATAAACTCAAAATTTAGTGTCAAGTAAACTTTTTAGGAGATGTAATCGTGAGTACATATCAATCTGAGTCAGGCAATAGTTCGACTTCGCAAATGAATTTAGAGATTGATGTTCTAGTCATAAGCAGTGGTGCATCAGCAACTTGGAATGCTGCTGCTCAAGGGATAAGAGTGATATTCGTAGATAAAGGTTACTGCGGTACGAGTGCAGCAACAGCACTTTCTGGTACGGTTGCTTCGTAGATGACGAAGGGCGTCCTAATCGTCGCGCTATAAGAAGCTCATGATTATATACGCTTGATGCGGAAAAAGATTAGCAGAGCAGGCATGAAAAGACTTGACCATAGTCCAGCCTTAGAACCGCTGGTAGACACAGAAGGTTTAGTAGCAGGTTGATTCCTGACCCTGGATTTACATTTAATTTTGAGTAGAGAAATTGCTGATGATAATGCTCATGCGATTGCCTTCTTTTAACGAAGCATTGACCTTACAGGAAGCGATCCCATCGACAATATCTGTAATTAAAAGTTACTTAACGATGCACAAGTTAGAGATTTTATTAACAAGCAGTATTAAGAGCGAATACTACCTGTATTTTAGAGATAGCGAAAGAATGAAGAATGACAAATTTGTTACTTCGTCTTTCCTAAATTAGGAGTTACTAAACTTAAAACTGAACATTCGTGGAGGTAAAATCATGTTTTCTGGAAAAATTGAAAAAGAATTATTTGATGGAGAAATTTGGTCAATTTGGCAAACAACTAAATTACCAGATCATCTACAGTTATTAGTGGATCAAGAACTAGGAAAACGCGATATCTGGGAATTGCAGTCTCAAAAGCCTGACAATCAGCCTATTTATCCAAAGCTCTATGATGACTCTAGTCATTCAACAAATATTTAACAAAATAGGCAGTTCTTGCGTAGGGCAGGATAGCGTAGCGGTAGCGAGTCCGCGAGCGTCGGCTAGAGGAATACTACCCTACTCAAGAACTACTCTAGTAAATTACCGGCTGAAAGTAAGGGTTTAAGTTCCCTATCAAAATCTTCTCTTATTCCCACTCTTAAGCAAACTGGCTATGCAGTAAGACTATTATTATTAGTTCACTTTGGGCGATAAGATGGCACTCCGTTGCTTAATTTTCACTATGCTAAATTGAGTTCTGTGCGACTGGTAGAGAGATAAACGGGTTTAATCCACCAAATTTTGAATTTGCGGAGAGACTATAAAGTAAAGTGGTGGGTCTAAATTATCCAATGATTGCATTCTGAATTTTGACTTCTCTATTTAATTAATGCAAAATCGAATTCATGCTGTAAATCCCTCCCTAATTTATTTTACTTAGCAAGAGAAGGAATCAATATTAATGGCACATCTATTTGAACCATTCAAAATTCGTGAAGTTACCTTTCGCAACCGCATCGCCGTTTCACCGATGTGTCAATATTCCAGTACAAATGGATATGCTAATGATTGGCACGTTATTCATCTAGCTTCTCGCGCAGTTGGCGGTGCAGGTATAGTGTTCACAGAGGCGGCAGCTGTAGAGCCGCGTGGACGCATTAGCCCGCAAGATTTGGGAATTTGGTCAGATTCACACATCGAAACTTTAGCCAAGACTGTGGCATTAATTCATAACTTTGGTGCTGTTGCAGGTATTCAACTAGCTCATGCAGGTAGAAAAGCCAGCACTGCCAAACCGAGTAAGGGAGGGAAAGCACTAGATGAATCTCAGGAAGGTTGGCGTCCCTTAGTTTCGAGTAGTGCGATCGCTTTTAGCAAAGATAGCCCAATTCCAGAAGCTCTTAGTCTTGAGGGAATTCAAGAAATTATTGACGCCTTTGCTCAAGCTGCCAAACGTTCTCTACAAGCTGGTTTCAAGGTAGTGGAAATCCATGCTGCCCACGGTTATCTACTGCACCAATTTCTCTCACCCCTTTCTAACCACCGTCAAGATGATTATGGTGGCAGCTTTGAAAACCGGACTCGTCTGCTTAGAGAGGTAGTTCAAGCAGTCCGAGAGTTTTGGCCTCAAACACATCCACTCTGGGTACGCATCTCCGCCACCGATTGGGTAGACAATGGCTGGGACATTGAGCAAAGTATTGCTTTAAGCGACAAACTCAAGTCTCTAGGAGTCGATCTGATCGACAATTCATCAGGCGGTATCATACCGGGCGTTCATATCCCAATTAAACCTGGTTATCAGACTGAGTTTGCCGAACGCATCCGCCGCGAAGCTAATATTCATACAGGAGCCGTGGGCTTAATTACATCCCCCGAACAAGCTGACGAAATTATTCGTACAGAAGTCGCTGATATAGTGCTGTTAGGACGCGAACTACTCCGCAATCCTTACTGGCCACATCTTGCAGCCAAACAACTGGGACACGATAAACTCTGGCCTGTTCAATACGATCGCGCTTGGCTGTAGTCTTTTCTCGTTGTCATGCTCTGTAGATTGGTGACAACTTAAAGCGATGTCTACGACAATATACACCTACGCCAAAATGCCAAGCAGGGTGGGGACATAAGTCTAAAATGCTTCGGTGTCTGGATTTGGGTTGATATTTAACAAGGCCCAAATCCCGAATTAAAAAAAGCATGAGTACGAAAAAAACTTAAACCTAGACTCGCTAAGATGTACACATACAGCAGTTTTCTTTTGCATGAGGTACAAAGTCACTGGTTTTGAGGCAGGAGGAGAAGGCAGGAGACAGGAGGAAAAGACATTTTCATTGTTCCTTGTGAGCGCAGCTCATAAAGTCTCTTGCATAAATCCAAAAGAAGAACCCCACCCCGCCAAAGCTACGCTTTGTCTCCCCTCCCCGCTTGCCAGGGCTGATTCATTCCCCAAAGAGCTTTAAAAATCAAGGGTTATAGCGATTAAAAATTAGTTATTTTGTTACTGGCGTGCCGATGAAACCAACTATTTTACTGAGATTTCAGTGCTTAAATGTTCATTTCTTCGTCACGCTTACTGACATTTTTCTTGCTAACCATCTTGACAAATCCTGTTTGAAATGGAATGAATCAGCCCTGCTCTGATAGGTGTAGGTTTATTACGTAGGTGTGAGTATTCACAACTAAAAACGAGAAAATCAAGCATGAAGCTAGGTGTGTATTCAGAACTAAAATGCTGAAAAACAAGCATCTCAAAGAGTGGTCATGCATAGTTTCAAAGCAGATGCCACATTTATCAATGCCTCAAGCGATCGGGTTGGCAACGTGGAGCTTTGGCATGGTGAGGGTTATGGTTAGCGTTCGCCCTTGGCGTTGGCGCAGCCATCGCAGTTTCAACCCTATGGATGGTCATACTAGGTGGTGAAGCTGAAAATCAATCACCTCTTCCAGACTTGGAACAGGCTCAACTGCGACAATATTAACCTTACAACTATATCAACAAGCAAAAACTCTATAGATGCTTGAATACTAAAGATAGCCATCTATGGTATAGAAATGTATAGAATCTTGTAAAGATATAAAATATAGTCGTTAAATGCACACATTTCTCGCTTCTTCCTCAATGCAGCTGTCTGTACCACCAAATCACTTTCAGCCTATGAAGATTGTCGCACTGGGGGACAGCTTAATTTATGGATTCGGCGACCCGGAAAAAGGAGGCTGGATTGAGCAACTAAGGCGATGGTGGATGTTGCCGGATAGTGCCGGTCATATTCTTTATAATTTAGGGGTAAGAGGCGATCGCACCCAACAAGTAGCCCAAAGGCTGGAAGTTGAATTTCGCCACCGGGGTGAACTGCGAAATCGCGTTCCTGATTTGATTATTTTATCAGTAGGGGTGAATGACTCAGCCCGGTTGGCGCGTCCCGATGGTCGAAGTTACACAGATTTTACATTGTTTGAAAAGGAAATTGCGTCTTTGCTAGATTTAGCACAGCAACTTTGTCCTGTGTTATTTGTGGGCATGGTGCCAGTGGATGAAGCCAAAATGCCATTTTTAGATTGTTTTTACTATAATCATGCTGACCAGTACCGCTACAAAGAAGCAACTCGAATTGCTTGCAGCAAACGGCAGATTCCCTATTTGGATATTTTTGAACAATGGATGGAACGCGGTGAAAGTTGGCGACTCAAACGCTTGAGTGAAGATGGACTTCATCCCAATACGCTAGGTTATCAAGCTTTGTTAGAAGATGTAATCAATTGGGATGCCATACCTTCAATGAGCTTTGCCAATGCAGCTTACCATTCTAAATTTGATTATCACCTTAAACCATCCTAATAATAATAGTAATAGATGTGTTGGTGCTTTGGGGCTAGCTGATCTTCTCGTATTTGCCATCCTTACAAAAAGCACCACAATCTTGCTGACTTTTTAATGAAAGCGAATTAAAATCTATTTATAAAAACTCTAATTTTTCTATATTATTCATAACTCCTAACTCAGCACTCCTATGACACCAACTTTATTTGGTCGCTGGCAAACTCGATTATTATTACTGGCAACTGTCGGCTTACTCGTATCTTTGCCATTTGCAATGGGTTGGATTGGCCCTGGTTCTAACTCGGTTTATTTTTGGATACTTGCTTATGTCGCCATCTTTGGTTTAGGTTGGGATGTACTTTATGACTATCTACAAAAATCCCGTTGGGATAGAGATTGGCCCGCAGCTTATCAACTCTTAGCTGGTATATGGGAATTAATATTTATATTTTGTGGAGTTAAGCTATTTGGCTTCTTGCCAATACCTTTACCGAAAGAAGAACTTTCGCCAGGAGCTTTTTTATTACACTATAGTATCGTGTGGCTAGCAGTTTTTATTAGTTCCCAAAGCCTGATGCGAATTATCTTTCCTCGTTGGCGTTTCCGGGGCGGAGAGTGGTTGTAAAATTTTAAATCGAAACTAATTTAATCAAAAATTCTAGTAATTTTTAGTAATTCAACCGTAGGTAGGGACGTACATTTGTGCGTCCCTACAGTCGATTGTGCCTCAAATAGATAAAAAATGCTAGAAATCGCAAATTAACAAATCATAAAAAATCAGATATGGCGGTTTTAGTTTGGATGCAATATGTTGTATTGACGTACAGTTGTGTGCGTTCTTAAGAACAAGATAACTTTGGAAACCAAAGCAACGTATTGCTTGTTGTATCTCATCAAACTACAAACAGCTATCTTATGTTTACAAAATTGGCATTTGTGCTGATGTAATAATCATATATGAGTAAACAGGACAAACTTTAGAGTCTGGAGAGATTCTTCAATGCAGAGACGTAAATTAAGGAAGTGCAATGTCAAATTTTGATCTGGTTATTCGGCTATTTCTACAACTCACAGTTATTTTAGCAACTTGTCGCATTGTCACGATTATAGGACGCCGCTATCTTGGTCAAACCGATGTTGTTTGCGAAATGATCGCAGGTGTAATGCTAGGGCCATCACTTTTAGGATTAATTGCACCAGATTTTCAGCAATGGCTATTTCCTAAGCTTCCCATCATCACTGCTGTCGGACTCAAAATACCCAATCCATCGATGTCGATTTTATATGCTATTAGCCAGATTGGGTTAGTAATTTATATGTTTTTGATTGGTTTAGAGTTTAATACCAAACTCTTAAAACATCATATTAAAAGTGCAAGTTTGCTATCTGCGGCTGGGATTATCACTCCTTTTATTTTAGGAGCGATCGCATCTTTTTGGTTTTATCACAATGGCGATTTCTTTCAACCAAAAGTTATGCCTTGGTCAGCCGCTTTGTATCTGGGTGCGTCGATGACAATTACGGCTTTCCCGATGTTAGCTCGTATTCTTTACGAACGCGGTCTTACACAAACTCGCTTCGGTACTTTGGCTTTAGGTGCAGCATCAGTAGATGATGCAGTTGCTTGGTGTTTGCTGGCGATTGTGCTTGCTAGCGTGAAAAATTCTCTGAGCATAGCCATATTAGCAATTGGTGGTGGCATTTGCTATGTGCTATTTGCGATTTTTCTCGGACAACCTCTACTCAAAGCATTCACACGCATGACAAAACGCGAAGGTGTGAACAGACAAACCCTGACTTTAATGTTGATAATTTTGATGTTTTGTGCATGGTTTACCGATGTTACAGGTATCTATGCAATATTTGGTGCTTTTGTGTTGGGAGCAGTGACACCACGCGGAGAATTCGCCCAACAAATTCGCCAATATACTGAGTTTTTAACTACTTCTTTTTTGTTACCGATATTTTTTGTCTTCTCTGGATTAAACACTCAAATTGGATTGGTAAACACACCTACTTTGTGGGGAGTGACGCTATTAATTATTGCGATCGCAATTCTTGGCAAAGGTGTTGCTTGTATGTTGGCTGCAAAATTAGCGGGGGAAAATTGGCGCGAATCTGCAACTATCGGCGCTCTGATGAATGCTCGTGGTTTGATGGAGTTAATCATCCTCAACATTGGTCTAGAACAAGGTATAATTACCCCAACTTTATTCACTATAATGGTTATTATGGCGGTCATTACTACTCTTATGGCATCACCACTAATTGCCTTTTTATTGCACGGTACAAGCTATGAGAAATCTTCTATTTAAGCAAATTTAAATATTAGATTAATTAAGTATCTAGTACTTTACCAAGCTAGTTTTGAGAGTTTTTAGTAAGCGCTTTCGTCCTGAGAAAATGAAGGACTAAAATCCTTACTACGAACTTGCTTACCCATAACGGCTGCAACTGCATCGTAACAATAATTAATATAACAACGAAGCACAAATTCCTCTTAGTTATATTTAACAAGCTTGACATTTTGCAGTCTTTTAAAGAATTATCTTAGGAAAACCAGATAGTTAATTTTGAGGAAACCATGCACATAGTTATTCTCGTTCTGGTTGAGGTGCTGATTGTTATTGGGCTTTCACGGCTAGTAGGGCTAGCATTCCGTTCCATTAAGCAACCGCTAGTAATTGGTGAGATTGTCGCCGGAATTATGCTTGGACCATCTTTATTTGGTTTAGTTGCTCCCCATCTAGCAGTTAGCTTGTTTCCACCAGAAACTTTTCCTTTTCTGAATGTTTTGTCTCAGGTGGGACTAATATTTTTCATGTTTCTGATTGGGCTAGAACTAAATCCCAAATATCTTGGAGGGCAATTAGAAGTAGCAGTTTTAACTTCTCATGTCAGCATTTTGGTGCCGTTTTCTTTAGGAACATTGCTAGCGGTGATACTTTATCCCCTAGTTTCTAATGCAAGTGTATCATTCACCGCCTTTGCTTTATTTTTGGGGGCGGCGATGTCGATTACTGCCTTCCCAGTGTTGGCGCGAATCATTACTGAAAACAATCTGCAAGGAACGCGTTTAGGAACGTTGGCGTTAACTTGTGCAGCAGTGGATGATGTCACAGCTTGGTGTCTATTAGCAGTAGCGATCGCAGTTGCTCGAACTGGTGACTTTGCTGATGCTGTACCCACAATTATCACCAGCATAGTTTACATCGGCTTGATGTTGACAGTCGGTCGTTGGTTCCTTCAACGCCTTGCCAAACACTACCTCCGTGCAGGAAGACTCAGCCAATTACTGCTAGCTGGGATTTATATGGGCGTGGTTGCATCGGCACTTATCACCGAACTAATTGGGATTCACTTAATTTTTGGTGCATTTTTGCTGGGAGCAGCCATGCCCAAAAATGAAGATTTAGTGCGGGAATTGGCAGTAAAAACAGAAGATTTTGTCCTAATTTTTTTGTTGCCCATATTTTTTGCCTACAGTGGTTTAAAAACGCAGATTGGCTTGCTCAACCGTCCCGAATTGTGGCTTTTGTGTGCGTTGGTTTTAGCTGTGGCGATCGCAGGCAAATATGTTGGTACTTATGTAGCAGCGCGTGTCAGTGGCATTAGTAAACGGGAAGCCTCGGCACTCGGTTGGTTAATGAATACTCGCGGTTTAACCGAACTGATAGTGCTAAACATTGGTTTAGAGTTAAAGGTAATTTCCCCCTTAATATTTACCATGCTGGTAATTATGGCATTGGTAACTACCTTCATGACCTCGCCACTGCTGGAATGGACATATCCGAAAAAGCTGATCAGGTTAGATGTTATGGAACCGGAGTTGGAAGCAGAAACAGGTATAGACACCTCTACTGGAAGTGAAACTTCCCCTCATCCTTTCCGAATTTTGGTGCCAGTGGCTAATCCAAATACCCAAAAAGGTTTAGTACAGTTGGCAGTAGCGTTGGCGCAGCCCGCCGTAGGTATCGCTCTCAATTACCGCTATCCTGCCATTGTTAATCCTCTTAGCCTGATTGAATTTCAAGAAGACTATGCCTTTGAAAGTACCCCAGTTGAAGCAGACCGATTAATCACCCAGCGTCGCCAACAGCTACAAGAGTTAATTAATACTCTCGAACCGCCAGAAACTCGTTCTTGTGTGCATCCGATCGTTCGCATATCTAGCAATGTTGCCCGCGAAACAGCACAGATTGCCACATTAGAACAAGCTGATTTAATTCTCGTGGGTTGGCATCGGCCAGCTTTTAGTAGTAATCGTTTAGGTGGACGAGTCGGACAAATGCTTACCACCGCACCAGTTGATGTAGCAGTGTTTGTAGATAAAGGCAAAGAGCAATTAGAAAGTTTATTAGTACCTTATTCTGCCAATATCCATGATGATTTAGCACTAATACTAGCTTTAAGACTACTAATCAATCGTGAAACTTGTATCTTGCAGATATTACAAATCGTAGCAAATCAGGCTAAGGAAGAATTGAATTACGAACTAAATACGATGATGGAGCAATTGCCCACCAGTGTACGCGATCGCATTGAAATCAAAATTATTGAAGCTCCAGAACCAATCCAAGCCGTAATTCAAGCCTCAGAAGGTGTTGATCTAACTATTGCCGGCACTAGCCGCGCTTGGGGGATCGAGCGCCAAACCCTGGGAAGATATACAGATCA
Organism: Nostoc sp.; assembly: GCF_036917375.1. Classification (GTDB taxonomy): domain Bacteria; phylum Cyanobacteriota; class Cyanobacteriia; order Cyanobacteriales; family Nostocaceae; genus Nostoc. The sequence goes on from NZ_JBALDN010000062.1 coordinate 14,602, forward strand.
ACTAGCTATCCAATGTCGTTCTTCCCTGCTGATTACCCGCCGCTACAGCCAAGTCACCGCTCACCTTGCCTCTATGCTTCCTGATGTTAGCAGTCAAGAGCCAACATTGAGGAATTGAGAACATGAATCATTTCAACTTCAAATCTTTAAGTTTTTACGGAGTAGCAATAATTTCAGTGCTACTGTTGTTTAAAACTGTCACTGTTTACGGAGAAAACAAACTCAAGGCTCCTCCGCCAGTTAACGGTCGCTATCGTCTAACCCTAGCGGATAATTTGCCTAACTGTGAAAAATCGGATACTCTGACGTTAAACATTGAGCAGTCAGGTATTTACTTAAATGCCTCTGTATTACCGGCAAACGCTAACGCCGACACTGACGAAAAGCACTCTCTGGCAGGCATCTTCAAAAATCAACAATTAAATTTATCTGGGAAAGTTGGTAAATCAATCCTTTGTAATATTCCTCACCCCCAAAACGATCCTCTAACCTCAGTCACAATTCAAATGCAACTTGTAGATAAAGGTAATATGACAGGTCAATTAACCGTACAGGGCATTCCACAAGCTCTAAGATTTACTGCTGTGCCCCAAAAAGCTAATTGAATTGAGGAGTGGGAAAAAACGCGATTCATGGCGTTTGTAGAGACGCGATTCATCGCGTCTACGGGATTGAAAGCGCGAAGTAAACAGCAGTGTGAGTGCATTGTATGGGTTTTATGGAGCAAATAACAGAATGGATCGGAGACTAAAGACTAAGCAATATTACCAATGGGGCAAGCAGTTATTTAGCATCAGTATATTAAGTTTTTATGCAGCGATCGCCCTTGAAACTTTCACTACTGCTGCTACACCAGGGGCAAAGCTAAATAATTGGCGTTTTTCTCCCAAGACACAGCAACTCGAAATCAATCTCTCAGCAGGCACAACCCCTCGTTATTTCTACTTAGCACAACCCTCTCGTCTGGTTGTAGATTTACCGAATACTAAGTTGGGCAAAGTTACCACGCAACAAAATTATTCAGGAGCAATCAAAAGCATTCGTATTTCTCAGCTAAACGCAAACGATACACGTATTGTCTTAGATTTAGCAACAGGGACTGTTTTTAATCCCAAAAAGGTACAACTGCAACCCGTTTCCCGAAAAAACTCCACTCGCTGGGTATTCCGTCCGGTTTTTTCTAGTAAAACTACTGCCGTAAAATCAGGAAATTCCCCTCCTTCAGCTAAGAAACAACCTCAAACACCCCAAAAGCCACCTAGTAAACAACCCGTAACCGCTACTAATCAACAATCCCCCTTACTTACAGTTCCGCCCCCATCCAATGAACTGCCCTCAACAATTACTACTAACTCAGGGCAGCCTTTTGTCACCGTACCTGCTTTAAATCAAAATACATCCTCTCAACAACCTGCTTTGAGTCTTCCCCCTCCTTCTTTCCCAAATCAACCCAGTAATTTAAATAACATTCCTTCTTTAGGGGTGTCGGAATTTCCTATTCCAACAATCCCCAACGATTCCGAACCCCAGGTAATCGAGTTTGGTCAACCTTTACCCAAAACTAAATAAAAATTGGGAATTGGGTATGGAGAAGAGGCAGAGGGGCAGAGGGGCAGCACTTCGGCTACGCTCAGTGACCGAGGGGCAGAGGGGAAAGACTTACTGCCACTTCTCCCCTACTCAATACTTGTCGGGTTTTGGGGAAAAAGGACTCATGTTAAAGGGGAAAAATCTTATATATCAAGCCTTCCAATCCTTTTACCTTTACCCTTTACCCCTTACCCTTTGCCCTACAATGCCAAGAAGTCTAATGAATTACCTTTTTCCAACTAACTCCTTCACCTTGTTGATGATGCCGACTGGATCGATACCTTGATATGGGTACTGTTCCCACAAACCGCCGCAACCTTCTTTGTAAGTTCCAAGATGGGCATATTTGGGAGTCAACCCCCGCTCTAGCAGCCAGGAACCGAAACGGCTGCCTAAGCCAGTGCGACGGTTGAAGGGTTCTACTACCAGCACAAAAGGAGCATTACCAACTTTGGTAATTATTTCTTCATCAATGGTGTTTAAAGTTGGTTTGTTAATTAAACCAACGTCTAACCCTTCTTGTTTCAAACGCTCTACAGCATCAACGGCACGGTAGAGAGCATCGCCAAAACTGATAATGTAACCTTGCGTCCCTTCTCGTATAACTTCATCTTTACCAGGAACAAATTTATAGCCACTTCCAAAGAAGTCATTGCCGTTGCTGTCCTGAATATTGGGCACTTTGGAACGGGTAGAGAAAATAAACCGCAGTCCAGGGTCAAAAAACACAGCTTCTACACAAGCTATCATTTGATTATTATCTGCCGGGAAGTACAACTGTGTTGGGTAGCCATCATCCAAGCCATTGTCGGCAAACATATTATTTATACCAAAGTGGCAGCTGTTATCTGCCATGTCATCTATACCCGCATGGGAAAAATGACACAGAACATTGGAATAGTTTAGCCTTGCCATCGTGATTTCTGAGATACACATTTCTAAGAAGGCGCTGAAGGTCGCAAAAATACCTTGCTTACCCTCGTCCATCCCGAATCCAGCCGCAGCAGAGAAGTTGCTCCGTTCCATAATGCCGGAGGAAATAAATATTTCTGGGTATGTTTCATGAATTTTCTTCAAACCGCAGGAGCCTTCTAAGTCGCTATCAATGACCTTGACTTTTTCTTTACGCTCCGTCTCACTCAGGCGACTGAGGACACCTACCACGGCTTCCCCAAACACACTGCGGTTAGCGCCCCATTTGTCACCGGAACCCAAAAATGTATATGTTTGTTTGGGTTTCTCAATACTTTTAAGGTATTCGACAGCCGCAGTTTGTCCGCGAGATTCTAGATACTTAAGTGCTAAATCTACAGAAATTACATCATGGCCATGAATGGAACCTTCTAAACCTTCAATACCAGGACACATCGGGCGTTTATTGATAATAGCGATCGCTCCGGGAGTATTTACAGCTTCGCAAATACGATGGTATAAATCGTCTAAGTCTTCCCCGTCTCCCTGAAGTACTTTTAACCCGTGCCCTTCTAAGGTTTTGGCGACACTAAAACCAGGTAAATATTTAGAAGGATGTCCAGCGATCGTGACATCATTATCATCAATAATCAGCTTGACGTTGAGATGTTGAGCAACAGCCAAGCGAGCAGCTTCAGCATCATTGCCTTCTTGCTGCGAACCATCAGAACCGAGACAGAAAACAGCCTTGCCTGGATTCGCCATTGCCACACCATTGATGTAAGGCCAAATATGACCCAGGCGGCCAGAACTAAATTTCACACCAGGAGTTAGTTTTAGTTCCGGGTGTCCCGGTAAATTAGAATGTGCTTGCCGATAACGTAAAAGTTGCTCGGCAGGTAAGTCACCATGCAACGTTGCCATTAGATATTGGGTGGCGACTCGATGTCCTGCCTCATCAAAGAAAATCGGTACAAATTGCTCCGATGCTCCCCGGAAAAAGGCATCGAGGATCATTACCTCTGGTACTGTATCGTATGGCCCGCCAGTATGGCCGCCGACTCCGCTAGCCGCGCCAGTCGCCGTAAAAAAGACGATCGCATCCCGGCAGAGTTGAATATTCGCTTTTAGAGTCTCTCGCTGTTGGGCGGTAAGGCTGGAATTTGCTGGATTGAGCGCTAAAAATTGGTAAGCACCGAGATCGATCGGAAATTGGGTATTAATAGTAGTCATGGTTTATTGATTGAATAAAAAACAATTTGAACAGATAGGATGCGCGATCGCACTACAAAAAAATTGTTAAAACCCTGATTGGGCAACAATTATCCAAGCTCAAGTTAACCACTTGGAACCGTTGTGGAACCGTGTGATTTCATCAAATGCCAAAATCAATACATGCAATTGTGCATGAATGTGCTTGAATTCAATTGAAGTTACGGATTACCGTACAAGAACTTGCATATCAATAAGTATAAACTCACAAACACGCAATTTCAAGTCCAAAAACGCAATTTCAGGAAAATTAATTATGCTAACTGCTGAACGACGACAATTCATCTTAGAAATTCTGCGTCGTGATAAAAAGGTACTTTCGACAGAACTTAGTGCTGTTCTCAAAGTTTCTGAGGATACGATTCGCCGGGATTTGCGAGAACTAGCAGAAACGGGACTATTGCAACGCGTTCATGGGGGAGCGCTCCTCAAATCTCCAGCCACCGCCAGTTATGCCGATCGCCAAAAGCAAGCGCCAAAAGAAAAGGAAGCGATCGCTCGGACAGCAGCAAAATTAGTTTGTACGGGACAGGTGGTGATTTTAGATGGAGGTACAACAACTCTCCAAGTAACCCGTCATTTACCTCTAGATTTGCACGCAACAGTGATCACAAATAGTCCGCCAATAGCAGTTGCTTTAGCAGAACATCCCCATATAGAAGTTGTGATGTTAGGTGGACAACTCTACAAAAAAGCCTTGGTGAACGTGGGTACTGTCACTATTGAGACATTACGGATGATTCGTGCAGATTTGTGCATGTTGGGAGTTTGCAGTTTGCATCCAGAAGTTGGAATTAGCGTACCTAACCTAGACGAAGCCCACGTAAAACGAGCGATGATTGCTGGATCGGCTGAGGTAGTAGGATTAGTGACAGCAGAAAAATTAGACACGGCTGCTCCTTATCTAGTGGAGTCTATTCATGCCCTGACTTACCTAGTAACTGCACCCACAGTATCTAATAATATGCTGAGTGCCTACAAAGCTTTAGGTTTGACCATTATACGTGACGAGTACGAATGATCTGATTTTGAAGATGCGATCGCTGGGGAGCAGGGGAGGAATACTGCTCGGTTAAAGGGAAAAGGGTAAGGGGAAAAGGATTGGAAGGCTTGATGATATATAAGGTTTTTTCCCTTTTAACATGAGTCCCTTTCCCCCAAAACCCGACAAGTATTGAGTAGGCGAGATGTAACAGTAAATTTTTCCCCTCTGCCCCTCTGTCACTGAGCGTAGCCGAAGTGCTGCCCCTCTGCCTCTTATACCCAATACCCAAATCTAAAATCTATCCGTTTCCTGAGGTGTTCCAACTGCTCCCGGTTGAGCCGTGAAGAAGTTTTGAGCAGCTTCATTCTGATATATACATCTAATATCAGGTTTGTCACTGTCCAAATTACCTGTAAAACCAAAGGTGTTCAGGCGATTTTTGCACTCATTTACCTGCTCAGATGTCACCAACTTGCGGTTCTCTAAAAGCGCCCAGTTATTTTGCCGGATCACACATCCAGGACGCATACTAGGCTGGGCAACATAGACATTGAAGGGGTTGAGAGTGACGAACAGTCTAGCGTCCATCACCATCGCGCTGGCTCCGTACTGCACGCAAATTTCAGGATTCGGTGCTTTGGTGTCTATAAATTCACGGGAAGCTACATTTGATGGAGCCAATGTAGTTGTAGAACTAAAAGCAATGCCAATCCCAATTCCCAAAATCAACACCCCTCCCATAATTGCGATGGTGGTGAAGTTAAATAGAGGGGATTGGAAAATAGAGGGTTTAGAAGTAGTAGCCGATCTACCAGTAGATTTACGTCTCATTGTTGCTTAATCACCTTCACGCCGATTTGGGAGGGAGTAGTCTAAAGTTTTTTCTCCCTCTTTCAGTATGCCTATTCTTGACTGTAATTGCCTGTGATTTTCTCTGCGATATTCTTGTTTAATGAGAAAAATACTAGTTTATCCAGATATTGGGACAAAATTTTAATACTTTTAATTGTTATCAGATATGGCTAATTTACTTTTCACAATTGATCCAGTCAGAATGCTTAAACTATCTAACTTTTGTTGTTAATTTTCAATTTTTCGGATGAAATATTTTTGTTACCCCTAGTAATTGATGTGTAAAACAATGTAAATTAAGATTTAATGAAATTTTAATAATTAATTGAAAACAAGTGACATCTCAAAGAGCGCTACCTTCGGGCAAGAGGTTCAAAACTTCGCAACTTCAAATCTTCCTGGCTGATAGTCTGACTATTTTTTGGGGAGATTGGCTAGATTTACGCGTGAGAATTTTACCAGTTGCGGCATCAGGCTTAATATCGCCACTGATATATATTTTAGCTTTTGGCTTGGGTTTAGGTAGTTCCATCAAACCCGGTTCGGGAATTAGTGGTAACTATAACAACTATTTGGAATTTATATTACCGGGAATGGTGGCGCTGTCGTCGATGACAGTTAGCTTTGCTGGAACGACATTTTCAATTTGTGGAGACAGACTATTTACTAAAACCTTTGAAGAATTGTTGTTAACTCCCATAAATCCCTTAGCGCTGTACATCGGTAAAATGCTGGCGGGAGTCGTGCGGGGTTTGATGACTTCCGGTTCCGTGATTTTGGTAGCGCTGCTGTTTAGTGGAAACTGGAATTTTCTCAACCCACTGTTTTTACTGTTAGTGGTGCTCAATTGTGCGGTATTTGCTGGATTAGGGGTGATTGTAGGGTTGAGTGTGCGATCGCTCGAATCAGTGGGACTTTACAATAACTTTATCATTATCCCCATGTCGTTCTTAGGAGCGACTTTCTTTGACCCTGCTACATTACCAGCGGCTCTTAAAGTTTTAGTTTACCTGCTGCCACTAACCTACGCCAGTATTGGATTGCGTGCAGTTGCCCATTTACCCTTGTCTCAGTTTCCTTGGTACAGCATACCGATTTTGTTGGCGATCGCGATCGCTCTTTCTCTCTGGGGTGGTTATAAGTTTGCTCATCAGCAAGATTAAAGCGTTGATTACAACCTGTGCTTTAACTGTTGAATTTTCTGTAAAACTTTTTCCCGATGCTGCGTTAGCTCGATCCATCGGGGTAGGCGACTGGCAAGACTGCCATTGTGCCAGCCTAATGACTCATCTGGCAAACGTTCTCGCAACCTCGATCGAACATAGCTTTCCAGGAAGTTCAAATGTGCCTCATTATAAGCCCATAGCACCTGACCGCAACAAGAGATTTGTAGCCACAGGGGTAAGCCAAAAAAATGGTCTAATATTCCATAGCGAGAATTTTTTTTATTCCTGTAATTGTTCTGCCACAGTACCAATGCGGCTTTTCGATTGCCATCTTTTGACTGTTGTTTTGTATAGCTACAGTGCTGACAGGTAATTCTTTTGATGGAACTGAGACTTGATTGCTCAGAGCTTAGAGTCAATACCTTGGCAAGGCGATTGCATCGGGGACAACATACTAAAATTTCTTGCTCAAAATCAGTAAGCCGTTTGCCATAGTCTCTAAATCTTATAACCATTTCATCTCAACCCTGCTACGTAGCGTCCCGCTAAGACAGCAATGAACCAATTATTTATGTTTCACATATTGTCTAATCTGTCAATGCATAAGTTATAATTTGGATTTTTTATAAAGATTGCGTGAAATTACTAGTTATCATGATAAAGCATTACAAGAATTGCTTTATAAATCAACCTATGAGTAGATATCAACTCAGTGAGCAAGCACACATTAACCACTATTTATCTAGCAGATAGATAGCGGTTGAAAAGCGAGTTTTTGCTGTTTGATTTAAACCATGCGGTGTAGCATTCTGCGAATCAATATCAAAAGGACACAAATATGACTAGAATTGCCACAAAAATAGCCTTGTCTGTTCTAGGAACAGCAGGAATTAGTTTTTTGTCTTGGACACCAGCAAGAGCCGTCATTTTTGTAGAACCCATTGTGACGACTAAAAATCAAGCCATACTCGATATAAAAAAACCAAGAACCCTTAAAGACTATCTACCAGGGCAAGTAATAGAATATGGTGTTCCAGATGTAGCTAATAACTTTCTAAATGCCACCGGGAAAGATATAAATAGCTTGGTCTTTGATTTAAAAACTCTGTCCTATAGTAATCCGAATTCGACTCCACCATTTGATAATGAAAAAGTGGAATGGGGAGATGTTAATGGAGATGGGAAGATTGGTAACTCTGTTAATCCCGATCTCAAGGATATTTTTAAAGACATTACCATTGCTGGTAGTACTGTCACTTTTAGTGGTGGCGTCATCCCAAACGGAACCTTGTTTTACAATCCATTCGCTACCCTGCCTAATCTAGCGCCAGGTGCTGGAATCATTCCACCAATTCCAGCAGAGCAAGAAGATAAAGATGGGCCGATCAGAGTCGCTGCTTATTACACCGCTGTTCCTGAATCAACTAACCTTTTGGGCGTACTGGTTTTCGGTGCTTTAGGCGTAGCTTTAAAATTAAAGCGATCGCTCTGTTAAGGGGACTAGGGAAGAAGCAGGGGAGCAATACTGCTCGGTTAAAGGGAAAAGGGTAAGGGGAAAAGGATTGAAAGGCTTGATATATAAGGCTTTTTCCCCTTTAACATGAGTCTCTTTCCCCCAAAACCCGACAAGTATCGAGTAGGAGAGATGTGGCAGTAAGTTTTTCCCTCTGCACCTCGGTCACTGAGCGTAGCCGAAGTGCTGCCCCTCCGCACCTCTGCCTCTTGTGCCCCATACCCTCATTCTGTAATTAACTCACGATACACTGTCATTGTTTCCTGATGGACGCGGGCAACACTCAGCCTGTCTAGGTTTTTCTTTGCCCGGTGTTTCCACTCTTGCAGCATCTTGGCATTACTCAGTAATTGCACTAAAACCCCAGCTAAAGCATGACTATCTTTTGCTGGTACTAAAAGACCTGCTCGCCCGTTGTCTAAAGCTTCAGGAATCCCGTCTACCTGAGTGCCGACGATCGCAGTTCCAGTTTCCCTAGCTTCCGAAAGTACCAAAGGGCAAGGGTCGCGGTGAGAAGCCAGCACAAATATGTCACAAGATATTAGATAGCGTTGAGGTTCTGGTTGGAAGCCTTCAAAATGAATGCGTTCTTTTACAGAAGTTGCTTGTGCCTGCGCCTCAAATAGCTGTTTATCAGGGCCATTTCCTACCAAATAAAGATGGACTTGGGGAAAATCTGAGGCAACTTTTTCAAAGGCAGCAATTAACTCAGCAATTCCCTTGCGTTGATACATCCCGGCTACAGTGGCGATCGCTGGATGTTGTAATGGTAAAGGTAGATAATCTTGGATTTGTCGGGTGCGGGGACTGCCTAAAGTGCCGTTACATACCACCCGCAATTTGTGTTCTGGAATACCACGCCTAATCATAGAATCTTGCACAGCTTTACTGACAGCAATTACCCTGTCAGCTAAACCCATCAACAGGCTGGCACGCTGAAATTCGTTGTGGACTGTAGAAACTAAAACATATTTGTTTCCTTTAAAAATGCGTGCTAATATTACCCCCGTCATCATGTGGGCATGAACAATATCCGGCTGAAATTCAGCTGCGATCGCTCGGTAACGTATAGCTGCTTTAATCGTATTTATCGGTTTTCTGCTTTGGTTCAAATGGTAATGTTTGACACCACAAAGCTCTAGTAAAGCCTCGTATTCTCCACCAGCAGAAACAACCGCAACCTCATAACCAGATTTTGCCTGTAGACAAGCCAGATCCACAGCCACATTCACAATACCGTTACCTATTTCTTGAACGTGGTTCAAAATATGTATGATTCGCATAATCTTTGAGATGTATATAAAAAATAAAGATAAGTAACCGAGTATAAATCAGCCAACATAATTATTGAGGTCTTCAGCGACAACTCAAAAGTAGTCAGTAGTGCGTAAAATTAACCACTTTCTACTGATTAAGAGCGCTTATTACCAGTTACTTAGCTTAAAGACTTATTCAGTAACGGCTCGATAAATCGGGGTAAAACTTCAAAATTCTGAAGACTGAATCTGTTATCTCAAATTTTATATTTCCCAATACCTAGTATCGAAACTCTAGTACAGCACACCAGCCAAACCACAGAATAAAAGTTTTTTTAAAATAATGGTTTATCACAACAGCATTTTGCTTGATGATAAAGAAGGGAATTAATGGTAACAAATAATTCATTATTGCTGTTAATAATTGTGTGAAATCCCAGTAATCATAAAGCTTCAGTCAGTTTTAGTTGAACTCATAACCTTAGTTTGAGGTAACAAAATGGCAACGTTACATACTCCACACTTCTAAATCAAATTCCAAAATTACCAACTCATATACACATAACCTGGTCTGATGGCAAAATATAATTTTTGCAATCGGGTACTTCTACAGAAGTTAAAGTTCTTGGTTATTATCCTTTTTACACCTTGGCTACTTTGGATAATTTCACCGCGACAAATCTGGTAATTGGTAGTAAGGTCCTCGTCTAGTGCTGAGAGTTCGACTGAACGCTCATGGGCAAGTCCACCAACGGTAGAGAATCTAATTCTAAATTCTGAAGACTGGCGCTTTTATTCTGGGAATTTTGCCAGACATCATAGTAAAACTCAATCAATACAAGTTTACGAATTTGAGAATTGTTTCCCTGAGACCGACGTGATGAAATAGCAGTTAGCAAAAACTTCCAAGACCGAGGAGAAAGTATAGATAAATCTATCATTGAAAGGAAACTCTTGAGATTTTTTTGCTTCAGTGCGACTAAAATCCAATGGAGTTTCAGGTAATTTTTGATATCCTGAAAGGCGGGAATCTTTGAGCGATGTTGCTCATTTACCAAGGCGTAAATTTTCTCCTTCATCAAAATATTTGTCGCCAACCGCTGAGACAAAGAGAACTTTTGATTATAAGCACCCGGCCAGATAGTGCGGTAAGCAAGACACTGGTTGAAGAAAATAGCATCGCCAAACTGAGCAATCCGAATCCAGGAATCGATGTCATCACAGTTAGCATCGAGTGTGGAGTCCCAACCACCACTTTGTAGAAAAGCATCGCGTCGACAAGCTACTTGTACAGGTGTACCAAAGGGTACAACCTCTAAAAGCATCCCGTAGTGAATATCGGCTTGAGGGATATAAAAAGCTAAACCGGGGCCAACTTGGGGGGTGCGAGAGAGTTCAACTTCATTACCATCCACCTGAGCCGCCACACAAGAGCAGATTACAGCATCAGGACGAAGGGCGATCGCCTTTGCCATCTCTTCTATGCAGTTGGGCGCTAAATAGTCGTCATCATCTAAAAACTTAATCCAGTTGCCGCTAGCTTTAGCAACTCCAGCATTTACCGTTGCTGCATGACCAACGTTTACTTCGTTGCGATGGTAAACAACCTTATCCCCTAAGCTTTTGAGATAGGTTTGGGTGTCATCAGAAGAACAATCATCGGCGACAACCACTTCACACTCAATTGTTTGGTTACAAGCCGAATCAATTGCTCTTTTGAGCAAATTCAAGCGATTATAAGTACTGATGACGATACTAAATTTCATAAATTTTTCCTTTGTAGTACGGCATTCTGCAATATAGCTTCGATCTTTAGGCTGTTGTATCAGTACAATTATCAATCCTAACAAGTAGACTGAAATAGGATTATCGATTTATCATTGATGATCGTGAGTTTTTTTTAAGCAGACAGAAAGACTATGAACGCTCAAGAGATTATCCGCTCCATTGAAGCGGAACAGATAAAATCGAATCTGCCCGACATTTATGTGGGCGACACTGTAAAAGTGGGAGTGAAAATCAAAGAAGGCGAAAAATACCGCGTGCAACCCTACGAGGGAGTTGTGATTGCCAAGCGCAATGGCGGCATCAACGAAACTATTACAGTTCGTAAGGTTTTTCAAGGCGTGGGCGTTGAGCGGGTATTTCTGTTGCATTCTCCCCGGATTGACAGCATTAAGGTGTTACGTCGCGGTAAAGTCCGCCGTGCTAAACTATATTATCTCCGCGATCGCGTAGGTAAAGCAACCCGAATCAAGCAACGGTTTGACCGTCCTTTGTGATTCGTCCTTCAAAAGTATGGGAGAAATCTCAAGCTGCAAGCGGCATCTGCCGCTGACTTGTTTTAAGGGCAAAATTAAGGTATGATATAGATGGCATATTGCGTTAAACTGAAATTTAGTTCAGCGCAATCACTGAATCAAAAACAGCTTGTGCGCTCTTAGTTCAGTTGGTAGAACGCAGGTCTCCAAAACCTGATGTCGGGGGTTCAAGTCCTCCAGGGCGCGCTCAAGAGCAAAAAAAACAAAGCCCGAAATAATTACGCAGCTGCTAATATAGCAGTTAGCGCTAATAATTTCGGGTAAACTTATTGTATTTGCAGTTGTTTTGCTTCCAGTAAGTGAAATAGAGTCGAAACTGCAAAACCTAGATGACAATTAAGCAGGATCTAGTATAAGAAACGGGGGATAAACGGTCGTGGCCAAAAAAAGTGAAGCAGAATTGCCAGAAACCACAAATGGGTTTAGCTTTGGCAACTTCATACAGGGAACCAAAGAAGAACTTGAAAAAGTAGTTTGGCCCAGTCGGAAACAGATAGTGAGCGAATCCGCTGCTGTGTTGTTAATGGTGGCACTCTCCGCATCTTTGATATACTTGGTCGATGGATTGTTTCATTGGGCAGCAAAACAGGTGTTCTAATGAGTTTTGCAACAGATGAACCACGCAACTCAATGTTGCAGTCAGAGGAAACAGCAGAAGCAGCAGAAGCAGCATCAAAAGAAGCACGCTGGTATGCAGTACAAGTAGCTTCAGGCTGTGAAAAGCGTGTAAAGACTAACTTAGAGCAACGCATTCAAACTTTTGATGTCGCTGACAAAATTATCCAGGTAGAAATTCCGCAGACGCCAGCGGTGAAAATCCGTAAAGATGGCAGTCGCCAGCATACAGAAGAAAAAGTTTTCCCTGGTTATGTGCTGGTGCGGATGATGATGGATGATGATACTTGGCAGGTGGTACGCAACACCTCTCATGTAATTAACTTTGTCGGCTCAGAACAAAAACGTGGTAGCAGTAAGGGTCGCGGTCATGTCAACCCCATACCACTGAGTTCTTCAGAAGTCGAACGTATATTCAAACAAACTAGCGAACAAGAAGCTGTTGTCAAAATTGACATGGCTACTGGTGATAAGATAATGGTGCTTTCTGGTCCATTTAAAGACTTTGAAGGCGAGGTAATTGAAGTGTCTCCAGAGCGGAGTAAACTTAAAGCCTTGCTCTCAATTTTCGGCAGGGATACACCAGTAGAATTGGAATTTAATCAGGTAGAGAAACAGAGTTAAATACAAATGGCGAAGAAAGTAGTGGCGGTCATTAAACTGGCCCTGAATGCTGGAAAAGCCAACCCAGCACCGCCAGTTGGTCCCGCCTTGGGTCAACATGGTGTCAACATCATGATGTTTTGTAAAGAGTACAACGCCAAAACAGCAGACCAAGCTGGAATGGTGATACCTGTAGAAATTTCGGTTTTTGAAGACCGGAGTTTTACATTCGTACTCAAAACGCCACCCGCATCAGTACTGATTCGGAAGGCGGCGAAAGTTGAAAAAGGCTCGAATGAACCCAACAAAAAGAAAGTTGGGTCAATAACCAAAGCACAATTGCAAGAAATAGCCCAAACCAAACTCCCCGACCTCAATGCCAACGATATCGAAGCGGCAATGAAGATTGTGGCAGGAACGGCTAAAAATATGGGTGTAACAGTTACGGATTAGTCATTAGTCATTGGTCATTAGCAAAAAATCGACAAAGGACAAATGACAAGGGACAAATAACTAAAAATTATCGGGGGAGAGGCGAGGCTTCGGAATTACCCCAGGAGAACAAATGCCAAAAATATCGCGTCGTTTGCAGGGTCTGCAAGCAAAAGTAGAAGATAAGGACTATCATCCCTTAGAGGCTTTAGCCCTTCTTAAAGACACAGCAACAGCTAAATTTACCGAAGCTGCGGAAGCGCATATCCGGTTAGGAATTGACCCCAAGTATACAGACCAACAGTTGCGGACAACGGTAGCACTGCCCAAAGGTACAGGACAAATCGTCCGGGTCGCGGTGATAGCCAGAGGCGAAAAGGTAAATGAAGCTAGCAGTGCTGGTGCTGATTTAGTTGGGTCAGAAGAACTGATTGACGAAATTCAGAAAGGTAGACTGGATTTTGACAAGCTGATTGCCACACCCGATGTGATGCCACAGGTGGCAAAGCTGGGTAAGTTGCTTGGGCCGCGTGGTTTGATGCCATCGCCCAAGGGTGGAACCGTAACATTTGACTTAGCAGGTGCGATCGCAGAATTCAAAGCAGGTAAATTAGAATTCCGGGCCGATCGAACTGGTATTGTCCATGTTATGTTTGGTAAGGCAACCTTCTCGCCTGAAGATTTGTTAGTCAACCTGAAGGCATTACAAGAGACAATTGACCGTAACCGTCCTTCAGGAGCTAAAGGTCGTTATTGGCGCACATTTTATGTGTCAGCCACTATGGGGCCATCAATTAAAGTTGATATCAGTGCCCTAAGAGATTTGAAACTCAGCCAAGCAAGTTAATAAGAGTTATGAGTTATAAGTTAGGAGTTAAGAATAAAACTTCTAACTCCTAACTACTCACTCCTAACTTTAAATTAAATAGGCAAAGCCGGAGACAGCAGGTGCTAATAACTTAATATCCTGCCGAGGTTAAAACTCTAATTGTCAGAATTGCCACCTATAAAGGTGTGATGACTATGGCGTAAAGAGTCTTACTACTCAACCCCGGCTATATTAGCTGGGGTTTGTTGTTTGGGTTCGGGTTGAAAAAAACACACAACTGGGGCACTTCCCTGATTGTTTTAAGGAGGTGAGATTGGAATGGGTAGAACACTAGAAAATAAAAAAGAAATAGTAGCTGACCTCAAAGAAACTTTGAGTGAGTCAACTCTGGCACTAGTAATTGATTATCAGGGGCTAACAGTTTCGGAAATCACAGACTTACGGCGGCGGTTGCGTCCCAGTGGCACTGTTTGTAAGGTGACGAAGAACACCTTAATGGGCATTGCCATCAAAGACGATGAAAAATGGCAGCCTTTGTCAGAATTGCTCAATGGTTCTTCCGCTTTTTTGCTGGTAAAAGAAGATTTTTCATCGGCAATTAAGGCATACCAAGAATTCCAGAAAGTCACCAAGAAGACAGAACTTCGCGGTGGTGTACTGGAAGGTCGTCTACTCAAAGAACCTGATGTCAAGGTACTAGGAGACTTGCCATCTAAGGAACAACTCATTGCACAAATTGCTGGGGCTATCAACGCTTTGGCTACCAAGATTGCTGTGGGTATCAACGAAGTTCCTGGTTCGCTGGCTCGTGCTTTGCAGGCTGTGGCCGACCAAGAGCAAAGTGGTGGTAGCACCGAAACCGCTACTGTCGAAGATAGCAGCACTGAAACTGCTGCTGAATAGACTTCGTGGTTCATCAGTCAAAAGTCAAAAGTCTATAGTTAAAGACCAATGACCCATGACAAATAAATAATCAAAATTACAGGAGTTATATCAATGTCTGCTGCAACCGATCAAATTTTAGAACAACTAAAAGGTCTTTCTTTGCTGGAAGCTTCTGAGTTAGTCAAGCAAATTGAAGAAGCTTTTGGTGTAAGTGCTGCTGCACCTGTTGGTGTATCGTTCGCAGGCCCTGGTGCTGCTGTTGCAGCTCCTGAAGCCGTAGAAGAGCAAACTGAGTTTGAAGTGGTTCTCGAATCAGTCCCAGCTGATAAGAAGATTGCCGTACTGAAGATTGTCCGGGAATTGACCGGTTTGGGTCTGAAAGAAGCTAAAGACTTGGTGGAAGCTGCGCCCAAAGCAGTTAAAGAAGGTGTTGCTAAGGATGCGGCTGAAGATGCTAAGAAGCGCATCGAAGAAGCTGGCGGTAAGGTAACTATCAAGTAGTCAAATTCTATTACCAGTTTTTTATTAAGGAGCCTAAGTCAGGCTCCTTTTTTTTATCGTAAAGTCTTCTGTTGCAGATAAAAATACTATTAAGTATTACAACGTTCATTTGTTGTTAAAAAATCAAGGGTTACATTAAGTTGGGTTGATTTGCTTTCTTACCCATTGACGAAATGCTCTAAGCGTTGCGCTTCTACCTAAAGTTCGGCTTTGTTCGACAAACCGGGGAATTTCTTCAACAATTGGCAAGTTGGGAAAAGTAGAACTAATTTCAGACTCAATGTATTTGCCATCCTGAAGAATATTAATTTGTAGCTTGCCATTTTCATATCGCCACAGTTCAGGAACTCGCAATGCTTGGTAAGCATCTAGTTGAGTTTTGGAAGTAACATCAACTTCAATTGCTAAATCAGGTGGCGGGTCAACCGTCAAGTCTATTCGCTCTTTACCAATCATTTGAGCATGATTTTGAATGTAGAAAGAGTCATCAGGCTCTACACCAAAAGCCATATCTTCACGCTTGAAAGTGGTTGAGCCAAATGTTTCACAGTCAATCTCTAACTCTTCCAATAGAATTTTCACCAAATCTCCAATGATGACTTTGGCTTTCTCATGCTTTGGTAATGGCATTCTCATCTCCAAAGTTCCCTGGCTGTAAGCCAACCGAGTGGCTCGATGGTCGCCAAGTTCTTCTAAAATTGCCTCAAATTCTTGCCAGCTAACATCGTGGAGTATTACTCTATGTCCCGGCGGAACACTTAATTGTCGTAATTGAAGTGTTACCATTACTTACCATTACTTACCATTGAAATTTCATGTTGAAGCTTGCAAAAGCCAATATTAAGTTATCGTAGAGCAGAAAATTCACACTAGTTATAGATTGGGTGGACTTAGTATAGCTTTGCGTAAAACTTTAGGTTTTAAACGCAGAGGAACGCAAAGTAAGCGCAAAGGGATGTAAAGTATTACCAAATTTAATTTACTACGAATCAATGAAATGCTCTACTCAGGAAATTCAAAAAACGAGTTTTCAGATGCTGAGTGTCGCTCTACTCGAATCAATCTACAAGCATTAGCTATTAGTACATAATAAATCTAGCCCAGGTAAAGAAAAAACACCACTTGTACTAAATATAGTGTCCCAAAATATTTCTAGGTTCAGTTCACCTCTTTGCAAAGCACAAAGGGCGTTATAAAGCTGTATTGTTGTAATTAGACATTGCTCAGATTTTTTTGCAGCTTGAATACAGTTAAGCGGGAAAGGCTCACCTCGATTCCCTAAAGGTTCATTACGGAATGCATTTACAATTAATATTCCTTTACTTTCCCAATCTTCATCAATAAGCGCATCGCGTACCCACTGATCAAGTTGACGCACCTCGCGTAGCTTTAATTGGTGTGTTAAGCCTTTGATTTCTAGCATTCCTCTCCGCTGCTTAAGATCAATTAATCGTCCATCTTCTTTACCTGGCTGTTTTGGTTCATCAACCTGAGCATCTAATTCCCTTAGCACATCACGCACAACTGGTTCTAATGCAGCTTCACCTTGTTCGTAAAGTAATTTACGAAATCGTGACTCTTCTCCCAATCGGATTGTAGCTGCTGTAAGTTCCTTTTCCAATTGTTTAATTGCATCTTTACACCGATCTATCTCAGCTTCAATGGGCAACTCGTGAGGAAGTTTGTATGCTTCTATCCATGCTGGTGGAGTTGACTCAAATTGTAACTTATATCTTTCTTGTAAAATTAGATCAACTGCTTCCTGGGCAGAAATTTCTGTTGGTATGGGAAGACAAATGACATCACCTGATATTCTAAGAACTGCTAGAGGTTTCTGTGAATCAATAAAGTTTCCTCCAGCTACACCCAATGCTTGAAACTTCATTCGGAAAGCAATATCTTCTTGAAATCGGGTTTGTGCAAGTGAATGATATCGAATTCCTAGATCATCAGCTTGAGGATGAACTAAGTTTAAGTAATGAGTCCAAATGTATTCGTTAGGAATATAATTAGAGGTTCTATGAAAGAACCATCGACGCACATACTTGAAGTAATAGGTAAACTCAGGGTCAATATTGCGGATTTCTTCACCCGAATCAACTACCAACTCTGGAAGTAATGGTGGTAGCCACATGGAAATATTAATACGAGGATTTTTTCCAATGTAGATTGTAGGCTGTCCAATAATAATCAGTTCGCTTCCTTGGCTAAATACAAGTTTAGCAAAATGCTGCCAAGAGGGAAATCTCTCTATATTTATGTTGTCAGCAAAATTCTGATCCAAAAATGGTTCTAGGTTAAGAATAACTACATCATAATCAGCAACATTCAGGGATTCGGGCAATCTATCCCAAGCATAAGAGCTTATCTGTCTTGTATGAGGTGCTGAACCAAGCACAAGAATTCTCTTTTCTAAACGTTCTTCGGCACTATTTAGATCAAAATTTGCTTTTGCTTCAGACACTAACGTTTTTCTCCTTGAGTGCGTGCTTAGTGGTAGTGCTTACCTACTACTTCACATCATAAATATAAATACTTAATCTAAAGTGATTACAAACATCTTACACAATTTTTCATATTTTGTGTTACATACACTACAAAAACAGATTCTTTATGTCTAGTTGTAGCAATTTAGTTTACATAAGGAAACTAAAAATAAAATTATGTTTTGAAGTGTTAGGTAGAACCAAGTGGTACCTAATCGCTAAAATTTAGGACAATCTATAAAACTAGGAACACCCTTTATGAGTGTCCCTATATAGAAAATCAACATGGATTCTAGATAAATCCAATTACTTGCTGTTGCCGTTACCACCATTGCCATTGCTGTGAATGACACGTTCGGCAAGCTTTTCTGGCACTTCCTGGAGATGGTCATATTCCTAGTGGAAAGAACCACCGCCGAGAGTGAGCGATCGCAAATAATGTATAGTGTATACTGCATACAATTAAAATTATGTCAAACCATTGACCCGATAAAAAAATTTAGGGCTTTGAGGTTCCTGTTTATGGCTGGATCATAATAGGTACTGCGCCTTTTTCAGAACCAATAATTACCAGCTTAGAATTATTAGATTGAGCTAGCTTTTCTGTGGCTTCAATCGCTCGTAATTGTAGTACTTGGTTACTAAGTCCATTTGAGAGAATTTTTTGGGAATCAGCTATACCTCGCGCTTCAATCAGCTTTCGTTCTGCCTCTTGACGCTCTTTCTCTAAAACAAATTTCATCTGCTGATTTTCTTGCTCTGTTTTGAGTTTGTTTTGAATTGCAGCTTGTAGAGTATCAGGCATTTTGATGTTTCTTAAAAGAGCTTCCTCAACGATGAAACCCAAAGCTGGTATCTCTTGGGTGAGTTGTTGGTCAATTTTTTGGGCGATTTCTTGGCGTTTGGTAGAGTAAATAGCATTGGCTGGGTAATTTGCCGTGATGGCACGGACAGTAGAGCGGAATCTGGAAATCACCAGTTGTGTTTCATCAGTTCCAATTGTTTTATAGACTGTAGCTGCCTTTTGCGGGTCAAGCTTGTACTGAAGACTGACATCAAGATTTAGGCTCAAACCTTCTTGGGATGTTGCATCTACATTTTCTTTTATATCCTTAAGCCGAGTGGAAAAATTCACCACCTTGCTAAAGGGGTTAAGCAAGTGGACACCAGGATTAAGAGTAGTTTCTGAAACCTCACCAAAGAAATTGACGACACCGACATTACCAGGTGGGACAATCACTAAAAGCCTAGAAAAAGAATTCAGTACTGCAATACTGCCAATTAATATCATAATTGTGCGTATTGCTAAACGCGACCTTTCACTAGATATCTTATCTGTATTGAGATAAACGAGAATTGCAATTAGGCTAGTTACAAGAGAGACTATAAAGCCCATGAGTTTTTTGTGTGTAGTTAAGACGAATGTACTTAATCACATAATTCCCAAACGCTTTTATGAAACTCATATCATTTCAGACAAGTTAGAGGTTTACGAATCTTTTTATAGATTAAAAAAGATTCCCGACTTTTCTCAGAAGTCAGGAATCTCAGCCTTGGAGCATTGCCTACGCTACTCTACAATTAATTCAAAATTCAAAATTACTTGCCGTTGCCGTTACCACCATTGCCATTGCTGTGAATGACACGTTCGGCAAGCTTTTCTGGCACTTCTTGCAGATGGTTATATTCCCAGTGGAAGGAACCAACGCCCAAGGTGAGCGATCGCAGCTCTACAATAAAGTTTTGCATCTCTGCTTGTGGCAAGTATGCAGAGACATTATCCCAGCCTTGCCAATCGTTTCTCCCCTCATAGCCTAAAATTTGCCCCCGTCTGCCGCTCAACAGTTGCAGCACTTTGGAGGTAAATTCGCTCGGTGTAGTCACTTCCACCCGCAAAATCGGTTCTAACAAGGTAGGTTCCGCTTGGGGTATCCCCGTTTGCATTGCTAATCGAGCAGCTTGCTTAAAAGCTTGTTCGGAACTATCAACGTTGTGATACGAACCATTAGTCAGAGTTACCGCCAAATCCACTATTGGGAAGCCCAAAGGCCCGTGTGTCAAAAATTCCCGCACGCCCATTTCCACCCCAGGAATGTACTGTTTGGGAACCACGCCGCCGACAATGGTTTCATTAAAGTTAAAACCTGTACCGCGTGGTAGGGGTTTGATTTCGAGAAAAACATCGCCAAACTGTCCGTGACCACCGCTTTGGTGTTTGTAGCGCCCATGAACTGAAGCCACTGTTTTGCGGATGGTTTCTTTGTAAGGCACTTGTGGTAAGTGCGTTGTCATTGGCAAGTTATATTTGCGGCGCAGTCTGTCTAAGGCGACTTGTAAATGAATCTCGCCTTGACCCCAAAGAATAACTTCGTGGGTATCACCGTGTTGTTCCCAAGCAAGTGAGCAGTCTTCTTCTAATAACTTAGTGATGGCACTGCTGAGTTTAACTTCATCGTTGCGCTTTTCTGGTGTAATGGCGAGAGCATACACTGGTTCCAACTCTACAGCTTTGGGTAATTTTATTGCCGACTGCTGTTCTATAGAGATTGTATCCCCTGTCTTGATTCCTTCTAAACGGCTCAAGGCAACAATTTCACCAGCACTAACTTGGTTAACTGACTGCTGTTGTTGTCCCATGAGGCGGTAAATTCCACCAGTGCGAATGCCATTGAGGACGATGCCATCAGTTAATTTGCCCCGCCAAACACGCACCAGAGAAAGTTTGCCACCTTGGGGAGTGTAGTAAGTTTTTAATACCTGCGCTAAAGCTGTATCACCTTTTATGTTTTTTAAACGACGTTCTGCTGTGGTTTCTGGTTCGGGGGCTTCTCGTAACAAGGCTTCTAATAGAGGTCTAACACCATAATCTTGTTCTGCCACACCAAAGAAAACGGGCACTACCAAATCTGCCCCTAATTCCATTTTTAAATCTTTGAGGATTTCCTCTTGAGGTGGCTCAATGTCTTCTAAAAGTTCTTCAAGTAAATGGTCGTCAAAATTTGCTAGGGCTTCGAGCATTTCTGCCCGTGCTGTATGTTCTTCTTCTTTTAAACTTTCGGGGAAGGGAATGGGATCGGCAGGTGCGCCTGGATGATATTGATATGCCTGTTCGCTCACCATATCGATAAAGCCGGTGAGTTGTTCCCCATTCATGATCGGATATTGATGTGCTACCAGGGGACGGCTAGATACTGCTTTCAGGGCGTGCAACGTTTCTAGAACGTGAATATTTGCCCGATCCATTTTGTTGACGAAGACGAGGTGGGGAATTTCCCAATCGTCCAGGAATTTAAATAGAGGGGCAAGGGTGAGGACGCGATCGCGGATGGGTTCGCAAACTACAATTGCTGCATCGACTCCGATTAAAGCATTGTAAGTTTCTTGGGCAAATTCTACGCTTCCCGGACAGTCAATAAAGGTGAAGCGAATATCGTTATACTCAGTGCTAGCGGCGCTGACTTCTACACTCATGTGGCGATCGCGCGACTCGGCTGCACTATCTCCCACTGTATTGCTGTCCTTAACACTCCCTTTGCGAGAAATTGCCCCTGTGACAAATAACAAGCTTTCTAGTAAAGTGGTCTTTCCACTTAAATAAGGCCCGACAATTGCAACGTTCCGCGAACCCGATTTTACTTTTTCGTTCATAAAACCTCCCTTGCGGTAAGTCTTTTATAACCGCATGATTCTGTATATATCGAGGGATAAAAAATGGTTCTCTGGAGTCAAAATTACCCCTTCTTTAATTCGTTATTATCCTCCCTTTAATTGAAAGTTAAAAAAATTGTAGCCTGTCGTAAGATTTAGCTTAAGAAAAATTAAGCATCACAAATTTTTATACCGAATCAAAAACTTTTGTAAAAAACTTTTTCTCAAGTAAATTTAACTGAAAGTGTTGCGAGTCAGAAAATCAATGAGATTATCATTCTTTAAATATCGCATGGCAGGGTTAATAAGTTTGACTTTGCTAATTGTTAGCATTTCCTTCCCCTCTCTTGCTCTATCTCCTTCTGTCGCCTCAAAACTGGCACAATCTAATCCTAAAACTGCCGTAGACTGGTTGAACCAAGGCTTACAAGCAATTCAGGCGGGAAGGGTACAAGATGCGATCGCCGCCTTTAAACAAGCAGCTAAATTAGATCCGGCATTGGCACCAGCGCACTATAATCTGGGGTTAGCGTATCGACAAACGGGACAATTACAACCCTCTGCGGATGCATTTTATCGAGCAACGCAAGCCGATCCGAAATTTGCTCCAGCTTTTGCTAATTTAGGTGGAGCATTGTTAGAAGGGAATAATTTAAAGTTAGCTAACGATTACTTGCAACGTGCCTTAGAACTCGATCCCAAACTTGGATTTGCCCACTATAATTTGGGGTTAGTGCGAGAACAGCAACGAGATTGTAAGCAAGCGATCGTATCTTTTAAAAAAGCTGTAGAATATAGTAAAAATGCACCAGAACCTCCTTACCATATTGGGATGTGTTATCTCCAAGAAGGTAAACTCGATCCAGCCAGAAGTGCATTTTATCAGGCATTGAAGATTAATCCCAAGTATCCAGAAGCTTACTACAATCTCGGCTCAATTTTTTTTCAACAAAGCAAATTACAAGAAGCATTAGAGGCTTTTAGAAAATCAGCCGAAGCTAACTCTAACTATCCCAACGCTTATTATGGTGCTGGGTTAGTTTTTATGCAGTTACAGCAATATGGCGATGCAGTACAAGTATTGCAATTTGCTAGAGATTTATACAATGCTCAAAAAAATCCCCAGTGGGCGAAAAATGCCGAGCAATTGTTGCAACAAGCACAAAATTTAAATTACCAACCTCGCTGAGGCGGAAAAACTTAATATTGCATAACATAAAACTATTGGGTTGACTCGCTGGTGTTGTCTGAACTTGTCCCGATTGGAAAAATGTACATGCAAAAGCGCCAGAAAAGTCGATTTTTATTTAGCGATCGCTGGCTCGATCGGCATTCAATTGTTCGCAATATGGAAGCCTTTCAAGACTTAATTGTGATTGTTTTGTGTTTGGGTTTGTTCGCCGTCATGCTAATCCAATTGTGGGGGATAGCTATCGCCCTCATGCAGCCACTAGACTATAAACATGTGACTGCAAAAATACTATTTGTGTTGATTTTAGTCGAGTTGTTTCGACTATTAATGGTCTATTTGCAAGAACATAGTATCTCTGTAGGAGTAGCAGTTGAGGTAACAATTGTATCTCTACTGCGAGAGGTAGTAGTTCACGGAGCGCTGGAAATTTCTTGGGTTAATACGCTTGCAATTTGTGGTTTGTTATTTGTTTTGGGTGGACTACTCGTGGTATGCGCTAAAACGCCACACATGGATTGTATGAGCGCTAACACTAAGTTTTGTCCGGTTGTGTATAGGGGAGGTAGGGAACGACAAAACGAGTTGGAATTACAGTATTCACGTCAATGTGATGAGAATCAACCCCTTGGATAAATTGTTATGAAAATGGGGAGTGGAAGAGACGTGATTAATCGCGTCTGTACTGGGGAGTGGGGAAAAGTATTTTCTCCACTCCCCACTCCTTTGTGTGAGGCTGTATCAGGAAATTATTTTTGCAAGGTACTTCCGACGTATTGAAATATACTCTTTTTGGAAGATGAATCGCTCTTTCAGGGTGAATATAACGTTAATTAGAAATTCTAAAAGAGGTTCAAGCAATGGCTACAAATACAGGTAACGGACAATCTCAAACAGCGATTAGCGACTTGGAGTATGATTTTGTCACCGTTTTGCACAACAAAGCTGAAGCTGTTAAAGCTTACGATACTTACATCAAAGATGCAGAACAAGTAGGTTCTCAGCCTTGTGTAGAGTTGTTCCAAAAATTGCGGCAATCTGATATTGAACACGCACAAGAGATTCGTCAACATCTACAACAAGTGCTGCAACACGGTAAGATGTAACCCAGGTTTTAAGTTCGTAGGCGTAAGCCTGTCGTAGACATCGCTTCTGGTTTAGTTAAAACAAAAAGAGGCGATGTCTAAAACAGGCTATTCGGTGTCACACTTGCTGATTGCTGATTAAAAAATTAAAGGCAAGCACTGCTCACTATTAGATAGACTAATTCTGGGCTGCTTGCTCTACTTGCGCCACCGTTAAATCGAGAGCCACTGCCACTTGCTCTACACTCAATCCCAATGCCAACAATCGGGGAATAGCTTCTAACTTAGCTTCCTGGCGACCTTCCTGGCGACCTTCCTGGCGACCTTCCTGGCGACCTTCCTGGCGACCTTCCTGGCGACCTTCCTGGCGACCTTCCTGGCGACCTTCTTCTAAGCCATCTTCCTTGATTGATTGATACATCCGTGTTTTTTTGAATTCGTCGTCTATACCCAACATTTCTGCTAACTCCTCTCGGCTTAACCGGGTAAATTTGTACAACAGAATAGTCTCTATCAATTCTACAATTTGCTTGCTGGTAGATTCATCTGCCAGTTGTTGCCTTGCTTGTAAAATCAATTCTCTACCTTTGTCAACGGCTGTCTCTTCTCTTTCGATAATTAATTTAACGATCGCAACTTGAAGTGAGTTCTCCCTCGTATCTAATTCATCTAGATAAATGCGTTGCACTTGTGAACTGTCTAGCAGCAATTGATATGGTAGGCGATCGTTTGGATCTAAACTTCGTTGCGGATAGATGACAACAGCACGCCAAAAATTGACTGATTCGTTTTGACGTAAGTAAAGAAAGATTTCGGCAAAGAAGCGTCTATAAAAATTTGCGTCTAATTGAAACTGGACTTCAACAAAGTAAAGTGGTTGGTTTGTGGTTTCATTTGTGGGGATGAATACCCCATCAATCCTAAAAGCAGTTTCTTTTAGCTCGACTGAAACAAATTGATAGGCGTTGACATTAGCAGTCGTGTCGCCAATTATTGCAAAAAATATGCTAGGAAAAGCTTGAAATAAGCTATAAAATATTTTGTCAGTTTGCACCTAGATTTAGTCAAGGGAACATTGGATATTGAAAGTCTATCAAAAATAGTGTAAACGTGTCTGTTTCAACATAAAAAAGCAGATAGGAATAACCATCTGCTTTAATAAAAGATTCATTCTTTAATTTACATAGATACCAACTGATTCACTGGAGCAATTCCAGCCAAATCTAAAATTGGCGCGATCGCATCTTCTCGCTTCACTGCCATCATGTGAACTCCTTGACATAATTGCCGCGCTATCTGCACTTGCTCGGCGGCAATTTTCATACCTTCCTCAAAAGGGTCTTTGGCTTTTGCCAATCTATCAATAATATGTTGGGGAATATCTACACCCGGAACACATCTATTAATAAACTGAGCATTTTTTGCTGATTTCAACAGAAATATTCCTGCCAAAATTGGTTTTTTATAACCAGCAGCAATGGTATCCATAAACTTTTCTAGCCGCTCAAAATCGGTAATCAACTGACTTTGAAAAAACTGCGCTCCGGCTTCGATTTTGCGTTCAAATCGACTTTGTAAACCCGACCAACTTTTACATTGCGGATCTACTGCTGCACCAACAAATAAATCTAAAGCTCCGTCAGTCAAGGGTTTTTCATTACAATCAACACCTTGATTCATCTTCCGAATCAGTTGCAGCAGTCGCACAGCTTCTAGGTCAAACACTGCTTTGGCATCTGGATGATCGCCTGCTTTTACTGGGTCGCCAGTCAAAGCTAAAATATTGCGGATACCTAAAGCATGAGCGCCCATCAAATCAGCTTGTAAACCGATGCGGTTGCGATCGCGGCAAGCAATTTGACAAATCGGCTCTATACCATTTTGTGATAAAATCACTGACGCCATTAATGAAGACATCCTTAACACGGCGCGGCTACCATCAGTTACATTGACGGCATGAACTCTCCCCTTAAGAGTCGCCGCCATTTGAATCATGTGCGCTGGATCTCCCCCCTTCGGCGGTGCTACCTCGGCGGTAACTAGAAATTCACCTGCTTGTACAGCTCTGCGAAAGTCATTAAAGGCTGTGGGGCTGTGGGTGTGATGCATAACATTAAGCTTTTCAATTTCTTAAATGGTATAACAAATCACACCTAAAGGGGAAAACTTATAGAGGTAGAGAGTAGCCTAAAGCAGCTTTTACCTGTGATAAAGTTTGATTTGCGATCGCTCTAGCTTTTTCCCCTCCATCCCGCAACACAGACTCCAAATAGCTTTTATCCGCCGTTATCGAGTGATATTTTTCTTGGATTGGTTTTAGGGCTTCAATAATTGTGTCTGTCAACAATGGCTTGAACTGTCCCCAGCCCATATCCTGACACTCAACTGCCACATCTTCCTTTTTCTTTCCAGAAAGCAATGTATAGAGCGTTAACAAATTATTACACTCTGGACGCGCTGGATCGTCAAAAGTCAGCCCACGAATCGGATCGGTTTTACAACGCTTAATTTTGTATTGAATCTGTTCCGGTGAATCTAGCAAACTGATTCGGCTTAACTCCGAAGGATCGGACTTCGACATTTTGCGTGTACCGTCCGCCAAACTCATCACCCTTGCCCCTTCCTTGCGAATCAAAGGGTCTGGTAACTTCAGAACTGGTTGATCTGGTTTACCAAACTGGTGATTTAACCGAGCCGCAATATCCCGTGTCAATTCCAAATGTTGCTTTTGGTCTTCACCCACTGGCACTTTATCCGCTTGGTAAAGCAAAATATCCGCTGCCATCAGCACAGGGTAATCCAATAAGCCTGCACTCACATTTTCTCCTTGTTTAACAGCCTTTTCTTTGAACTGGATCATATCTTGCAACCAGTTTAGAGGTGTAATGCAGTTGAGCAACCAAGTGAGTTCACTGTGAGCCGAAACGTGGGATTGTACAAAGATAGTAGAGTGATTTAAATCAAGACCACAAGCTAAATAGAGAGCAGCAAGAGTGTAGGTATCAGCTGCCAACTGTTTTGGGTCGTGTGGCACTGTAATTGCGTGTAAATCAGCCACAAAAAGGTAATTTTCGTATTCGCTCTGACCTTC
The DNA here is from genome assembly GCF_036917375.1 of Nostoc sp. Classification (GTDB taxonomy): domain Bacteria; phylum Cyanobacteriota; class Cyanobacteriia; order Cyanobacteriales; family Nostocaceae; genus Nostoc. Next base: position 41,833 of record NZ_JBALDN010000062.1, read on the forward strand.
TACCCAGTTGCGAATGGCTCCCAAGTAGTTACCTAGATGGTAATTGCCGGTTGGTTGAACTCCAGAAAGAACACGTTGCTTGCCCATAAATTTCAACTTAGTTATCTCAAATCCGCGCTATGTCAAGTGGCGATGTCTGGCGACAAATTGCTTGCGCCTACGCAAAACTCATTTAATTTTGACATTTTCCAAGTCAACTCGCCGTTATGGGATGAGAGATTTTAACTCAACTCCGATTGCTATAGAAACTCTTCACAAAGGAAAACGACAACTTAAGGACTTGCGAAAAATAAATTATCCCAAATTATTTCTATCTTTGTAGGGGTGCAAGGCCTTGTGCCCCTAGTTTCGACTTATAAAGTGGGCATTGTAAAGCTTGACTGTAATCTGTTGTAAATAAAAAGTCGATACAATCGGATTGCAAAAGGTTGCGTTTACATAACACGGTGATAGAAATACTAACCTGCAAAACGCCCTAATTAAAGCTTTTGCTCTTCATCAAAGCAGTTTATGTACTTTTGATTTACAAAAATAGATAAAATTTAAATTTTTTTCAGAGAAAGTAGCAGTAATCTCAACATTATGAGTTAATTTTTTCACTCAGGAGAGCCTGCTGATGAAAGCTTTACTACTCTGACCTATAAAAATGCTCAATTATTTCTGGATTTACTAGCAGACGATTGGTCTGGCAGTTTTTTGTTGCATAAATCCGCCATTATATTTTATGACAATGGCGGTCATCCTGCTAACTGACTAAAAAATTATCTTTGCTGATGCAAATGTCTATCTAAAAATAGATAGAGCAAAAATACAGCTAGTAGGATCGTAGCATTATCTCTGCAATGACCATCCAAAACTCGGATTTGTCAAAAGTAAAAAATTTTTCAACCAAAATTTAATTAGAGGACTACAGCAATGAAAGTACTCTTACTTTACCCCCGCTTTCCTAAAACGTTTTGGTCTTACGACGAATTTATGAAAATAGCGGGACTTAAAGCATTTATTCCACCGCTAGGGATTCTGACTGTTGCCGCTATGCTACCAACAGACTGGGAAATTCGGTTTTATGACCGCAATGTTAACCAAGAAACAGATGCTGATTGGCAATGGTGCGACATCGTGATTCTTTCTGCCATGCTTGCACAGAAAGAAGACTTTCTCGCCCAAATTAACAAAGCAGCGCAACTGGGGAAAAAAGTTGCTGTGGGTGGCCCTTATCCAACCTCAGTGCCAGAACCTGCCCAAAAAGCAGGAGCTAACTATTTGATTTTAGATGAAGGAGAAATTACAGTTCCGCAATTTTTAGATGCGATCGCCAAAGGTGAAGAACAAGGAACCTTTCGCGCTCTTGAAAAACCAGATGTAACCCAAAGCCCCATCCCCCGCTTTGATTTACTCAAGCGAGATGATTACTTAATGATGGCAATCCAGTTTTCTCGCGGTTGTCCTTTTGAATGCGAATTCTGTGACATCATCAATCTATACGGTCGCAAACCACGCACTAAAGAACCCAGTCAAACCCTAGCAGAACTCCAAACCCTTTATGACTTAGGCTGGCGCGGATCTCTGTTCGTAGTGGATGATAACTTCATCGGCAATAAACGCAATGTAAAACGTCTCTTACAAGAGTTAATTCCGTGGATGCAGGAACGTAATTATCCCTTCACCTTCCTGACTGAAGCTTCCGTCAACCTAGCAGAAGATACTGAGCTATTAGAACTAATGGCTAAAGCTGGCTTCTATTCAGTCTTTTTGGGTATTGAAACACCAGATCAAGACAGTCTGCAAGTGACTCGTAAGTTTCAAAATACCCGCAATCCTCTGTTAGAAGCCTGTCGTACTATCAATGAAGCCGGATTGTTAATCTATGCAGGATTTATCATTGGTTTTGATGGAGAAAAGGCTGGCGCTGGAGAGCGAATTCAAGCTTTTATTGAAGAAACCAGCATTCCTCAACCGATGCTAGGTATACTGCAAGCTATTCCCAATACTGCCCTCTGGGAAAGACTAAAACGAGAGGAGCGATTATTAGAAGGATTTGGAGGTACGGAGGTGGGGGATCAGAATTCCTTAATGAATTTTGTTCCTACCCGTCCGATAGCTGAAGTTGCTAAAGAATATTTAGAGGCAATTTGGAGAATGTACGAACCCAAAAACTATCTCCGACGTTGTTTTGAACAATGCCTGAAGATTACACCTAATCCCCAACTACAGCAGACAATGTATTTTCCTCCTGGTAAAGGACTGCGACTACTTGCAAACTTGCTCTGGCGTCAAGGTTGGCAACGGCAAGAAATTCGCGGTCAATTTTGGCAACAGCTTTGGGCTATTCTCCGCACCAAGCCGCAATTCGTGAATATGTATTTGGGTTTATGTGCTGCTGGCGAGCATTTTTGGGAATACCGCCTTTTAGCCAGAGAGCGCATTACTGAGCAATTAGGATTTGATCCCCTGACTACGCCTACACCTGTTGAAAAACCATTAGTCACAATTTGAGATTAGTTGATTGTTGAGCGATCGCTAATGTGTTTTTATTGTGTTTTTATCAATAGCGATCGCATTAATTTTGTTCACAAAAACCAAACTCTTAAATTCGATTTACCTTTTAGCCAAACCTACCTGTCCGCCAATTAGCCCTAGAAATCCAGTTCCAAAGTGCTGAATCTCTAAAAAGCTTGCTTGCTCTGGTGAGGTTTTGTAAATTCGGAATGTCTTCATAATTCCTAAAGTGGCAGCACTTTCTAAAGGCCCGACAAAACTAATATCTCGATCAAGAAAATAGGTTTGATTAGCCCAGTAAGCCATTTGATTTGCATTTAAAAAGTAGCAGCCTGCGTGAGGATTGAGGGCACGACGAAAGGTAATTGGTGCATTCATAATTGCACCATTTAGTTCCTGTTGCTCCTGCACATTTTGAAAAGGAGCAGTTACTCGTAAAGCCAAATCCCCATCAATATAAGCTTTGTTAACCAAACCGTGGAGAGAGACTTCATAACGATTTGGCTGGAGCAAATTTAAATCACCCGCTTGTTGGGTAAACCAGTTTAATTTGATAAAAAACCAAGGGTCATGAATAATTAAGTCATCTTCAAGAAAGCAGTAATAATCGTACTGACCGAGACAACTTTGCAGAACAGCTTGACACTCAAATCCCAAAAGTAGAGGTTCTGCATTGCTAGAATGATGCCTAAATAAATGGGATGGTAAGGGAAGCTGATTCAGAAGATGATTATCTTTAGTTGTAGAAATAACAATATCTAATTCGTGAGACTGCGGTTGATTAGCAGGAAAAGCTAGTCGTTGAGCAATGTTGATAATACTTTGAGATTTACCAAATAATTCATGTAAAGCAGTAATGCTTTTAGTTAACGCCTCCAAACGGGGTTGCGGGTCTTTGCGTTGGGAAGCATGACGACCCTCATCGCTAGGTTTGAAAAAATGGGCAATGGTAAAAATAATTCGCATTTTACATATCGATTTTGTATTTATTAGTCATTAGTCACTTGTACTGAGCGTAGTCGAAGTATTAGTCATTTGTCATTTGTACTAAGCTTAATCGTTGGTGCAGCCTCTCCAAAAGTTATATTGGTCATTTATCATTTTTTATTGACCAATAATTATCACTCATGAATTAATATGCTTCTCGCAAAAGTTTTGCTTTTCAGGCTTTTATTTGCACCTTCGCTTTCAAAAATATTTACGCAAGTGACCAATGACCAATGACTAATGACCAAAGACCAATGAGCAATGACTAATTTTTACCAAATCCTTTAGAACTTGGACGTTTTTTCAAACTATCAGAAGTTTTACCAGAGAACATCCATTGCAAATGCTGTGGTAACAGTTTTGCCAAATCATAACGCTTGATAATTGTCTCTCGCGCATTTGCACGAATTGCTTTCATCTCTTGAGGATTATTCAGCGCCTCTTCAACCCGATTAGCAATATTATGGGGAGAAAAGAAATCTACCAGCAGTCCATTCACCCCATCCTGTACGACCTCCAAGACTGGCGAAGTCTTAGAAGCTATTAGTAAACATCCTGCTGCCATTACTTCTAACATTGACCAAGATAATACAAAAGGACGGGTTAAATAAACATGGGCAGAAGAAGCTTGCAAAACCTGAAGGTACTCATTGTAAGGAAGCCTATCTGTAAAGTGCAGCCTCGATAAATCCAAAGATAATTTTTCTAGCATTAATTGTTTATAAGTCTGGCCATCGGGGAGATTTTTACCATAAGCAACTCGGTCTTCTCCCACGACTACCACGTGGCACTTAGGTCGTCGCTGCTGAAGTAGCGCTACCGTTTCCATAAACTGCGGAAAACCTCTATAAGGTTCCATTCCTCGTCCTACATAAGTTACCAACTCTTCCACATGAGAAAGATCCAGATTTATTCTTGGTAAAACTAACTTTGCACCTGGTTTGGGGACAAAATAATTGGTATCGACACCATCATGAATTACAGTGAGTTTGCTATGATATTCTTTGGGAAACTGCTGACGCTGCCAATTAGTTGGAGAAAGACCGCGATCGCAGCTATATAAATCAGTTAAAATCGGTGCATTTTTCACGCGGATGCGGCATTCATCATCAGCATTCAGTGGTTCATTGGGATCGAAATCTGCATCGGAACCGTGAGCGTGATAAAACCACTCGAAATAACACAATAATTCTGCTTTGGGAAAAACATCTTTCATAAATAAAGTCGGCCCCCAACCAGAATGACCATAAACTATATCTGGAAAGAAACCCTCGGATTTTAATTTTTCCGCCACGCGATAGACAGCCTGAGCTGTGAGAACAGCATTTTCCAGGTTGCGAACGTAGTGGTGAGTTTGAGGCGCTGCTTCACGAGAAGGAGTGTAAATAGCTTTAAAAACGCCAGGTATTTCCCCTTCTCGACGATTTGTACCAAAGACGACTTGGTGATTAGGATCTTTACCTAAAACTATCGCTAGGTTGCGAAATTGTGAGGGAAAATTTGGATGTAAAAATAAAACTTTCATTGGAATAATTTTGATTAATTTATTGTGAGATAAAATAAATTAAAACAATCTTTTTAAGATTATAAGATTATTTATCACGATTTTTAGCAAGTAAATTTAGATAAATGCTTCCCCGGAAATGCGAAAATAAGCGCAAATTCGTGTTATTACCATGAAATTTATTGGCATTGATTTAGGCTGGCGATCGCAACCAAGTGGACTATGCTGTTTACAATGGATAGATGGACAACTGCAACTACTCGATCTAGACCGCAAAGATGCCATTGCAGACATCCTCACCTGGATCGATCAAAGCGTCCAACCAGGTGAACCAGCCATCATCGCCGTAGATGCACCTACCCTCATACCCAACAGTACCGGGAGTCGTCTCCCCGACAAACTCAGCCACAAGTACTTTGGCAAATATCACGCGGGATGCTACCCAGCTAATCAAAACCTACCCTTTGCCGATCGCACCATCAACTTTGGCTTAGAATTAGAATCACGCGGTTTTGCCCACGCACCCACCATTGAACCGCAAAAACTCAGCAGATATCAAATAGAAGTCTTCCCCCACCCAGCAATTGTTAACCTATTCAACTTAGAACGCATCATCAAATACAAAAAAGGACGCCTTAATGAGCGCCGCCTAGAACTAATCAAACTCCAAAATTATCTTCTCGATATCCTCCCCTCCTTCTCTCCTCCTCTGCGTTCTCTGCGCCTCTGCGGTTCCTTTCCTTCCGAAATTCCCACTACAGGCGCAACCCTTAAAGCAACTGAAGATAAACTAGATAGCTTAATTTGCGCTTACGTTGCTGCATACTGGTGGTATTGGGGAGAAGAACGTAATTTAGTATTAGGCGATCGCACCACTGGCTACATTGTCATCCCTCAGAGAATATTATCCTAAAATTGTAATATCTTAAGATTTAGCTCAAGGAGTTTTGATGCAAGGAGTTAGTTCTAATTTGAGTTTAAAACAACTTTATGAAATTGACGATCATCTCTGGTTAGAGGAAACAATCAAACTCTTGAAAGCTAACCATTTAGAAGAATTAGATTTAGAAAATTTAATTGAGGAGCTAGAAAGTTTGGGTCGTAGAGACAAAGCCAAGGTTGCTAGTTTATTAGAACAAATTATTAGATATCTTTTGCTGCTGCAATACTGGACACAAGAATCTCAATATAATTCGGGACATTGGAAAGCAGAAACTAGAAGCTTTAGGAATCAATTAAAACGTCACTTGACAACGAATTTATATCGATATTTAGAAAATGAATTAGCATCAATTTATGATGATGCTTTAGGGTATGTAATTGAGAAAACTGAAGGTAAACTAAATAACTTCCCTCAATATTGTATTTATACGTTAGAACAGCTCTTAGATATTAATTATCTACCTGAAAACGTGTAATATACCTCTTGCAAAAGTGCTTTTTGCAAGAGGTCGGGAAAGGGGGAAAGCTTAAAGGGGAATGTTAATTCTATCCCTTTTCCCTTTAACCCTTACCCTTTACCCGACTTATGCAAGAAGTCTAATATAAAAGGCGTTGCTAAACTTAAATCAGCAACGCCTTTTCTTGAGTATTCAATAACTACTCAACACTCTTATTCTGCCCAAGCAATCAACCTTGGTTCATAAGGATTAGCCAGATTTTTGTTTTTCGGCAATACACGCAAAGACAAACCTTGTAAGCCAGAAGCGGTATAGATGATATTACCAGTGTAAATACTCAATTGCTGTCCATCTTCGCCTTGGTAATCCATGACTACTGGTACAGCGTTGACAATCTCACCATTGGCGTCGATCGCACCTTGATATAGCTCCACCTGTACATCATCATTGGTCAAAGTTGCCAAGTCAACTTTGGCTTTGACTGCAACAGTTTGGTTAACTTCAATGTCTGAAGCTGCCGATACGTCAACATCTTTGATTCTGATGTTAAACCAGCGTTCGCTGAGTTTTTCTTTCCAAGCGGCTAGTTCTTTGGCTGGTGCATAGTTATCAACAGTCAGGGTATGATAGCGATCGCTGGCTGGGAAATAAGCCCTTTGTGCATATTCTCCGACCATCCGCGCTGTATTAAAGAAAGGACAATTCAACCGAATTGCATCCTTCATTTTGGCAACCCACGGACGGGGTAAGCCATCACTATCACGGTGTTCATAAAATAACGGCACAACTTCCTTTTCTAACAATTCATAGAGAGCATTTGCTTCTACTTCATCTTGGTAGTTAGGATCGTCGTAATTCTCTCCATGTCCAATCGCCCAACCTGTGCGGACGTAATCAGCTTCATCCCACCAACCATCTAGCACACTTAAATTTGGCAAGCCATTCATTGCGGCTTTCATGCCACTAGTACCAGAGGCTTCCCGCGGACGACGCGGTGTGTTTAACCAGATATCGCAACCCGCAACCATCAACCGGGAGATGTGAATGTCGTAATTGGGAACAAACACTACCTGTTTTTCTAAATGCTGTTCGCGGATAAAGTGATTGATCTCGCGGATCAGTTCTTTACCGGGAATATCTTTAGGATGTGCCTTACCAGCAATCACAAATTGCACTTTCCGGTCTTTATTAGCCAGCAGAAGCCGCTTAATCCGATCCAAATCGCGCATCCAGAGGGTGGCGCGTTTGTAGGTGGCAAAGCGACGAGCAAAGCCAATGGTGAAAGCGTAAGGATCTAAAACTTCTTGGGCTTGGACAATTTCGGAAGCGGAAGCGCCGCGATCGGTCAAATGCTTAACTAAATGCTCCCGCACATACAAAATCATATCCAAGCGGCAGCGTTCGTGGTTGCGCCACAATTCTTCATCGGGTATGGCATCCATCCGCTCCCACAATGGGCTATCTGGTGGTGCTGATGACCAATTTGGGCCGAGGTAGCGATCGTACAATTCTTGAGTCGATTTCGCCACACAACTCCGAGCATGAACACCGTTGGTAATTGCCGCGATCGGCACTTCTTCCACTGGCACTTTCTGCCACAAGCCTTGGAACATTTGCCGCGACACCACACCATGCAGTTGTGCAACACCGTTAGAAAATGTTGCCATTTTCAGTGCCAGCACCGCCATACTGAAAGGCCCAGATAAATCGCCTGTATTCTCGCGCCCCAGTCCTAAAAATTGCTCTTTGGGCAACCCAAATATCTCTGCGTAATATCCCAAGTAGTGCAGCATTTTCTCAGGAGCGAACAAGTCAATTCCTGCCGGTACTGGTGTGTGGGTGGTAAAGATATTGCTGGAAGCGACCACCTGTCTAGCTTGGGCATAATTCAGTCCCTCTTCCTGAATTAGCAAGCGGATGCGTTCTAGGGCAGAGAAGGCGGCGTGGCCTTCATTCATGTGGTAAGCGGTAACTTTCAGCCCCAAAGCTTTGAGCATTTGCACACCACCGATCCCCAGCATGATTTCCTGGTGGATACGCATATCGATGTCGCCACCATACAGCTGATCTGTGATGTCGTGATCGTAAGTGTTGTTCGGTTCAATGTTGGTGTCCAGCAGATACAGAGGTACAGTTCCTACCTGTACGCGCCAAACTCTGGCATATACCTTACGTCCTGGATAATCTACAGCAATCCGCAGTTCAGAACCATCGGCATTGCGCTCCAGATGCAAGGGCATATTATAAAAATCGTTGAGCAGGTAGCGTTCTTGCTGCCAGCCATCAGCATTGAGATACTGGGCAAAGTAGCCTTGCTGATACAGCAAACCTACACCGACAAGCGGTAAACCCAAGTCACTGGCAGATTTGAGGTGATCCCCCGCCAGAACGCCCAAGCCTCCAGAATAGACGGGCAAACAATCTACAAGTCCAAATTCCGCCGAAAAATAGGCGTAGCATTCTTTGGGTTTCTGCTCCCGTTGTTTCTGATACCAAGTGCGCTCTTGCAAATAATCGTCTAACTGACGGTCAGCTCGATCCATTTGCGCTAAAAAGCCTTCATCTTCAACAACTTCCAGAAGCCGCGATTGAGAGATTGTACCCAACATTAACACCGGGTTATGATGGCTAGACTCCCACAAGTCAGGGTCTAAACGACGAAATAAATCTTTAGTATCAACGTTCCAATCCCAGTGCAAGTTATATGCCAGCCGCCGTAGTGGTTCGAGTCGCGGCGGTAGTGAAGGAGATACGTTAAATGTGCGAATTGGCTGCATAGGTTGGCAAAACTCCAAGTTTAGCTATGGTTATTGTTTACTCTCTTTACCAATGTTGCCAATTCTTTATACAGCAGTTTGTGAAAAAGCTATGACTTTGTTAAGCATTGAGAATTATTTTTAACCTCGTTGCTAAAGTTTACACCAAGGTGTTTCTAATTCTATGCCTTACTCTGAGCCATGTACTTGGTATATTAAGATTTAATCATTTACTGGTATGTATCACTGAAAAAAATTTAGTTTTGAATAAATAATTTATATTTATTTTAGTATTGCTTCCGGGGATCAATGGAGAGTCTGTGCTGAATGTAAAAATTCCCCATAGCTGTGTCCAGTAAAGTTAAATTTTTTAATTATTTTTTCATAAAATTGGCCTGTCAAAGAAGACAATCCCGATGAAAGGAGTTTCAAAAGCCTTGCATGAAAATCTTCTCAAGACAGGGATTTTTACTTAACCTGGCTAACGCCCCGCTATGCATATACAGCATCTTAAGCCAGAAGGCAGAAGGGAAACCCTATAAATAATCGGATGAAAGCCCTACCAAGCAGTTAATCAAGAAAAGCGATACCTGGGGCGGGCTACACCTACGCTAACTACTTGGTATGAAATATTTGCACTAAACCAGGAAATAACTTATAAAGGTGTTATTTTATGCACCTAGTGAAGGCTGATCTTTAGTATTTTTTGTCATTGTCAGAGCTACAGCTGCTGCATAAGCGAGTTCTGCTGCCATTTGATAAGCAAGTTTGATACTTGATGAGGTGTCCTTGGCTTTAGGAGATGGGGAAGCTTTTTTTCGGCGCGACTCAAGTTTGACATCACCTGCTGCAATAGCTCGCTGTAAAATGATCCAGGCATCTAGGTCTTCTGAATCATAATTACCTTGAAGCTGCGATCGCAGTTGATCTTCGGCTACAACACTCAAAGAGCCGATAGTTAGAGCTTCTTGTACAATTTCTTTAATTAAAGCCATAATTTGAACCAAGTGTGTGAGTTAAAACCGATACCTCAATTTGGGAAATTAGATATTTTTTTCTAGATTTATCTCGAAACTAAGCTACGTTTTAGCTTTCTTTAAATAAAATTTATAACGAGTAGTACCAAGCACACATCACCCTTTTGGCTCACCCGAATGGGTGATTTACAATATTTTAGATAGTAAGTATGTGGACAAAATAAATATTTTGAGCTAATTTGGCTTTTTAACGAAGAGGGTGTCACAAGTATAGTAGATATCAATCTAAGTTGAAAGCTCAATCATAAAATTATTTTGTTCGGTAACGAGATAAATATAGGCAAAAATGCCAATATTTGCTGACAGCATTTTTTAAATCTCCCTCTTTAATACATTTTATCTAAGTGTATAAAAATATTTGCAAGTAGCTTAGTCTTTACCAGCCGCAGGCATTGATCTAGTAAAAAAGTTTACTTATTTCCTTCATTCTCATCAACAATAAACGCTGGAAATAAACTTATTTTATGAGAGTGTTCCACTAAAAATAAAATGTGTTATCGTTAAAAACAATTGTTATTAAAAACCATTCATGTCATTACAAACGTGAATTGGCTAGTCTGTAAATCATCCGTGTGCAACATGATTGGAGCAGCATACTCTAGAAATTCGTTGCAAGAAAGCCGTCATAGCAGTCGGGGAAGCGCTTACTTGTTTGCACCGATGGTTAACTTCAATGTGATGGCTGATGTGGGAGATAATCCACCCTAATTGGATTTTATTTGGGCAAAAATACCCAGTAAAATCCAACAATAATTACATTGTTATGCTAGGCAGAAATTTTATCTAAACTTTGAATATAGTCTAGTTAAATGTATTTTTTGTTGCAAAACAGCTTGTGAAACTGAATTGTTTCAAAAGACTAAAACCGCTTGAGAAGAATAGCCTCAACACAAACAACACTATCCCTATTTTTTTTAGGAGTGCTGTTAGCCGTAGCAAGCTTGTCAAATTTGCCAGAAAACCAAAACAGTAGTCTATCTAAACCAGCCAATTATTCCATCAGAGAATTTAGAGCCTAAGTTTTGACACAGCAATGCACTGAAATTGTTTTGTTAATTGATTTTGTGAAATATAAGCCAAAATTTTACGTGCATATAGTACAAAATCTGCTAGCTACTTAATGCAATTGTGCATATTACTTGAGTAATTCTACACACCTAACCTCAAGAGTTGCTTGCATAGTCAAAGCCAGACTCTGGTTTTTCAAATGTTGGAAAACCATCTAAAAATCTTGGGGAATTTTGGTGATACTGCTACCTTAGCTCATGTATTAATACACACAGAGCCTATTGGTATTGGCAGGAGATTAGAATACAGCCAAAACAACTTTAAACACTGTCAACAACAATTGATTAACGAGATATGTAGCCATGCAGAACGAGCAATATTTTTCCAAATTGCAGCGCGTGCAAGAACTTTTAGTAACTACAGTGTTAGGAGATATTCCAACACTTCTTCTCGGCCCAAAGTTGCGTAATTTAGGATATCGTAGTATTTTTGCCCAGATAGACAGCCCAGTATATATTCAAAATGGTGTTGAATTTAACGGTACTTCTTGTATTGAGATCGGCGCAGGAGTCTATATTTTCAAGGGTGTGCGGATGGATGCGAGAGGACACAAAAATAATAGAATTCATCTAGGAGATAGAGTTGCGATTGAGCGTAACGTTGATATCGGGTCTTTGGCAGATACGTATATACATATTGATGAAGACACCTTCATTGCTCCCAACGTGTGTATTGAGGGGCCAGGAAACATTAAAATTGGTAAACACTGCATGATTGCTGCCCATTCAGGGATATATGCCAATAATCATAATTTTGCCGATCCGATGGAGCTGATTAAATACCAAGGTGTTACTCGCAAGGGAATTGTGATTGAGGATAATTGTTGGCTAGGACATGGAGTAACAGTATTAGATGGCGTTATTATCGGCAAAGGCAGTGTTATTGGTGCGGGAGCAGTTGTTAATAAAGATATTCCTGCTTTTTCCGTTGCTGTCGGTATACCTGCACGAGTAATCAAAAACCGAATTGGCAAAGATATAGCAAAACTTCAAGTTGAGAAATAGGGTATGGGGTATAAGAGGCAGAGGGGCAGGGGAGCAGAGGAGCAGAGGGGCAGGCGGGCAGGGGAGCAGAGGAGAAATAATAACTGCTAACTCAGCACTCCTAACTCAGCACTCAGCACTCCTGAAGGGCATGGGGAATAGTTACTATTCCCTGTAACCTATTGCCTTTTTTGGGAAACCTTTGCCATCAGTTAGCGTCACAAGGGTAAACGCCTCTGAGTTATCTCTCTTAAGGGCATCTACAAGTCAGACAACTGACATCTTGTACATTATCAATAACCGTAGGGTAGACATTGCTAGTCTTGAGTCCCCAGAGTCCTCTAAAAAAGGGACGAGATTTGGGTAATATAAAGTAGCTATCTTTTCTGCATTGCAGATACTGAAAGAAGAGCTTTCTTTGTTTTACCCGTTGGAGATATTTCTATGCTGACTTTAAAAATCGCTGTTTATATTGTTGTTGCCTTCTTCGTAACTATCTTCATCTTCGGATTTTTGTCGAACGATCCAGCTCGTAACCCCGGCCGCCGGGACTTAGAGTAAAAGGGCGATAAATTATCCGCGACTTTGGAAGGCGGAAAATACTAAACGCCACGGAAACTTACTAAGCGAAAATTTAGTAAGTTTCTTTCTCCAAGTAGCTTGCTGTAGGTAGCAGAAGGCGACAGTCGGAAGGCAAAATGTATGTTTATCCTTCCCTTTGTCATTTGGCTGTTTGTTAGCCCGATTTTGCTCACTTATGCTTCATCCAGTTCTGCCACCTAATCCACCTCCTATCCTTGAATCTTTACAAACTGTAAATCCCGCCTCATCTGCTAGTCATACAAAGTTTCTTTCAGGTGTAGATACTGGAATACACGAAAAAACAGATAAATCCAAGCAGCCAAAGGATTTGCCTCAGTTGGCAATTGTAGGCAACACCAAGAGCGATCCTTCATTGCCAACTCGGATCGAGTCAAATCAAGATGACTTGGTAGTTGCTGAAACGTCCTCTGTACCTCATTCACCAGAAACCTTCCCACCAGAAAGTTCCCCACTCATTGGTTCTGCAAATGCTGGGCTTTTGGGGCAGCCATTGGTCGCTGGTTATCCCACGCAGGAGGTTACAACCTCTAATCGCCAAAATAAAGAAGACACAAAGACAAATCCTAGTGGCGGAGTTCGGCGCTCGGAACTTCTGCTTATGTCGGCGCTGCGTAAATGGGAGATGCAAAGAGAAGCCGTTGCCTTGCAAAGAAAAGTTGGAGCAGAGGCTTTAAACCAAGACGCAAAAAGCGAACCTTCTCAAAAACTCAGTCAGCGATGTCTGACGACAAGCCGCTTTGCGTCTACGCTAAATCCAAACTCTAATGGTGCAGCAAAATCAACCTTTTTGGACTCTTCTAGCTTTAGCTATAAAGTTCCTCCCAGCCCACTTGTCGCCCAATCTCCACGCCCTCTTCAAATCGCCCCCACTGTCACAAACAGCAACAAGTTAGGCAAATCCAAAGCAGAAATTTTAGCTGAGAAGTTAACTCAACAAAAACAGCAACGCGATATTACTGCACAACAGTCTCTAAAACAAGACAATATCTCTGTATCTGCTGCCGATCTAGCACCTAGTTCTCAATCAGTACAAAATTTTATAACATTCAAGTCTCGTAAACCCACAAACCAACTCTCAGCGCCCATCACTGTAGAATTTAAGTCCCCATTCCAGCAACAAAGCCAAGTACCAACGCCTACACCACAAGTAAATACCACTCAGCCACAAGCTCAACCATCTGGTACAACTGCGCCAGCTACCACACCGCCAGCCGGGCCAAGAACTGTAGAAGTCACTTCAGATCGGCAAGAGTATGACGAGAAACAGCGAATTATTACAGCTGTAGGTAATGTAATTGTGCGATTTGATGGGGCAGTGGTGGATGCCGATCGCTTACAAGTCAATTTGGACAACTTGATCGCTGCGGGTGAAGGCAACGTCACCTTAACACGGGGCGATCAGATACTGCGCGGACAACGCTTTACCTATAACTTCGTTCAAGATCGTGGGGAGCTGGAAAATGGTAGAGGAGAAATTTACGTACCTTCAGCACAAACGGATTTTGCTTTTTCACCCACGGCTGTAAGTGCTGGTGGAGTTTCAAAACGTCCGCCCAGCGATCGCATTCGAGCCAATCAACCCCTTTCCGGTGTGAGTAGCCCTGGAGGAATTAATGTGGCATTTGGTGGTCAGGCAGATGCTAGCAACATCCCGCGATCGAAAACAGGGGGTGTAGTCAATCGGCTCAGATTTGAAGCTGAACAAATTGATTTTTATCCGCAAGGCTGGCAAGCAAGCAATGTCCGCATCACCAACGATCCTTTTTCGCCGCCTGAATTGGAATTACGCGCAGATAAAGTAACTTCGACGCGAGAATCACCCTTGGTAGACCGCATCAGGACAGAGAAACAGCGTTTGGTATTGGATCAAAGAGTCTCCTTACCAATTCCGTTGAATGAGCGCACTATTGACCGCCGAGAGCGGGACGTTACACCTGCAATAGTCTCCCCTGGCTACGATGGAAAAGATCGGGGTGGTTTGTATATTGAGCGTGGCTTTCCACTAATCGATACAGAGCAAACACGCTGGACGATAACGCCCCAGTTATTATTACAGAGAGGTGTGCAAGAAGGCACAGGTGACTTAGGCTCACTGTTTGCTGTGAAAACCAAGATAAATTCTGTTTTGAGTCCACGGACGATAATTCAGGGAACTGGAGAGTTAACTAGTTTTAACTTGAACAATGTGGAAGACAATTTGCGAATGAATTTAGGATTGCGCCAGACATTAGGCACTTCTCTTCCTCACACATTGAATGTGCAATACAACTACCGCGATCGTCTCTACAACGGTACTCTGGGTTTTCAAACTGTCCAGAGCAGTTTTGGCGGCATTATTACCTCTCCTGTGATTCCTTTAGGAAAAAGTGGCATCAACCTCAACTATCAGGCAAGTGCCCAGTATATTGATGCCAACACCGATCGCCCAGACTTACTAGAACCAGTGCGGGAAAACGATCGCATTTCACTTGGTCGTTTACAAGGCAGTGCGACTCTCAGTAGAGGGCTTTTGCTGTGGCGGGGAAAACCATTACCACCCACTGCCACTGAGGGATTACGATACACCGCTACCCCTGTAGTTCCTTACTTGCAAGCGATCGCTAGCCTCACAGGCACTACCAGCTATTACACCAATGGTGATAACCAAAGCACTCTAATTGGTACAATTGGTTTACAAGGGCAAATTGGTCATTTTTCGCGGCCTTTTTTCGACTATACCGCCTTTAATGTCAGTTACTCTCAAGGCTTTAATAACGGATTATCACCTTTTTTGTTCGATCGCTCCGTTGATAACACAGTATTGAGTGCTGGAATATCACAGCAAATCTACGGCCCTTTTCGCTTAGGCTTTCAAACATCTGTTAACTTGGATACTGGTAAAGAAACTAGTACCGACTACATTTTGGAATATAGCCGTCGCACCTATGGCATTACCTTACGTTACAATCCGGTGCTGGAGTTAGGCGGCTTTAGCATCCGAATTAGTGATTTTAACTGGGGTGGCGGCACCGATCCATTTTCGCAAGTTAAGCCAGTAGTAAACGGCGTACAACAGGATTATTAGTCTAAGGAGTTGGGACGACTCGACAGGCGATCGATCTCACAATTAGTTAATACCGAGCCAGGTATTCTCAAGCTGGCATAGTCGCCACTTAGTTGAACGCGTGATGGTGGTTGATGTAGTGTTACACAGCATTTGTGAACTGCGGCTTGGTATTCTCGCCATTGCCTACGGATTGCAATACTTGCAGCATCGTGACCTAAGTCAGAAAATTTTAGCCCCGCTCGCATCAGCCAAGATTCTACGTCAGTTGTTTCACCAACTATTTCTGGAATGGGATTAATCTTTTTCATGAGTAATATCTTATACGTGTATTCTCAATTACTCATTTCACTTTAAAAGAAACTATCAATACTAGCCAATATCATTTTTTATCAAAATCATCAATAAAAACTATTCATACCTGAATAGAATACTCAGGTATGAAAGAATGAATTACTATTACGGCTGGTAAACAGCATTGCTTTAGCTTGTGAATAGGCCGTTTTCTAGCTCGTAATTACTAGAAGCGATAGCCTAATCCGGCTTGGAAGCTGACAGCATCAGCATCACTATTTTTGTAGGCGTCAATACCCCATTTAGTATCGCCGTAGGCAATGACATTTTTGCTAACTTCTGATTCAACACCAAGGGTAACTACAGGTGAATTCCGATTGCCCAATGGAGTTTTTTGACCTTCGTCAGTTACAAAGGAATAACCACCACCGAAGTAAACGTTAGTATTTTTGGCGATGGGCGCATCATAAGTCACTATGGGCATAATTGCAGCAGCATCACCACCATACAACACAGAACCCCGCAGTGAAACAGGCGCATTGGGGACGGCGTATCGTCCTTGAATATTACCACCAATTTGGGCTTCATCGTTTCCTTGTCCGCCACTGGTTGCACCAACAGCAACACCAGCACCGATGTAGTTACCGTTAGTACCGTTAGTAACTGCTGTTTGAGCAGATGCAATGCCGGCGGAGAGGACAATGGAAGCAACAGCAAGGAAAGAGGCAGCTAATTTTGTAAGTTTCATAAAGTTATTCTCACTAGAGTTAGGTAAAATCAATGTTCTCTAGTACTAGAATCTCTTTTTTTACAAAATGTAACCTCACGCATCTGGTTCACCCAAGTGGCTGAATTATTTCTCACCCACCTGGGTGTAACAACTGAAATATTTAGATAACAGTTATTTCTTCAAAAAACGCTGACGTAGACGAGAGATAAAAATATTTACCTCTGGTATTTTCAGCCAGGAAGCGATCGCAGCAAACACCGCAATCCCTACGAAGCCAGATATACACAATTGCAACACCAGAATCAGTAAACCTGTTTTACCTAACAACTGCTGAGAACCAATCAATGTCCCATAGCTTGCTACCCCAGCAACTACGCTACCAGCAGCCAAACCCAGAATCGGCAAACTCCACTCGCGCCAAGGTAAACCATTGAGTTTGCGATCGAGCAACCATAACAGCATTAACATTGAGCTACAATTTACACCCACGGTTGCTAATACCAAACCGGGAGCGCCAAAAGGTTTAACGAAAAACCAATCTAATATGATGTTGAGCAAGATGTTAAAAACACTGATGCGAAAAGGTGTCTGTCCATCGCCTAAAGCATAGAATACCCGCACCAAAACATCACGCCCTAAATAGACAAACATCCCAATTCCATAAGCCACTAGCAAGGATGAAACTAGCTGTGTGGCTTCTGGCTTGAAAGCACCGCGTTCATATACCACCTGCACAATGGGTACTGATAGCGACACCATCAGTGCCCCTAGCGGTAACATGGTAAAAGCAGTGAGTAGCAGTCCTTGGCGAATCCGTAATTTTAAGTCCTGCCAATTTTCGGGGCCAGCAAGTTTGGCAAATATCGGTAATAGAGGCAGTAAAATGATATTAGAAATAATCCCCAAGGGGGTTTGGACTAATAAATTGGCATAGTTAAATCCTGCCGCCGCACCAGGGATCGGACTAGCAAAATAAAGGTCAGTAGCAACATTAATTGGCATCATTCCAGAGGAAACTGTTGCCGGAGTCATGATATTGATAACTTCTTGAACGCCTGGGGATTTAAAATCAAACCGCAGGCGTAATGTGCCCAATCCTAACCGCCACTGGACAATTAGCTGCACTACCCACTGGAGAATCGCTCCTGCCAAGGTTCCCCAAGCTAAGACCATTCCCCCGATTAAAGCGTATTCTGGTTTAATAATGTTTTTGCCCAGTTGCATCGCTAAGATAGCAAGACCGCCAACAACGGTAATACTAGATAATAAAGGGCTAATGGAGAGTAACCAATATTGATTGGCTGTATTGAGAGTACCAAAGCCAATGCCAATTAAACCGGCAAATAAAGCCATTGGGGCCATAATGCGAAGTTGTTGAATAGCGATCGCTCTGGTTGTTTCTTCTAAACCATGACCGACTAAATCAACGATCGCATCCGCAAATAGAACTTGAGCCACTGTCACCAGCAACAGCACTCCAGCTACCAGTGTTGTCACGGTTTCCACTAAAGGAGCCGCTTCTTCTCGCCGCCGCTTGGCTAAAACGCTGACGAGCGCACTGTGTAATGGCCCATTTACGCCACCAAGTAAGATCAATAGAAAGCCAGGGATAATATAGGCATAACTATAGGCGGTGGCAGCAGCACCAACACCAAATGCGGCAGCGATCGCCTGCTGCCGCACTAAACCGAAGACTTTACTAATTAATGTGGCTGCGGCAACAATGCCAGCAATTCCAGCGAAGGAACGAGAGGGTTTTTGATCTTGTTGTGTCACGAATAATACCCGACAACTCTAGCAGAGTGCATACTTTAAAACATTTAACCTGAAATTCCGCAGTCTGTCAGGTAAATTTTGACAAATTAGTAATTTTAAATGCCTACGCCAACAGCAAAGGCAAAGCGATGTCTACGGTAAATGCTTGCCTACGCTCAAAATTAAATTCCTGAATTGCGATAATACAGCGAATTACAAGTTAGTTAGATCGCGATTTTAAAGGGGTCAGACCGATTTTCTGATTTGACTTGACAACACTAACTTAGTGACAGCCAAGCTTTAAGTTTGTAGTGAATATACCCAAATAAACTTTGCGCTCCTCTGTGTTTTAAATTAAACCCTCAATTGGCGACGAATTTACACAATTGTGTACTTAGTCATCTCCTCTTTTGTGTACAAGCCAAAATTATTTTTTAATCCATTACAAGGATAGATCGAGAAAGGGGAACTATAACAATAACCATCTTCTGGGAAATAGTTGAACTAGGGATTGGCGATTGGAGACTAGGGACTGGATATCGGGCGAGATTTGAATCCCAAACAAATCTTACTCATATTTTATTTCCTAGTACCCAGTACTCAGTCCCAAAGCGCCCATTTGTCCCTACCCCAACAAGTTGCTATCCATCTGAAATTGGTGAATCCCGGACGCGGCCAGTTGAAGACTGTAAAACTTTGCAGTTTGTCATATTTTTGACACTTGTTAACCCATGAAGTTTGGTGCGAGGAACCCTTGTATAAAAAACGAGATAATCCAGAGCAATGGAACCCAATTCAAATTTCACAGAAAATCAACTTCTTTTATCAAGCGCTCAACTTCAAGAGCAACTAGAGCAACAAAAAGCTCTGGCGAGTGTAATTGTCCGTATTCGGGAATCTCTTGATTTAGAAAAAATTTTTCAGACGACCGTTACACAAGTGCGTCAGTTGCTAAATGCTGACCGAGTAGCAGTCTTCCAGTTCGACAGCGAACAAAACTGGGAGGGACAATTTGTTTCTGAAGATGTTGCAACTGGCTGGAACTCAGCAATGGCAATAAAAGTTTATGACCACTGCTTTGGAGAACAATTTGCTTCTAGTTATCAACAAGGTAGAGTGCAAGCAGTAGCAGATATTTACAAAGCGGGACTAAGTGATTGTCATCTGGAAATTTTGAGTAAATTTCAGGTACAAGCCAACCTCGTTGTCCCTCTATCGCGCCAGAAGGAATTGTGGGGATTGCTTTGCATTCATCAATGCAGTGAGACTCGTGAATGGAAAGAATCGGAAATTGAGTTTATTCGTCAAATTGCCGATCATCTTGTTGTTGCGATTCAACAAGCAAAGCATCTCTATGAAGTCAAATTGCAAGCTGCAAAATTGGCTCAAGCAGTTCAGCGCGACCAAGTAATAGCTAAAATTGTCGATGAAATTCGCTCCCCCCTTGATATTGAAACTATCTTTAAAACCACAACTCAAGAAATACGCAAGCTGTTGCAAGCTGACCGAGTTGCCATCTTTAGCTTCAATCCAGATTGGAGTGGTAACTTTGTTGCGGAATCATTTGCTGAAGGCTGGACTCCCTTAGTTGGACATCAACCTGCGATCGCTGATACTTATTTACAACAGACACAAGGCGGGCGTTATGTTAACAACCAAACTTTTATAGTTAATGATATTTACCAAGCCGGCTTAACAAACTGCCATATAACTCTGTTGGAGCAATTCCAGGCAAAAGCCTTTGCTACTGCCCCTATTCTCCAAGGAGATCAACTATGGGGAATTATCGCTGCCTATCAAAATGCCTCACCCAGGCAGTGGCAATCTTATGAAGTCGAATCACTGACCAAAATCAGCACGCAAATTGGTGTAGCAGTGCGACACCATAAGTTGCTGGCATACGCTCAGTACCAAGCAGAGCAACAAAAAACATTAACTAGCGTGATTACTCGGATTAGGGAGTCTCTAGATTTAAATACAATTTTCCAAACTACTGTCACCGAGGCACGGCAAATGCTGCAAGCAGACAGAGTGGCAGTTTTTCGTTTTGACCCGCAAAAAGATTGGGAAGGGGAATTTATTTCTGAGGATTTTGTACCTGAATGTAACTCCGTAATGGCAGAAAAAGTTTATGACTATTGCTTTGGGGAAAACTTTGCACCCCTTTACGCTCAAGGTCGAGTAAATGCGATCGCTGACATTTATCAAGGAAAGTTTCCCGGTTGCTACGTTCAAATCCTAGAAAAATTTCAAGTGCGGGCAAATATGGTCGCACCTCTATTAAAAAAAGGTGAACTTTGGGGATTGCTCTGTATTCACCAATGCACTGCTCCTCGCTACTGGCAACCCTCTGAAATTGAATTTGCTAGTCAAATAGCCGAGCAATTAGGAGTTGCATTAAAACAAGATTCTTATTTAAAGCAAGTTCAAATGCAAGTTATCCAGTTAGCAGAAGCCACTGAACGCGAAAAAGCAATGGAACGCCAAGAACTACTGGCTGCAACTATTGATAAAATCCGCCAGTCACTCGATATTAAAACTATTTTTAGAACTACTACTCACGCTGTGCGAGAGTTACTCGAAGTCGAGCGAATTGCAATCTACCGTTTCAACCCAGATTGGAGCGGCAAATTTGTAGCAGATTCTTTTAAAGATGGTTGGAAACCAGTTGCACAAACCCAACCAACGATTATAGAAACTTTTGAGGATACAGACGACGATAACGAACTTCCGCGTAACGAAACCTTTGTGCCGATTCGGGAAGGTGAAAAATTATGGGGATTATTAGTTGCTTATCAAAATTCGCAACCACGTTATTGGAAAGAAGAGGAAATTAATTTACTGGCTCAAGTTGGAGTGCAATTAGGAATTGCGATTCAGCAAGCAGAATTACTCGAACAAACTAAACGTCAAACCTTAGAACTTACTCAGACTCTGCAAGAATTAAAACAAACTCAGACTAGGTTAATTCAGGGTGAAAAAATGGCAGGATTAGGACAACTACTTGCTGGAGTTGCCCATGAAATCAACAATCCTATCAGTTTTATTTTTGGCAATCTTATCCATTTAAGTGAATATACTCAAGAACTGCTCAAGGTAGTGAATCTTTACCGTCAACACTCTTCAATATTGCCAACTATCCAAGAGCAAATAAACAAGAGTGATTTGGACTTTATCATCGAAGATTTACCGAAAACCCTTGAGTCTATGAAAGTAGGAACAGAGCGGATTTGTGATATTGTGCTATCACTCCGAAACTTCTCTCGTACAGATGAGGCTGAATTGAAGCCAGTAGATATTCATGAAGGGTTGGATAGTACTTTATTAATTTTAGGGCATCGCCTCAAAAATAATAACGATCGCCCAGCGATTGAGATTGTTAAACAATATGATAATTTACCTTTGCTCGAATGCTATCCCGCACAATTAAACCAAGTGTTTATGAATCTTTTGAGTAACAGTATTGATGCATTAGAGGAAAAGTTTAACACTATACAGCAAAGATATTTGAAATTACTACAAACGTCTCCGAGAATACCTTTGACTATCTGGATTAATACGCAAGCTATTAATAACCAGATTGTAATTAGAATCGCTGATAATGGTCTTGGGATTCCTGAAGAGGTGCGATCGCATATATTCGATCCCTTTTTTACTACCAAAGCACCAGGTAAAGGTACGGGGTTAGGATTATCTATTAGCCATCAAATAGTAGTTGAAAAACATCATGGTCAGATGAAATGTTCTTCTAAACCAGGAGAAGGAACAGAGTTTTTAATTGAAATTCCCATTGATAATTAGAGGCTACTGATTTTTAACAATCTCAGTCAATTTTAAATAGGGGAGCCAGGATAAGTAGGGGTTTCCTCCGTTCCCCAAAGGCATCATAACTGGCATTGCGTTATGTGATTAGACTAATGCACCAACGCCTGAATTAATATAATTTATTTATAGTTTAGGACGTTTTTTGGGATGCGATCGCAAAGTTGATGTTGAGAAAGCCGCAGAATTCGTACAACGCAGGTACTAATTCGATGCGAGGAAATTTTTGATCGTCTTAACTATTTCTTGTTTTTCTTGAAATCCAGAACTATAGGTACCAATCAAAGGTACTTTTTCACCAGATTCTAACATTAAGGTAATTTGATGAACTGTACCATCTTCGCCATAAAAGCTTTTAACTTTAATATCAACAAGTAAGGATTCAGGTCAGGAGGTATTGACAAGTGTGACATCGGAGGTGGAGTATCACAATTATGGAAAAAGACCTGCCTCTGAAACTAGAGCGTGA
>NZ_JBALDN010000063.1:0-171462 GCF_036917375.1 Nostoc sp.
AATCGCAATGCTTTTAGTAATTTATTAATACAATTTTTAATATCCTTTTGAATTTGCAACTAATAATTTAGCATAAGAAGTACTGAAGAACCAATTTATAATTTCTACTTAACAATTCCTGATTATCTAGTTAGCCAAATTGCTAATGATCAAGAGAACTTAGAGAATGAAATTCTGGAAAAGACATCCTATGTGCTAAGACCATATATGACAAATTGGTATATCAAATGCGTTGTTATATCACCGACGCTATCAAGTGACCCTCAATGGAGAGAAAAAGCAAAAGCATCGATAGAGGGGCAAGGTATCACTAATCAAGGTCGTGTACGTTCAGACAACATTGCAAATAAGTCATGTGATGGATTGTTATTCCGGTCTCAACCCGAAATATATTTGTATCAGGCGTTTAAGGCTCTTGGTGTTTCCTTTGCACCGCTTCCAGTATTTATTCGAGGAGGTAAAGATTATCGCCGTATTGAACCAGATTTTGTAATTATTAAAGATGGACTAATAATGATTATCGAGGTTGATGGTGATACTGTTCATCGAGAAACGCCCGCGGAAGCCCATACTCGTTTAACCATGCTCACTCACGAGGGAGCTATTTCAGAACGGGTATTAGCAAGCGAATGTAGCACGCCTGAAAATGCAAAAAAATGTGCATCTCAATTACTAGAAATTCTTAATAAGAGAAGAAAAGCGTAATCACTCGAATACTATGTTAATAATTGATTAAATAGCCATCTACCCCTCTTTGTTGAGAAGTAGATTACCATATTCTCGAATTAGTGGAATAGATTAAAAAATCTATGGTAATGATTAACTAAATCTCAATCCTTCTATTGATGTGTTTTCTACTGTTATCTTTGCTGTACCAGGTATAGATGCTAAATAGAAAATCCAGGCATCACCAGTATGTTCACTATATGTCCAATCTCCTAATGGTTCACCTTCTGTAGTGGTGACTTTGTATATTTTCCCTGGAATCAACGATATATTTATAACCATAATTTGTTAATACAGAAGTTGATACAGCTATTTTAGGCTTTTAATAGATTGTTTAACTAGTTATCATTTATACAATAAATTTTCAGTTTGCAAAGTGACAAAAGCCATTCTTATGTAAGAAAGGTACACAGCACTGGCTGATGCAAAACCTTATAAATAAGGCTTTGGAGCGAGTTAGAAATTTCTTTGCTTATTTTTGTTTCTTATTTACGCCCAATTTTATAAACAAATCCCTGATTAACACTATTTAGGCATTAATTATAATCTATGCCTTGTTTAATTCTTCATCATTCATATATGGGATTCAGACTTATGTATCTAATGAAGTAGTCGTAGTTTGATTAATGCGTTCTGCTTTGGTTTTCAATGTTTGGTTCATAGCTTCAAACCCTTGGCGAACGTCGATATTTAATCGACGAGCCAACAGAGGTACTAGTAAACCCTGGAAAGATTCTTGCTGAATGAAGCGAACGCGTAGGCGTAGCCCGTCGTAGACATCGCTTACTAACGGTTCAATGATAAAGCTATGTTCAACGTCAAATAACCCTGGGATCAAAAAGTGCCATAACCAGCGCAGTTTGCGATTAGGTTCTACCGTAATCACCGTAGGTCGAAAGGTCATAATATCTCTACCCGGAGGCTGAAAGTGAACGGTTAGCTGTGCCCCTTCACTCAGCAAACCACTAATTTGACGAATAAACAGATTCCAATGTGGAAAACTGGCAAAATCAGTAAGTAGGTTCCAGACTTGCTCATCGGATGCCTGAATTTCAATTTCAGTGTAGATTTTCATGGGTATGAGTTGATAGGAAAACCAAAATTAAAACGGTTATTCCTGCTAAAAACAACCCCATGTATTCTAGTCCTAGTAATCGACTAACCCAAAAATTACGGGTGAAGGTAGGTAGATAAAGCAGGGGAAGCAGGGGGAGAAAATAACTTGATTTTCCTACCATAAAATAAACCATATAAAGTTTCTTTGCTGGACTACGAGGAAACTAGATTGTTTCTTGTAAAACATAATGAATACTATTCGTAGAAAACTCACGTTTTAACAGCAAAATTCTAGTGGTTAGTAGACAGTTGTGAAGCATTGGTGTCAACTTAAGCTCAAATGTATGTCCCACAGGCGTTTTACCCCCCTTAATTCCCCCTTGTCAAGGGGGGAAACAGGAAATTTGTTCCCTATATTGATTTCGGGTGGTCATTTTATTGAATTCAGGTGGTCATTTATTGAATTCGGGTAGTGGTTTATTGAATTCGGGTAGTGGTTTATTGAATTCGGGTAGTGGTTTATTGAATTCGGGTAGTTGTTTATTGAATTCGGGTAGTCGTTTATTGAATTCGGGTGGTCATTTATTGAATTGGAGGTATCGTTCATTGAATTCAAGCAGTGGTTAGGGTGGAGTAAAACCCAAATTCTTGAACAACTTCAGACTTGTGTGTACACCGTAGCCTTGACAAGGGGAGGGTTAGGGTGGGTGATGCGAATGGTGATAGGAAGCCAGAGAATTGAATATCACGTCATTACGTTAAGTTGACACGTATGGTTCTGAAGGAACTACTGACCTTGAACAACCAGGACAGAACATGGAGCGTGATGAACTACGTGATTGCTCACACTTCCTGCTAAAAGTTCGGCAAATCCATTAAGTCCTCTACGACCAAGCACAATCAAATCTGCTCCCCAACTCCGGGCTAAATCACAGATGTTAGTACCAGGATCTCCTGTTTGATAACTGGATTCTGCCATAATGCCTAGTATTTTCGCTTTCTGATAGTACAACTGGAGTAAACTTTGTGCCTGTTGTGTTTCTATTTCCAGGTCTACTAAATTCACAGTGAGTTGACTAGAATCTGCTAGCTCAATGCTGTGACCAATCATTAACTGAGCAGCATCTTTTTGAGCTAACTCCAGCGCTTTTACAAACACTGTTGCAGTCGCAGGTGAATCATCGACCGCCACCAAAATCTTCTTAAAGGTCATATCCAGCTCCAATAATCAATAGACTTCTTGCATAAATCGGAAAAAGGTGAAGGGGGAAGGGGGAAAGGTTCTGTATTGTTCCCTTCCCCTTTAACCTTTACCCTTTTCCCCTCTTGCAAAAGTGCTTTTTGCAAGAGGTCTAATTACTTCATTCACATTTGTTGTCTTTTAGCTTGAGGGACAAATGTGATTTAAAAGTGAAATTAGGTAGACAAACGATTTATTCACTTTTCGTTCACATTCATCAGCAATCCTGAAAAAGAAGCGGATAAACGAAACTAACCCAACTGAGGTTGAAAACGAATACCTAAACTAACACGGTTCCTACTCACACTAGAAAACTATAGTTTTTTCCTATTTGGAGATTAATAAAGCTTCGTTTTAAACTTACTGATTTTTATAGGAGATATTGTTATGAATTTATGTCCAGTTAAAAATGCGATCGCCATCATTTCTACCCGTCAGGCAATAACACAGGTGCTTGATGAACTCAGAGCGATTGACTTTCCTATGCAGAAAATTTCTGTGTTCACTTTAGACTCTGAAGACGAAAAGTTGCACAAGGATGCTAATGCGGATAAACATACCATAAATACCATAACTCCTATCGAAGGTGCTAAAGCAGGTGCAATTACAGGAGGAACAGCCGGGGGCTTCCTGGCACTAACAGCCGGACTTGGCGTATTAGTTATTCCCGGTTTTGGCCCGGCATTAGCGGTTGAATCTGTGGTAAGTACACTCCTTGCGGGTGGAGCGAGTGCGATTTTTGGCAGTGTTTATGGTGCATTTCAAGGTTGGTTTGCTCCCGAAAGGCAAGCTAAACTCTGTGAGCCAACCACCTGCCAAGAAAAATTTTTGGTGAAGGTAGAGGGAACAACAGATGAAATCTGGCAAGCAGAATCGATTCTCAGTTATTGGGGTGTGCGGGAATGGCATATTTATGAACTTAGCCAAAGATTCTCGCAATAACACCAATTTCAAAGAAGAAAGATACGGATTCAAACAGATAAATCTAAATTAAATCTGTTAATTACTAATTATTTTTTGGAGACGAAAATGACAGCAAATACGATCGCTACAAATACTTTTGCTGAAACAACACAAGATTCACTCAACTATGAATGGCATACTCTCAATGAACACAAAGTTGTACAAACGTTAGCCAGCCATCCGGAAGCAGGTTTGACCCATGAAGAGGCTACGAAACGACACCAGCAAATGGGTGCAAATCAACTGACTGGTAAAAGTGGAAAAAGTCCTTGGCTGCGATTTTTAGAGCAATTTAATCAACCACTACTATATATTTTGCTGACGGCGGGAGTGGTGACGCTGCTGCTGCGAGATTGGATAGATGCGGGAGTAATTTTTGGTGTCACCCTAATTAATGTCATCATTGGCTACATTCAAGAATCGAAAGCAGAAGGCGCGATCGCTGCTCTATCCAAAGCCATCACTACCGAAGCAACTTTGATTCGCAATGGTCAAAAAACCCGTCTGGCTTCGACTGAACTTGTTCTGGGTGATTTAGTATTGCTGGCATCTGGGGATAAAGTACCCGCCGATCTGCGGTTATTAAGTGTGCGTGGTTTGCAAGTTGACGAGTCTGCCTTAACAGGTGAATCCGTTCCGGTTGAGAAAGCAACGGCATCGCTGGCCGTCGAAACACCGTTAGCCGAACGCAGCAATATGGTATATGCCGGAAGTTTCGTCAGTTTTGGACAGGCAGAAGGGATTGTAGTAGCGATCGCAGATGCCACCCAAACCGGTCGCATCTCCCAGTTAATTGAAAGCAGCACAAATCTGAAAACACCGCTAACACGAAATATTGACAAATTTAGCAAAAGCTTGTTGTATGTCATTTTAGGTTTAGCTGCCCTGACATTTGCAGTCGGATTAGGACAAGGCGAATCTTGGATTGATGTTTTCAAAGCGAGTGTGGCTCTGGTAGTCAGCGCGATTCCCGAAGGATTACCTGCGATCGTTACCGTCACTTTAGCGATCGGAGTTTCCCGGATGGCACGACGTAAGGCGATTATTCGCAAGCTACCTGCTGTGGAAACCTTGGGAAGTACCACTGTGATTTGTTCTGACAAAACTGGGACGTTAACTGAGAATCAGATGACGGTTCAAAAGATTTGTGCAGGTGGACAACATTACACCGTTAGCGGTATTGGTTATGCTCCAGACGGTGAAATCCTCATCGATCGACAACCTGTTGATTTCAATGCAGATGGACATGTTGCTCTTTGGGAATCCCTGGAAGCAGGATTGCTTTGCAATGATTCTCATATTGAATGGGGAGATGGACAATGGGACTTAGTAGGAACCCCAACTGAAGGAGCATTGATTACGGCTGCCAATAAAGTGGGATTGACGCAAGCCAATCTAGAGCAAAAATTACCTAGAATAGACACCATTCCCTTTGAGTCTCAATTCCAATACATGGCGACTTTGCATGAATTAGATGCAAAGCGATCGCTGAATGTGATTTATCTCAAAGGTTCTGTAGAGGCAATTCTCCAACGATGCGATCGCCTGCTCGATGCTCAAGGACAACAGGTTGCGCTCAATCCTGCCGCAGTGGAACAGGAAGTTGCTGCTATGGCAAACCAAGGGTTACGAGTGCTAGCTTTTGCCAGCAAAGAAGTTCCCACTAAGCGATCCTTGGATCGCAATGATATCGATCGAGGACTGGTATTTCTAGGACTTCAGGGCATAATTGATCCGCCTCGTGAGGAAGCGATCGCCGCAGTGAAAGCCTGTCAATCTGCTGGAATTCAGGTAAAAATGATTACAGGCGACCACGCACTAACAGCAGCTGCGATCGCCCGTCAAATGGGAATTTGCTCCACTGAAGCACAAGTTTTCACAGGACGGCAATTAGCTCAGATGGATGAAAAAGAATTCACCCAAGCGGCTGAACAAGGTATGGTATTTGCGCGAGTTGCTCCAGAACAAAAATTGCATCTGGTGAAAGCGTTGCAGTCTCAGGGTGAAATAGTTGCCATGACTGGAGATGGTGTCAACGATGCTCCCGCTCTCAAACAGGCAGATATTGGTGTAGCAATGGGCATAGCCGGGGCAGAGGTTGCCAAAGAATCGGCAGATATGCTGCTAACTGACGATAACTTTGCCTCAATAGAAGCGGCTGTGGAGGAAGGACGCGGGGTTTATCGCAACTTACGAAAAGCGATCGCCTTCTTGCTGCCGATCAACGTTGGCGAATCCATGACAATTTTGATTGCCATTCTCCTAGCCACCGTGCTTCCCATCTTACCAATCCAAATTCTCTGGCTCAACATGGTCAGTTCAGTAGGGTTGATTGTTCCCCTCGCCTTTGAGCCAAAATCTGGACAGGTGATGCAGCAACCACCACGCAACCCTAGAGAAAAGCTTTTATCAGGTAGTTTACTTAAGCGCATATTAGCGATTTCTGTTTTCAATTGGGTGGTAATTTTTGGGGTGTTTCAATGGATACTTCAAACTACAGGTAATGAAGCCTTAGCTCGCACGATGGCGATTAATGGATTGGTGGCAGCAGAAGTCTTTTACCTGTTAAGCATTACCCAGTTTTTACCATCTCTAGTCGTGAGAATCCAAGGTAAACGCACACCCGTAGCCTATGCACCTGCGATCGGAATTGTGGTTGTGGTGATTTTACAATGTGTGTTCAGTCAGTGGAGCATGATGAATCAAGTGTTTGACACCACACCTTTAACATTTATCCAAGCTCTCATTTGTATGGGTGTAGGTTTGCCAGTGGTGTTTATAGCTCTCATCTTGCAGCGTTTCGATCCGCTCAACTAGGGATATAGGACTTTTTTAGTAATTTCATCCAATGCCAGATGATTACGTTAGAGCTACACCCAAATAAATTAAAAACTCCATCAGTACATTTTGCTAGGTATGATATTTGATCTGAAAGCATTTACCTAGTAATAACCAGCTATGACCCAGAACTACCGCATTACTCTACTCCCCGGCGATGGCATTGGCCCTGAAATTATGGCAGTGGCGGTAGATGTGCTGAAAGTCGTAGGGAAGCAATTCGATCTGAAGTTTGAATTCCAAGAAGCCCTTATCGGTGGTGCAGCAATTGATGCCACAGGGGAACCTCTGCCCTCTCTCACTCTAGATACTTGCCGTAACAGTGATGCTGTATTACTTGCAGCGATTGGTGGTTATAAGTGGGATTCTCTGCCATCCAATTTACGCCCAGAAGCAGGTTTGTTAGGGCTACGCGCAGGTTTAGGATTATTTGCCAATTTGCGCCCAGCGAAAATTTTGCCCCAGCTAATCGACGCTTCAACTTTGAAGCGCGAAATTGTAGAAGGCGTGGATATTATGGTGGTGCGCGAACTCACTGGTGGGATTTACTTTGGTAAACCTAAAGGGATTTTTGCTACAGAAACCGGTGAAAAACGCGGTGTTAATACAATGGTTTACACCGAATCAGAAATTGAACGTATTGGCCGCGTGGCCTTTGAAGCGGCAAAAAAACGCGGTGGAAAACTTT
Organism: Nostoc sp.; assembly: GCF_036917375.1. Classification (GTDB taxonomy): domain Bacteria; phylum Cyanobacteriota; class Cyanobacteriia; order Cyanobacteriales; family Nostocaceae; genus Nostoc. The sequence goes on from NZ_JBALDN010000063.1 coordinate 7,512, forward strand.
GTTCGGTGGATAAAGCCAACGTATTAGAAGTATCTCAGTTGTGGCGCGATCGCATCACCCAACTTTCACAAGAATATCCAGATATCGAACTCTCTCATTTATATGTAGATAATGCTGCTATGCAGTTAGTACGCGCTCCCAAACAGTTTGACACCATAGTTACAGGCAACTTGTTTGGTGATATTCTCTCTGATGCTGCCGCCATGCTCACAGGTAGTATTGGGATGTTACCTTCCGCTAGTTTGGGTGCTTCTGGCCCTGGTGTATTTGAACCAGTTCATGGTTCCGCCCCAGATATTGCTGGACAGGATAAGGCAAATCCTCTAGCACAGGTTTTGAGTGTGGCGATGATGTTACGTTACGGTTTAGACCAACCAGAAGCGGCAGATCGCATCGAACAAGGAGTGTTGCAAGTTTTAGAACAAGGCGATCGCACAGGGGATATAATTTCTCCAGGAAAAAATCTCCTTGGTTGCCGTGCTATGGGAGACTCACTCATCAAAGCGATCGAACAAAAATAATTTTATATAGCAACTTGGGCAACTTGGCAACCTTTGCTATAAGTTTCGGGTAGACTAAAGGGAAATCTAGCAATCAAATAACAGTCGATAGTGTACGCATTACGACAAGGTCAAGTAAATTTTACCGCCCCAAAGAACCAATCGCCTTTGATTGATCCCTCTGTAATTAGAGCTGCTGGGCAGATATACTATACTCACTGTGAAGTCCATCCCGAAATAGCTGGGCAACCTTCCGGTGTAGCAATTAATCGTGTGACTCATCGAGGTAAGGTTATTTTTACTAACCAACCAGTTCTTTTACCTCAAGAGTGTTTTGTGCCCTTAAGTCAAATTGAATCGCACATGTATTAGTCATTGGTCATTAGACCTCTTGGCATTTGTGCTTTTTGCAAGAGGGGGAAAAGGGTAAAGGTTAAAGGGGAAAGGGACTTTTGCAGAACCTTTTCCCCTTCCCCTTTCCCCTTTTCCCGACTTATGCAAGAAGTCTATTGGTTATTAGTCATTGGTCATTGGTCATTCGTTATTGACAAAGGACAAATGACAAAGCACAAATGACACAGGACAAATGACAAAGGACAAATGACTGTATGGACATTTTGTTCGCCATCCCGGCGAGTGTAATGGTCTTTGCTTTGGGTGCATCTATTGGTAGTTTTCTCAATGTTATTGTTTATCGCCTACCTGCTGGGTTGTCAATTCTTTGGCCGCCTTCTCGTTGTCCTAAATGCTTAAACCAGCTAAAAGCTTACGACAATGTACCAGTGTTCGGCTGGATTTCCTTAAGAGGGCGGTGTCGATATTGCAAAAGCAAAATTTCTGTCCGTTATCCCGTGGTAGAAGGGGTAACGGGCATAATTTTTTTACTAATTTTTTTGGTATTTCAAGTTTCGACTTTGACAATAGGCTATTGGGCTTTTTGCAGTTGGTTATTGGCGCTATCACTGATTGACTTAGATACAATGACCCTACCCAATCCACTTACTAAGTCGGGTTTAGTGGTGGGAATTTTGTTTCAAATGGTAGTTGGTTTTCTACCAGAGGGTAGTTTTGTGGCATTGGTAAATCACCTTATGATCGCTATAGTTGGTGCAGTATTAGGCTTATGGCTGTTTGATGCGATCGCCCTTTTGAGTTCAATTGCCTTTGGGAAAACTGCAATGGGTGCAGGTGACGCCAAGTTAGCAGCAATGATGGGAGCCTGGTTAGGCTGGAAATATTTGCTATTGGCTAGTTTTATCGCCTGTGCGCTGGGAGCATTAATTGGTATCAGTGTTTTGATTATGCAGCGATCGCGACAAAAATTAGGACAAAAAATACCTTTTGGCCCTTTTCTGGCTTTAGGATCTGTGATTACGCTGTTTAGCGGCGAAGCCATTTTGTCTAGCTACCTGCGTTTATTTTTTCCAGCGTCTTGAATTGAAGTAGGGAGCAGGGAGTGGGGAAGGTAGGGGAGCAGAGGAGTTGTAGTAAGTTTTATCCCCTCTGCCCCTCTGCACCTCCGCCCCTCTGCCTCTTATGCCCGATACCGTATACCCATAACTAATACCCTTTGATAAGAAATATTTATAATTCGTGACTGTAACCAACATTACCCCATCTGCCTTTCACATTTTGATAATATTCAGCTTGTGACTTGTATTACCCTCTTAACGACGATTAACCGTTGGCAAGTACAACTAGTGCAATAGATGCTGATTGTTCAAAACCCAGCAATACAAATAATTGATTAGGGTGGGAGGGGGAGAGCATTTTATTTGGAGGTTGGTATTCTCATGGTTTTGTCACTACGTCCATATAATTAAGTCTGCTGAAAAAAAGAGCAAGAGACTTGTATTGGTATAAGTATTTTCGTTAAGCTGGCAACCAAAGACGAAAATTAAGGTCTGAATTGCTTAAAAACGTAGTTTAACGATGTAACCATTAGTCTCAATAAAGAAAAACGACTAATGACTAAGGACAACCCAATACGGTTTGACATGTTTTCGACCTCATACCCACTTAAAATAAAATAAAAAATGGCTAACAACGAAGAATCACGTGGTTTAAAGTCTCTATTTGATTGGTTTGCAAATCGAAGGAAGTCGGGATCTACCAGCCTCGAACGCCAAGAACGTGAAATTGCTGATGGTTTGTGGCATAAATGCTCTAAGTGTGGCGTGTTGGCATATACAAAAGACCTGAAAGCCAACCAGATGGTTTGTGCCGAATGTGGCCATCACAATCGAGTAGATAGTGATGAGCGCATCCGTCAATTGATAGATAACAATACCTGGAAACCTCTAGATGAGCATTTGCGTCCAACCGATCCGTTGGAATTTCGCGATCGCAAACCCTACAGCGATCGCTTGCGGGAAACACAAGATAAAATTGGCTTAATAGACGCAGTTAAAACTGGTTTAGGTCAAATCAATGGTTTGCCCATTGCCCTTGGGGTTATGGACTTCCGTTTTATGGGTGGTAGTATGGGTTCGGTCGTGGGAGAAAGACTCACCCGGATGATTGAGCAAGCCACTCAACGACGCTATCCTGTAGTTATTGTCTGCACCTCCGGTGGCGCGAGAATGCAAGAAGGAATGCTCTCTTTGATGCAGATGGCAAAAATCTCCGCAGCCCTACAGCGCCATAAAGATGCCCGACTATTATATATTCCTGTTTTGACCAATCCGACAACGGGCGGCGTTACCGCTAGTTTTGCAATGTTGGGCGATATCATTTTGGCAGAACCCAAAGCAACCATTGGTTTTGCTGGTCGGCGAGTGATTGAGCAAACCCTGCGGGAAAAACTACCCGAAAATTTCCAGACTGCTGAAGATTTACTCCAGCACGGTTTTGTTGATGATATCGTACCCCGTACCCAATTAAAGAACACCCTAGCCCAGCTGATTGCTCTACATCAGCCTGTATTAACAACACCTCACATGGTGTTGTGGGAAACAATGTCCTTGACTTCTACCGCCGCAGAATAAAGTATGGGGCATTGGGCATTGGGGATTGGGGATTAGGCATTGGGCACAAGAGGCAGAGGGGAAAAACTTACTGCAACTTCTCCTCGGTCACTGAGCGTAGCCGTTCGCGAAGCGTCTCGTAGAGAAGTGCTGCTCCCCTGCTCCCCTGCACCCCTGCCCCCCAACTCCCCACTCCCTCATCCTCTGCTTGGCTCTTGAACAAACATGAGTGGAACAAGGGCTACTAGTCGAAATATGCCTGAGAGGGCAAACAAGCCCAGTAAGCCTCCAGACTGAGTAAATTGCACGAGAAAGCTGCCTATAGTTGTGCCCAAAGCACCACTTCCTCCAGCAACGGCAGCTGCGATCGCAAAATAGATAGACTGATTTTTAGTTGGTGCAATGCCCAATTGGATATTGTTGCTGCACAAGTCAATCGCCGCCCAAGTACCTCCAGTCAAGATGTGTAGTAGTGGCAACCACAACCAGATGTCAAGGCGATCGACACTAATCCCCAACCACAATAGTGGTGTGACTCCAACCAAAATCCCAATACAGATGAGAATAGGACGATTACCAATCTTGTCTGCTAATTTTCCCCACAGGATAAGCATCAGCAAAGTTGCCCCCGCCTGAAGGCTGTTGTAGATAGTCACGTAGCTAACATCTAAATCCAGCGTGTCGAGCATATAGAGGTTAAAAAAAGGACTGCTGAGGTTAACAGCAAGCGTCCAGAAGCTGAAATACAGCAGAAATACCAAAAAGTTAGAGTTTTTCCAGATGCTATTAGCTAACTGGTCTTGTGGCGGATGAATTGATTGAGGTACTTCAGAAGATTCATCTTTTGCAACCTCTGATTGAATCTCAGTGGTTTGTGATGACTTGCCATAACAAGTATTTTGCCATAGCGGATTCATATCCACCTGGAAATACTGACATCCCAATCCCACAATCCCAAACACAATACTTACCAGTAGAACTACACCATAACCTTGGAGAGTTCCCCCATACCAATGTGATACAACTAGACCGGCCATTGGTACGCAAATCAAATTAGTTAGACTAGCAGCACTATTGCGTGTGCCAAAATACCTGCCTCGTAATTGTCGGGGAACTATCATCGCCACCCAACTGAGCCACGATGCGCTTCCTAGTCCTCCCAAAAGATTACTGAATAGAACTATCAAGAGTGTCAATATGACTAACTGGTGAGCATCAATCACTCCCAAGCTGGCGCTGACAATACCAATTACTAAAATCAGCCATAGCAACCGACCAATTCCGTGTGTCCGAAGCGAATATTGAAAGCGGCTGGTGCTGCGTTCCGACAAGTAAGCACCCAACGGCTGAATGAGATTGACCAACATGGGAATAGAAGACAGCATCCCAAATACCACTGGACTAGCACCCAATTCCACCAATAAATTGCTGAGTAAAATCCCGCCAGTTCCAAGAGAGTAAACCGATGCTAAGACAGAATCCGCAGTGGAAGCTTTTAAACTAGTGCGAATAGTATCCTTGGAAATTCGAGAGTTGGGAGAGATTGCTGTTGGTGGTAAGGCAATCTGGGGAAATTCTAGAGTTAGTGGCGCAGTTGTTTCAATCTGAACAGAATCCATCAACATAAATTATGGGTGAAGTATCCTCGAACAAATCAGGTTGGAAACGGACTCAGTATGCTTTCATTCGCATTGCTGATAATTTTTCGTTATTTTAGCTTGCAATTTTCAGCCAAAATTTCAAATAAGTAAAATATCATTCCTTAATAGCACAAGGTATAAGCGAAGAAAGAGAATATTATTTGTTTGTGAACAATAAAGGATTATTTAATTTTTTGGCTTTGGTGATGGCGATCGCGATCGCCATTATTGGTTGTCACACCCTAGAATTACCAAGCAAACTCTCAGTGTCTACCCCAGTCACCATTAAACTCAGTGGTTGGGGAGGCAATCTTGTTGAGCAAAAACTTTTGAAACAGGTTCTGCTAGACTTTGAGGCACAGCATCCAAATATTAAGGTCAAATATGAGGCGATTGCTGACCAATACATGGATGTAATCAAAACTCGTTTGGTTGGAGAAGCAGCGCCTGATGTCTTTTATCTGGAGTCGGTGGAAGCTCCTTTTTTGATGAGTCAAAATGTTCTAGAACCGCTAGAAGCTTACATTACCCCTGAATTTGACTTAGTGGACTTTGAGGATAGCTTACTTGACAGCTTCAAATACCAGAACCATATTTATGGTCTTCCTAAAGACTATTCCACTCTTGCCCTGTTTTATAATAAAAAAGCCTTTGCCGCCGCAGGCTTGAGTAATCCGCCAGCTAATTGGGAGGAATTACGTAACTACTCGAAACAATTGACAGGCAAACTTAACAAATACGGCTTTGGGGAAATTCCAGAATTAGCGCGTCAAGCTTATAAAATTAAAGCCTTTGGTGGGCAACCTGTCGATCAAAATAGTTATGCTACTTTTGCCAGCGAGGCAAGTTTACAGGGTTTAGAGTTAGTAGTAAATCAGTATCGAAAAGACCACTCCTCTGCTCAAAAATCTGATGTTGGTACAAACTCAGGTAGTGAAATGTTTGGTCAAGGTAAAGTGGCAATGGTGATTGAAGGTAACTGGGCAATTCCCTATCTAATCGAAACCTTTCCCCAAGTAGAGTTTGCTACCGCACCAGTACCTACTATTAATGATAAAAAAGGCACAATGATGCTGACTGTTGCTTATGTGATGAACAAGCAGGCACATCACAAAGCCGAAGCTTGGGAATTGATTTCCTATCTCACGGGTAAAGAAGGGATGCAAAAGTGGACAGGGACAGGGTTTGCTTTGCCAACACGTAAATCAGTGGCAAAGAATTTGGGCTATGACCAAGACCCATTGCGATCGCCATTAGTAGCGGGGGTTAAATATGCTACACTCTGGCAGGTAGGTCAGTATCCAGGTGCGATCGTCAATAATTTTGATAACCAGTTTGTCAGCGCCTTGTTGGGACAACAACCATTAAGGCAAGCGATGCTAAAGGCACAGAATGAAGCTAATCAGCAAATTAAGACGATGGAGTAAGCAATCTTTCTTACTTTCACCAAATTATTTCTGAGCAGAAATTTCCTATCTCTTTATTAGATGTCCATTCTTCAGTGGTTGGTGTAGTTAAATCCTCAAAGTACTTCACTTTACCGCGCATTTCCCCAAATAACTCTTCTGTTGAAGGTGCTTGTGCGTATTTGGAAATTTTTACAACTGGCTTACCGCGATCGGTAACTACAATTTCTTCTCCCTCTGACTCTACAAGTCGTAAGAACTCAAGAAGTTGAGATTTGAGTTTCCTTTGGGAAATTGATTTCATAATAACCGTAGTCATGACTATAGTCATATTCTAATAGGACATGATGCTTCCTAACGAAAGGGGGATGAGAGGTGATAATAGTTATTGAACAAGTAAAGGTAACTGTGATATGTCGTATAAAGTTAGCATTATTATCGAAAAAGATGAATATGGATATTATGCTTATTGTCCTGAACTTCCTGGTTGTCAATCTCAAGGTGATTCCCTAGAAGAAGTACAGGCAAATATTAAAGAAGCAGTTGAGCTTTATATAGAAACCTTGTCATATTCAGAAAAACAGGCGCTTTTTAACAAGGAGATATTCACAATAACCTTGGAGGTAAAAGTTGCCTAAGCTGCCACGTTTGACTGCAACAGAAGCTGAAAAACTTTTATTAGATGTAGGTTTTATTCAAATTAGAAGCAAAGGAAGTCACAGGATTTATTTTCGAGAAGAAGTGAGAGTAGTGATTCCTTTTCATTCAGGAAAAATATTGCACCCAAAAATAGTTAAACAGGTTTTACAAGCCATTGACATTTCTAAGAATGAAGCGACAGCAGAAGAAGTAATACCTGAGACTGATGAATAAAAATACCATCCCCTAAGCGGCGCTTTTATATCCTCCACCAAAAGACCTACAGTGTACACACAAGTGATTGAATCACCCCAAATCTCGTTTCTTCGGGTGTTTATCGCGCTAACGTAATGCACCACCAAAGATTTACGGTGCGTTAGGACGTTCCCGTTAATAACGCACCCTACAAGCTATGAGGAGCGTCTCGCAGAGAGAGGTGCAGGCTACGCCTACGCCATTTTTCTTAGCCTATTACTAATACAATCCCCATTCTAATTTCAGAGTTTCTAACTTAGGATTTTTCACACTCATTCTCCTACATTCTTCCAAAAATTCTTTGACTTGTCCTTCGTTAAGACTTAAGCCACCATCTTGTAAATTATTAATGTAAGTAATTACATCTGAAGTTGTTAAAGCCGAACTTATTTCTTCTAGTAGAATAGCATTTTTAACTTCCCGGCAAACCAACTCAATATCTGATGAAGTAAATCTCCCACTTTTATCTGCCAGAATTTCAAAGTTTACTAGCTGATTCATATCAATTTTTGATAGGTAGTGTTTGAACAAATCTATTCTTTCGACTCGATCGGGTGGAAAAACAGGAATCTTCCAATCCAATCTACCAGAACGCTTCAAAGCGCTATCAATACCACTCAAATAGTTAGTGGCAGCAATGACAATTACATCACTATTTTGCAGATTATTTAGTTCTATGAGTAATTGGTTGATAGTTGCCTTTTGGTCTGTGTGTGCATTGTCTTCATTACGATTAAACCCAATACTATCTAACTCATCAATGAATAAAAGTGAAGGAGCTTTTTTCTTAGCTTGAGCAAAGATATCTCGAATATTCTTTTGACTTTGCCCTATCCAAACACTGACTATATCGGCAGGAGAGAACTTAAAAAAATATCTTTCAGACTCATTAGCAAAGGCATTTGCTAGTAAAGTTTTACCACATCCCGGTAAACCATAGAAAAGAATTCCACCAATTGAATTCTTATATCCTTTAGATTGTAGCTTCAGAAGTCTAGTTAGTTTCTCTTTTTCTTCATTCAGCCCTTGTACTTGGCTAAAGTCAAGTTTAAATTCTTTGACGCGGTTAGTAATTGGATATGCTTGTAATAAACTAGGTTTTTTAGCTCCATAATTAAAAGATGGATAGTCGATAGAGTCAAAGGATACTGGGACTAATTGGTGTTTTTCATAATCAGGAGCCATGATTACAACTTGGAAGCGATCGCCATAATATCCAGACAACTTATATTCTAATATTTCTTTCACTTTTTTCAGTTGGTAATAGTTACGTGCTATCTCAAAACCGGGAATTACCAACCAAAGGCTTTCTAGTTGATTTGGCCATACTTTTGATTTTCTTAAAACTCTTTTAATTGAATCTAAAAAGAGATTGTTATCCTGAAACTCTTGGTATTTGAGAGTTTCTATCTCAATCACTACCTGATTTTTTACATAGACTTCTATGATTTCACTTTGGTACTCTTCATCATCGTCTGATGTTTCTTCATCTCTAGAAGTCAACTCAACTTCACAACCAATATTAGACAATCCATACCCTAGACTTTCCAAAGTTTTAATAGCAAAATACTTAAGATAGATATATTCTTTACTTTCCTGTTGCCACTTCAGAGTGTAAAAATGTTCAGTTTTCATCTTCAGCAATAATTGAGATTCAGCTTGAATTTGAGCTTTTTGTAATTCGACAAAGTAATCTTGCAAAGATGCGTCATCTTCTTCTATTTCATAATATGGAAGTTCTAATAGTAGACGAAAATGGGCATACACTTCCTCTTTATATTCAATAGATGCTTCATTTGGATATTTACACCTGAGAGTAAAAGTAAAAGGAATTTTACTAGCAACTTTATCTACCAAGTACCCTAAAGCATCTTCTTGCTGATGAGCTTGGATTTCTAATGTCGATGGACAATGAAATAAAATAAAAAACTGTTCGGAATTATATTTATTTGCATATAAGGATATTTGTTCAAACTGCCGATCGAATTTTTCGGAATCAAGCAACTCTAAACCAGTGTTACCAAGTATAATGCTGGTCATAGTTGAGCGATAAAATTGAAAAATACTAGCATCAGAGATAGGATTTTCTTGTTCGTCTTCACAATCCTTGTCTTCTGAGACAATACTTGTAGGGATTTTTCTAGTAGCAGCTTTGGGTATACTATTGTAGCCTCCATATTGAGATTTTCTAATTAATTCATAATTAAAGATTTTGACAACAATATCGCAGAAGAAATCTTCTACTTGCGGAATCAAAAAAATACCTACTGGCTGGTGAGAATCTAAACACGCTTGGAATCGTTCATATTCTTGTTCAGAACCAAAATCAAACAAGTAGTAGAAAAAATCGTGTTTAACTGAAATTGCCTCTTTTAGTTTGGCTGAAATTGATTGAGATTCAGCAACTTCATTTGTTGGTTCTACACCTTTAAGAGAAATAGCTATTTTTGTATCTAACGGAATATGCAAATCCAACCGAGGATTTGCACAAAGCCCCAATTCATCAAGAGCTATATTAAAATCATCTATGAATGATTGACTTCTACGCTGGTAGCCAAACTGTTCTATGATAGTTTTCACCCGTAGGCTTTTTTGAGTTTTACCAGTTCTCTGGAGTTGATTTTTAATCGAACGTAAGTAGGCTGTATATGACATTTTGTGTCCTATTGCTTGAATCGGGTTAATATATAGTTCCCTAAGTTGCATATCCAGCTAACTCACACAAGCGATGTCTTTTGACTTGCTACTTCGATCTACGCTTTCCAAAGGTAGAGAATTATTTGATGAGGTTAAATATTTTTGTACAGGAGTACGATAAATAATCATGCACAACCCATCGCTACAGTCTGGTGAGTGCGGGATTAAGCGGAGGTTCAGTAATGTTTGAAATTAACAGGCGGCGCAGAAACTCCAGGTGGAACATCACTGAAGACTTGGCTGGGTATATGTTTATGATGCCCACTATTCTAGTTTTGGGGACTTTTGTAGTCTTACCTATTCTCTACTCCGTATTTCTTTCTTTGCAAAAAGTGCAACTTCTTGGCGGTATTGAGTACGAGTTCATCGGTTTTCGGAACTTCACGCGATTAGCGGAAGATGAAAGAGTTTGGATTGCTTTGAGAAACACAGCCGAATATGTAGCTATTGTTGTGCCAACTCAAACTATCCTGGCTTTAATTCTGGCAGTAACTCTGAATTCTGGGATTCGCGGTAAAAACTGGTGGCGCATCCTCTATTTTTTGCCGACAGTCACTTCTTCAGCAGTGCTGACACTCATCTTTATGTGGATTTATAACACTGATGGGCTACTAAACGATTTTCTCGCTTTTGTCGGGCTACCTACTTACAACTGGTTGGGCGATCCAGCAGTTGCGCTCAAAGGCATTATGATGATGAACATTTGGTCAACTGCACCGTTTTTTATGGTGATTTATCTGGCGGCGTTGCAAGATATACCCCAAACACTTTACGAGGCCGCAGAACTTGATGGCGCAAATGGATGGCAACAATTTATCCACATTACTCTTCCCTTGCTTAAGCCTGTAACCTTCTTTGTGGTAACAGTGGGGGTAATTTGGACTTTTCAACTTTTTGACCAGTCTTACATCTTTTCTGGCGGTACTGGCGGGCCAAACAACGCTACGTTAACTGTGGTGCTGCTGATTTATCAAGCTGTGTTTCGGAATTTACAAATGGGATATGCAGCTGCGATCGCATTTCTGTTAGCAGCAGTCATCATTGCCATCACTTTGATTCAGCGACGACTTTTCGGAGGCGAACGAATTTGACTAACACCTCTGGCTTATCCTGGCTCAAAGCCTTGTTGTACGTCTTGCTGACACTCTATGCCATCATTACCCTAATTCCCTTTCTCTGGGCACTTTCAGCATCATTTAAGCCGCTATCAGAGATTATCGGCGGTGAACCCAACTTTCTCCCCAAGAATTTTACTCTTGATAACTACAGGCAAATCTTTCTCCAAGAACCGCTATTTTGGCGCTGGTTGTTTAACAGTGTGGCGATCGCCGTCAGCGTCACGCTTTTAAACTTGTTGTTAAATTCAATGGCTGGTTATGCCTTGGCTAGACTGCGTTTTGTGGGCAAGCGTTTTTGGTTCTTCCTAATTTTGGCTGTGCTGGCAGTACCGACGCAAATCACCCTGATTCCCACTTTTTTGATTTTGAAAGCGATCGGTTGGCTGAATTCTTATCAAGGCATGATTGTCCCTAGCATGGTTAATGCCACTTTTATCTTCATGATGCGGCAGTTTTTCGTTAATTTTCCTAAAGAACTAGAAGAAGCAGCTCAACTCGATGGCTTAAATACCTTTGGAATTTTTCGATACATTGTTTTACCTTTGGCAAAACCAGCACTAGCAGCACAGGCAGTTTTTGTGTTCATGGGGAGTTGGAATAATTTTTTACTGCCCATAGTTATCCTGTTTGACCCAGAAATGTTTACCCTCCCCTTGGGGCTGAACAGCTTCAAAGGTCAATACATCAGCTATTGGAACTACATTATGGCGGCTTCTATGGTCTTTACCCTGCCAGCTTTAGGCATTTATGCCTTTTTTAATCGTTACTTTATTCAAAGCGTCACCTTTACCGGGGGAAAAGGTTAATAGGCATTGGGCATTAGTCATTAGTCAAAAGTTAAAAATTCTACCCCTGCTTCCCCTGCTTCCTCTGCCCTCTGCCCCCTCCCATTCCCCAAACAGTATTTTGGGCAACAAATTGCACTCCTAACGTGATATTGGTATTACAGCGACTCAATCTCTATCTATCAGTAAACAAGCATTATGGGTTTTGCAGACCTATCGATCGCAGAGATAGCAGCCGACTACAGCATTCCTGTAGAACAAGTGTTTTCTCTGTGCAACCAACTGGGAATCGCCTACAAACACCAAAAGACCCGTTTGGCGTTAGAAGATGCAAAGGCAATTATTTCCCAAATATCCTCTGAAATACGCCCCAATGGTATTAACGACTTGGTGGGCGATCGCGAAGTCACCTGAAGGGTTATCTCAGAACTTTGGCTAATAACTGATAGCTAATGATAAAAAACAATCAGTCATTAGCAATTAGCAGCTTGGAGATTGAGAATCGCGTTCTTAGCTGTGTTGAGCGTCAAAATCTTTAAGGGGAAACATGTTTATAAGACTAATTGGCGTTGTTGTGGCTACTGTTTTACTCTCGTTTCAGTTGATTGTCGGTAGCGCGACAGCAGTGGAACTAGACGAAGCTACCCGAACAGTGCCATTAAATGCTCAGGGTGATACCGTTGTACTCAGCCTTAAACAAGTCAAAGAAGGCAAACGCTTATTTAATTACGCTTGCGCCCAATGTCATGCTGGTGGAGTTACCAAGACAAACCAAAACGTGGGACTTACTCCAGAGGACTTGGCACTGGCCACTCCTAACCGTAACAACATTGAAGGTTTAGTAGATTACCTGAAAAATCCCACTACTTACGACGGGGAAGAAGAGATTTCCGAAATACACCCCAGTCTCAAAAGCGCAGATATTTTCACAGCAGTGCGAAATCTGACAGATGATGACTTGGAGGCTATTGCCGGTCATATTCTCTTACAACCCAAAATCGTTGGTACTAAGTGGGGAGGCGGGAAAATCTATTACTAAATCCCGGAGTTGAGTCATTGGGAATAGGGCACTTGTACTGAGCGTAGTCGAAGTATTGGGCATTGGGAATAGGGCATTGGAAAGAATTTAGTCCCCGTTCCCCATTCCCCATTCCCTATTCCCCATTTACTGTTGATTAGACGGCTTTTTGCAATAAATTGCTCTCCATTCTTAAAAAAAAAATAGATATATGACAGATTGTCATACTTTGACGTTGATTTTATTTAAAATGAGAAAGGGAAAAAAATTGTTTGTTAGGAGAGAGCTATGAAATTAATTTCGGCAAGCTGGCGACGCCTTAGTTTAGCTGTGTTGACAATCCTTTTAGTTGTTAGCAGCTTTGCTGTTTTTACTCCCAGTGCTTCGGCTGAAACCTACCAGGTGAAATTGGGTACCGATAAAGGACTGCTAGCATTTGATCCGAAAAAATTGACCATTAAAGCAGGTGACACAATTGAATGGGTGAACAATAAAGTTCCTCCCCATAATGTGGTATTTGATTCTGCTAAAAACCCCTCTAAGAGCGCTGATCTAGCTAAATCTCTGTCTCATAAGAAGTTGCTCATGAGTCCCGGTCAAAAGGAAACAACCACCTTTGCAGCAGACGCACCTGCTGGTGACTACACCTTCTACTGTGAACCGCATCGTGGTGCTGGTATGATTGGTACAATTACTGTCCAATAGCTGAAACACCAGCGTTTGACACGAGATGATTACTCAGTGAAATTAGCTCATCGCCACACGCTACACTCCTAGAGTGACGCACAAAATGCAGAAATGGCGGTAACGAGTTCTATCCTTCCCTAAGACGCTAAACAATGTGTAGCGTATCGAGGAGTGAACTTGTTACCGCCAATTTCGATCAAATTTGACTTAATCAGGGATTAATCGCGTTTATACTCTTGCTGGAGGCTTGTTGCGAGGAAATACTGTTGAGAATACTTTTATTAATTCTACTGTCGGCGATCGCCCTATTCAAATTCACATTCATTAGTCCAGCACTAGCTGCCGAAACATCCAACGGTGCTAAAATTTTCGAGGCTAACTGCGCTTCTTGCCATATAGGTGGCGGTAACATCCTTATCAACCAGAAAACCTTGAAAAAGGAAGCATTGTCAAAGTACCTAGAAAATTACAATCAAGACTCAATCGAAGCGATTATCCATCAAGTACAAAATGGTAAAAATGCCATGCCTGCTTTTAAAGCCAAGTTAAGTTCTGAGGAGATTCTGGAGGTAGCTGCTTACGTTTTTCAAAATGCAGAACAAGGTTGGTAAAGTAGCTATACTGTATAGTTTTTTTATGGTGAGCGTTTGCCTATCTTTGGTTAATAGCTAGCTAGACGCTCACCCGAAAACATTGGAGAATTTATTTGTTGGAAATCCCTAAGTGCATTTCCTTCTTGAAACCTTTTAACGAACTATTAAGTATTATGTATGACGAACTAGCGATCGCTAATTCGTCAACAACTAAAAAATATTTTAAATCCAAAACCCTGATGTAGAGACGCGATTTATCCTGTCTTGAAATTACACCAATAACTCTTAACCCAAACGTATTGTATTTTAAACAGGACTTATGCAAAAAATTTTTCAGATAGGGATAATACCCTGCGGTTACTCCAGTTGAGAACTCGTAGAGTAGACGCTGCAAATGCGTCTAGCTAAATTACCCCTACCTGAATCCGAAATTATCAACGGGCGATTATTTTTCTGAATTAGACTTTTGTCTGTTTTCCTTGACTTCGCGCAACCGTTCTACTAATTTTTTATCTGATTCAACAGCAGATGTAGATTGACCCTGATTGATTTTCGGCAACAATAAAGGTTCAGCAGTAGTAGCTGCCGATGAAGGCGTAGACTGGTTATTTTTAATTTGCAGTTCCGATAATGGTTTGGGAGTAACTGTTGGTACAGTTAATGGTTTGAGAGTACCTGCTGGTGAGGACGTAGGGGGGTTATTTCTGATTTGTAAATTAGGTAATGGTTTAAAACTAGCTGCTGGTGAGGGGGTAAGCTGATTGTTATTGATTCCCGGTGCAGATAATGACGAGGGGTTTTGCTCTTGAGTAGTCCCAGTAAGATTGCTCGTGCTGTTTTGGAAACGTAGGTTGAATGGATAGGAACTAATCTGTTTATCTCCCTTGGGGGATTGCTTGTTGAAGTATTGCCTTGCTTTTAATTGCAATTCCGGGGAAATTAACTTGTCTTGAAATTTGATATCTAAGACCTTCCCATCAGGATCTACCACCAATACACCCAAAACAGCACCTTCAAGATTTGACTTATTCGTGGATAATGTTTGCCGTATGACTGGTTTTTGTTCGGCGTTGGGGTATTGTCGCTGCACTTCCTTTCTCAGGTTGGCGTATGAATCTAGCTGTGCAATTGCCTGTTGAGTTCCCTTGGTTGATAAATCCGCTGTTTGTAATGTGCTTCCCCTAGTTCCAATTAAAGTATTCCCATTGCTTGGAGCTGGTTTTAAAGAATTTATCAGTGGGTTTTGAGCAATTGTAGACGACGCATTAGGAATTGGTTGCGTCATTGGCTGCGAAGTCGTATTTACCTGTGCTGTTGCAACGGGTGTACTGTCAGATAAGATTGGAGGCTGGGGATTCCGCAGAAGATCGGCAGGTATTTGCTGCGACTGCAATTCTGGCAACCTATTTACAGCTAGCGGTTTAGGTGGCTCGTATTTGGCAACGCTCTCATTCACATTCACACGAGGAACTGGTCGAGAGAATCTAGCGCCGGTATTAAATTTAGAACTATCAATTTTGGAAGCGTCAAACCGTAAATTATCACTCGGAATCATCCGCAAAGACTGCTTTGTAGGCAAGGAAGAGACTCGATAGTTATTCGATGATGCCGGTAGCGGAGGTAATACTAGCTGACTGGATGGTGATGGCGCTAATGGGGTTAATCCCGGTTGGACGCTAAAGTTTGGAGCCGCAAGTGGGGCGACTGGAGGTAATTGTTGTAAACCAATTTGGGGTGTGGTTTGCGGCAGACGGTTTTGGTCGGCTTGACTCAATTCCAAAAGTCCGACTGTCTTGGATGATGCTGTTTCTTTGGGCTTGTTAGACTCCATCGGCATCAATGGTACGATCATGGCGATCGCACCGTGGATACCCAGGGAGGCTATAGCTGCTATCCCAATTGGCTGGCTTAAGAGTTCTGGTATATTTCTCAGCAGGGAGACGTAAGACATGGCTGTTATCGTTCACTCACTCAGTTACAGTTGACTAGCGATTTTATCTTTCCGGCATTGCAATATCTTGCAAGATATGCGTTCTTCATAAGGAAATAATAACTTCCTCTGCTGGCAATCAAAACGCCAAAATTGCCATTTATTTATTCAAGTTTTTAATTAATCAATGACGCTGTATCATATTTTCAAAATTCGAGCTTGCTAAAGAGATATTTGAAAAATTACTACTTTTGATTTTTTATTCTTATGACGCACACAATTAAAATTAATATCTAGGAGTTTTATAAAGTTTAAGTAAACGCACAAGTTTGAATACATCAAAACATCTGCCGAAGTTGCCTTGTTTTTTCAACTGTTTTTCAGTCAACTACACTTCTGTAACAGATGACACACGTGTTTGTCCGAGACTGGGCCCTATTTGAAAATACTACCACATCTGTAGCCCCTCAAACTGTTGCAAACTGTACAATTTTATTGACATTCTAGCCTTAAATTCCACCAAAGCTATTGGTTTTTTCTCTAAGGGGTGAGTCAGGCGATCGCAATTCTAACTCTTGAATATGACTACTTCTTCGTTAAAAAAGTTCAAAACCTCAATTATTGCATCCAAAATTTAAAATGCCGTTACCGACAGTTATTTTGCCTGGATATCTAGAAAGTGCGATCGCTTATCGCCAACTAGAACAATCCCTACAGCAGTTAGATTTTCCCACGGTTACAGTACCACTGCGACGGCGTGACTGGCTCCCCACTCTCGGAGTAAGACCCGTAATATCGATTTTGCAACAACTCGATTACACGATCGAGCATATATTGCAGCAACATAATGCTACTCAAATTAACTTAATTGGTCACTCAGCCGGAGGTTGGATATCCCGGATTTACATGGGAGAAAAGCCCTATTTAGTACGCGGTGATGTCAAACCATTTCTCTGGCAAGGGCATCCCTTGGTTGCTACTTTCACCACCTTGGGTACACCTCATATTAGCCAAGAACGCTGGACACGTTCCAATCTAGATTTTGTCACCAATAACTACCCAGGAGCTTTTTACAAAAACGTTCGTTACATTTGTGTGGCTGGCAAAACTATCTTTGGGAAAAGGCGGCCTGGTAGTTGGTTAGCTTACAATAGCTACCAATTAACCTGTGGTAAGGGTAACACTTGGGGAGATGGCATTACGCCCATTGAAGCTGCTCATTTGGAGGGCGCGGAAAATCTAACGATCGCAGGTGTCAAGCATTCTCCCAGAAGTCCTGGAATTTGGTATGGTTCACCAGAACCCTTAAAAACTTGGGTACAGTATTTGATTTAAAAAACTTTATTTTTATATAAGAAAAGTAAAATTTATTAAAATTTATTAGCTAAAATCGTAACAAGAATAAATACTTAGTTAAGAACAGGAGGGGTGAGCCATGCAAAGCACCCAGTTCGATCAGATTTTGCGACGAATAGCGACGATATTATCAGTCGTGATTTTGACTCTGTGTTTAATTTATATTTCTACTGGAATTTTGTTGTCTTTTTACTATGAACCGACAGCAGGCGGAGCTTATAACTCCTTAAAGATGATTAATACACAACTGCCATACGGTTGGTTGTTTTGGAGAGCGCATGAAATTGCTGGTAACGGGGTAATTGCGATCGCTCTAATTCAAATTGTGGTGATGTTTTTAGGTCGGCAATTTCGCAAGAGTTGGCTGGCTGCTTGGATTAGTGTGATTTTGTTAACCCTAAGTGCGATCGGGCTGGATTGGACAGCGATGATTTTAGATTGGACTCAGGAAGGGTACTGGCGTTTTAGCATTGAGCTAGGAACCATCGAAGCCATTCCTTTGATTGGTGGGCAACTGCGCGAAATCCTGACTGGTGGTGGAGCCATTAACACAATTACCGTCGAACACCTTTACACAATCCACAGTTATCTGATTTCGGTAGCGACGCTAATTCTCGCCATAGTACATTTGTCTGCTTTACTCTGGCAGGAATGGCAAATGTATCAAGAAGCGCCAAAACCAGAAGGCGAATTTATTCCTTCCCAAAGCTAATAAAGAGTCAGGAATTCCTCCCCTGCCCCTCTGCTCCCTTGCTCCTCTGCCCCAATCCCCTCATCCCCCAGAAGCCTCAGTAGGAGAAAGTTGAGATAACTGGGCGAGGGATAGGTCTTCAACCTCTGGTAACTTTTCTAGAGAGAGGGGAGTAGATTGGGTAGCACCAGATAAGCGTTTTAAAAGGCTAGGTCTGGGGTCATGTAACAGATAAATAATGCGATCGCCAATTTCCCAATCTTGGTTAGCTGGCATTACTTGTAAGCGTTCTGCTCGTTCTATCAATAGCGGTATTAAAGCCCCAGTCCGAATCTTTTCTTGGATGCGATCGCATTGAGTCGAAAACTCCAACTCATCTAGCGTAGTTGTCCCTAACTTCACTCGTCCATCATTCAAATATTCATTCCAAGTTTTAATTGCTAAGTCTGGAATAAAAGCTTGATTAACTTTATTACTAGTCGAGGTACTCGCTTGCGGATCGCGGGGAAAAACAGCTAAGACGCGCGGGGGTTTAAACTCCTCAGCTGCTCGTTGAGCCAAAACAAAATTCACCTCGCCATTACTTGTCATAGCCAAAAAAGTACCTATAGAGGCAAGTCCGGCCTCTTCTAAAACCGCAGCATCTAGCGCACTGCTG
This sequence comes from Nostoc sp., assembly GCF_036917375.1. Taxonomy (GTDB): domain Bacteria; phylum Cyanobacteriota; class Cyanobacteriia; order Cyanobacteriales; family Nostocaceae; genus Nostoc. Next base: position 26,451 of record NZ_JBALDN010000063.1, read on the forward strand.
GCAATAACCCGGAGATTTTGCGCCTCGGCTTGCACAAGACATTCGGGATCGGTATCAATCATCACCACGTTTTCTCCCCGTTCTTGAAAGAAACGAGCAATTACAAGACTCAAGGGATTACAACCCACAATCACTGCCCCAGTTACGTCCTTGGAGGTGATTTGCAGCCATTTAGCAACCCAGCCAGCTGTTAGCCCCTGGCAGACAACAGTCATGATAATTGTCAGGAAAACTAAAGCTTTGATGGAATCACCGCCGTTAATGCCTCGCTGTGTCAACGAAATCGCAAAAAAAGAAGCTACAGAGGCAGCAACAATTCCTCTTGGAGCAACCCAGCTTAAAAACAGTTTTTGTCGCCAGTTGAGGTCACTGTTCCAGGTACACAAGAGGATATTGATCGGGCGAACGACAAACATTAGTACCAAAACAGTGAATAAACTACCCCAACCCAAAGCAAGCACACTTGCAATGGATAGGTCAGCAGCTAATAAGATAAATAGCACCGAAACGCTGAGAATTGTTAACTGACCTTTAAAGCTGCGTAACAGACGTTCTTCCGGGACTGAGGAGTTGGCAAAGACTGCTCCTGCAACTACTGTTGTCATGACTCCCGATTCACTGCGGATCATCTGCGATAAGGTAAACAAGCTCCAAAGTATCGCCAACACCACTAAGTTTTTTAGCTCAAATGACAGAAAGCTGGCGCGTTTGAAAATCAAACTCATCAGATAACCACCAGCACCACCAATAGCTGCGCCAACACCCAGGCGGATAAGTAAACCGACGATCGCATTGATCGGGTCAGCATCGCCGTTCAAAATCGTATCGAGGACAACGAAGGCGAGGATAGCCCCTACAGGGTCAATTAAAACCCCTTCTCCTTCCAAAAGTGTTGCCACTTGTCGATCTACATTGATTTGTTTGAGCAATGGGCCAACGACGGTTGGGCCTGTCACCACGACTATAGAAGCATAGAGAAAAGCTATGTTCCAGGGAAATTCACCCAGCCAGTGAGCAGCCATACTACCGCCAAGTAGGGTGATTAGCGTTCCTTGAGTGACGAGCAATTGTAGGCTGACAGAAACTCTACCTAACTCACGCAGATCCAAGTTAAGTCCGCCTTCAAACAAAATGATTGCCGTGGCGAGGGCGACTATAACTTCCAGTCCAGTGCCTAGCGAATGGGGATGCAATAGCCCTATACCATCGGAGCCAAACAAAATGCCCAACAGCAATAACAAGACGATGCTGGGTACACGAAGGTATGCAGCCAGCACTTGGGCGCTAATGCCTGCAAAGACAGCGATCGCCATCTGTATGGTGATTTCAAAAGATGCTTCCATATTGTAGATTTTGAGCGATTTATTTCAAAATCTCTTGTAAAAAACCGTAGATATTAACTCTAAAGGGTACAACATCATACCCTTTGTTCCTTGCTGTCTTCAGCGTTTTTTAGATATGTGTATACCCCGAAATTCCCAGCGCCCAACGCTGACGCACTCTGCGGCTGACCACAGAAGTATCTACGGACTTTTTTATCTGTCTCCATATCTTTGTATCTTCTTCAAGCTTTTGCTTTCACCCAGTTTAGCTGTCACAAACTTTTTTTGGCAAAACCTGTTGACAACGGCAAGGAAATTGGTTAACTTATAAAAGGTCTGAGTCCGATGCCCCCATCGTCTAGAGGCCTAGGACACCTCCCTTTCACGGAGGTAACGGGGATTCGAATTCCCCTGGGGGTACTTAAAAAAATAAAAAGCAAAAGCTTTTTTATTTGAAATGTAGCAACAATAAACCATCATTCAGGAATACATCTGAATGGTGGTTTATTGTTGTTATGCATACGGTTCTTTGCTGGCTAGTTCTTCTACACGTTGGTAAATAGCCAAAAGATTTAACCGCAAATCTTTGCTCAGACGATTTTCAATAATTCCCACTGGCATAGTGAGTTTAGGCCAAACTTGAATTGTGTAGGACAGATTTGTTCCTAAAGACTCTCCGAAAGAATAAGGCTCTAAGCACCAGCTACCAGAAAAGCCTTTAAAATCTCCCTCTACCATGCGGAAATTAATTGCTTTAGGGAAGCATTCTTCCAAATCTAGAACTACCCGCGCACAAAAGTTGAAATTCAGTAAGCGTTGGGAGCCTACTTGCTCCAGTCGAATTCCACCATCGGGATGCTCGATTAGACAACTCTTGGCGAGGTTGGGGAGGAAGTCTGGTAAGGCTTCATAATTTGTCAGAACCTTCCAGATTTGCTCCACTGGGTGAGGAATTTGGACTTTAGCAGTGATTTGCCGCTGTCGCTCTGCTATTTTCTCAATTTGAACTTCTACCTGAGCAAGTAAATCCTCTTCTAGGTTGGTGTCATCAGTGGAAGATTGCAAATCAGGGTTCTCTGTTGCGTTCTGTTTTTTAGTCACTTTCAGAATTATGGTTTGCTTTCGTCAGAAAATTGGGGCAGAGTCAAGGTGAAGCAAATTTCGCTCTGTTCAGAATCCAAGATTGGGAGACTTTCAACAGCGATCGCTCCATTTAGATGCTGCACTAAAGACTTGACCAAAGCAAGTCCCAAGCCAGTCCCTGGAGTCCAGCGCCCTTTTCCACGACGGAACTTATCAAAGATGTAGGTCGCTTCTTCTTCAGAGATGGCACGTCCTGTATTCGTCACCTTCATGATAACTCGATCGATTTGTCGATCGACTCGGTGAGCCGCTTCAAGGCGAACTATTGTATCAGGCTCTGAGTATTTACAGGCATTCGTTAATAATTCTTGCAGGATGCGGTCAAAGCTCTCCAGTTCAGTTTGCAGTTTGAGCGATTCTTCCGGCAAATCTATAGAAATTTTTAATCCTTTTTCGCCAAGTTTTTTCTCAAAAGATGCTGCTATATCCTGAATTCTAGTATTTAAATCTATAGATTCTAATTGCGGGGCTTCGTGAGGCGACTCTAGCTTTTGGAGTGTCAACAAGTCATTAATCAAGTTAATTTCTTTTGAACATTCCTGCTCAAGAATATCTAGATATTTACCCTGACGCTCTGGTGCTATTCCTGGCAAACGCAAGTTTTTTATTGACATCAGCATATTTGTCAAAGGGTAGCGTAGGCGATCGCTCATGTTACTCAAAAATTCATCTTTGAGTTCATTAAGTTTCCGTAGCTGCTCGACATACTGCCGGGTTCTTTCATGCAATTTCGCTTGCAGTTCTAGACTACTTTGAAGTTTCGCCGTCCGCTCATCTACCAACATTTGCACTTGGCGCAATGTCTGTGACTGAATTATGGCGTTACTCACTTGAGCGCAAACCATTTCCACAAGATTTAATTCTTCTGGTTGCCAATCGCGAATCACAGATTGCTGTAGCACCAAGAATCCTAAAATTTTACCTTGACTTTCCAATGGCACTAAAAGTACCGCAGGCAATTTCTCTACCGCAAATAATGAAGCAGCTGTCAAGGTATCGTTTTGATCTGTATAGTCATCGAAGATTACTGGTTTTCCAGAATCCATGAAGGCACGCTGGCATAAACCACAATCTGAAATCAAGAAAGACTCAGCTAAGGTGTCTGGTTGACTAGTGCCAGAATTTTGTGTTTCTCTAGCCCATTGGGCGATTACACTAGCTTTCGCTTTGGGGATTTGTTTTTTAGCTTGAGTCTTAAATAGTGGATCTGTATATTTTAGTAAGATGAGTAAACCCCGATCTGCCTGTAGAGATTCGGCTGTCGAGGCGATAACTAACTGGAGCATTTGATTCAGCTCCAAGTTGCTACGACTTAATATGGTTAATTGCTTGATCAAGCTTTGATGGTGCTTGCTTTTTTGCAGGGACTGCTCTTGATGAGTAATTTGTTGAGCTTGTGCCACTCCAGAAAAAGCGATCGCGCAAGCCGACTCCACTTCTTTGAGCAATTGTTTTTCTGATTCACTCCATTCATAGGGTTGGAATTTAATCAGATTAATCACTCCATTATTATTGCCACCAAAGCGAGTGGGAATTGCCAAAACCGCTTTTATCGGTAGTGGTAAATATTGACACCCAATTACCAGACTATTCTGAATGATCGAAATATCTTCAATAGTCAATGGTTGGGCAGCACATTGCAGCACTGGCGAGTGCATAAGCAACTGTTCCATCGAAAACATTTCTTCTGGGTATGGCAACCCTAGAAACTCATCAGCACACCAATTAGTAGTAGTTGCTTCATCTGATGTCTCATCCGCCACTGAAACCAAGCAGCAGCAATCTACTTGAAAAGCAACTCCTAGCAATTGGGCAATCTCTTGCAGCATCAAAGCCGTAGCAGAGCCATTAGCAATGATTTGGTTAATCTTTTGTACCAACTCGCGGGCAGGTTCTTCCTGATGCTGCATCAGCTTGACTTGGTAAGGTTGTAGTCGATCTATGTCATCTACGTAATGTGGCGGCGATGATAAAGGCTTTTTCATTTTTGGCACGCCCTCGGATAATAACCCCTTTGTTCTTGCACCCAACTTCTTGGCATATTCTTCACCGTTAGTTGTGTTGCTACACCCTGATAATTGACAAATTTTGTGTGAATACTTTCTCTCACCTGTTATAGCCCTTTTCTATCTCAGATGGCCAAATTTCCACTGCATCAAGCAAATTGCTACATTGGTACATAAGTAATAAAATACTCAAGATATCCTATAAATGCTTAAGTTAGCTTATTTTTAACTGCACTGTCTTGAAATAATTTACTAACTTTATCCTGTCTGTAAGTATACATAAACCGTAATTTCTCTGGAATTACAGCAAAATTCCCCTTTTGAGGGCGTAAAATTACGTAACTTGCTTTATAAAGCTTTATTACATTTCTTGAAAAAACTAGTAGGTTTAACAAGCTACTCCTCGATCTCCGTAACTCTCAGTAAAATATCAACAAAAGTAAAGGAGGTATGAAGAGGTTATTCTTGCAGTGTAGGCTTCTCTTCTCTAGGAGAGGCTGCATCAACGAGACGTACTCATGTTCAGACCCGATTTACACTGATAGCGTAACTATGGTAGCGAGTTCGTAAGCGTCTTGTTCCCAACCTATGGTAGAAATTTGGAGTAGAGCTTAAATTTAAATAAATTCTTGCTCACTAGAGGTTGCGGCAGTTCTGGCTAAATTGTTAATGCAGCCCAGTTATAAGTAAAAATAACTAGGCTGCATTCGTCTGAATATAAAACTAAACCACATCTTTGAAACGATCTACGTAGTCAAGGAACAGGGAACAGGGAACAGGAAAGAAGGCTTTCTAAGGTGTACTGAGTTTTTTCAGAAATCAAATATGAGTCCTATATATTTTTTAAAGTAGTAAGAGCATTTTGTACTCCCTGCTGGTAGGGCGGGCTAGATGCCCTCCCTACACCAGGTTGCAAAATAGACGAAGTTTATCCAGCCAAGCTCTCGACACTCAGAGGAACCATATCGCCATTTCTCGTTAGTCCTAACAACATCGGTTCTTGGGGTTGAATTAGTTGACCTGTAAGCACACAGCGTTCTTCTTGCTGAGCTGTGGCAGCTATGCTAGCTCGAATGTCGGATCGCGAAAATCGAGGCTTCCACTCACCTGATTTTTGCTGGACATAATTCCAAAGGATATCTCGGATCAGAGCTTGATATCCCTGATTCCCAGCTATTTCTTTGAGCTTATCTTTGAGTTCTCTCTCTAGGCGAATGCTGGTAACTTCCATATCAGTGGTTGGGGTGCGAGCGATCGTATGCATCAGTTTTTCTCCTTAAAGGTATAGACAGGATAGTAATACAAGTGTAGTATGTTTAAAGGAATGTTCAATAGGTGAAATTTTCTGTGAAATCCATTTACCCCATCTCTACTTCAATTTTGTGCGCTACCAATTGCCGAACCAATTGGGAATCAGCTGCTATGGAAGTGGAGTATTTATTTATGGGCGATGGTAGCCGAAATCATGGGCAAATCACAGAGGGTAATGATGATTATAAGTATGTAGGCTTTAGTGCACTAATTGCAAAACCACAACTAAATCAAAAAAGCGGGGGGTACAGGCGAAGGAATCCTGTACCGATATGAGACCAGAAAATTTTCCGGTCAATTCTAACCCCCGCTTCACCAAAAACTTGAAGCGGGGGTTTTTTTATAAGGAGTTAAGCTGTGACGATATCTTCCATGCGCGGCGCGAACGCAATGCAAGTGTTAGAGCAATCTGTGGTGGTGTTTTCTCAAAATTATTTGCCACTATGTCGGGTCAATATCAAGCGGGCGATTGTGCTGTTAGTAACCAACAAGGCGCAACCGCTGGGTTTTACCACAGAAAGCGGATGGCAAGTTCACTCACCCAGTTTGGTAATTGATGTGCCAAAACATATTCGCTTGACAATCACTTCTAATGAGCGGATGTGGAAAGTTCCGCCAGTGAATCGGCGAGAAGTATTGCGACGAGACCATCACAGTTGCCAATATTGCGGCAGCAGCAAACATCTAACGCTAGATCATGTGATGCCGCGTTCTAAAGGCGGTTCTCACACTTGGGATAACGTAGTCGCAGCTTGTGAAAGATGTAACTCCCGTAAAGGCGATCGCACTCTGTTTGAAGCTGGTATGCAACTGCGTACCAAACCAAAAGCGCCAATCCACCCCGCGATTTCTTTTGCTGAACAGTTTTGGATAGATATGCAAGCAAACCTGGAATAACAGGAGAGCATAAGGAATGCTGAAATTAACTTACACTGAAAGCAGTTTTGATTTGGAATGTCTCACTCTGTCGCTAGAAGAATGGGTAGCGCAACGAGTGATTTTAGCCCTGCGAGTTGGGCAAAGTTTGTGCATTGAACCCAGTACCGCTTCCTTTTTGCTTCCTGTTGATTTGCCAGGAGTAGAAGTACTCAGGTCTGAGGTAAAAAGAGATGACAGAGAAATCATTGCCCTCTGTGCCTGCGATACCGAATATATGGAAGTCACCCTGCGGGGTTCTTGGCTATCAGATAGTTCTAAGGATTCTGTCGGTGTGTTTGTCACCACTATGAGCGATCGCGCTGAGTTCTTTTTGCACAAACTTTGGCAAGAAGCTCAATCTTGTGCCTCTGTTATGAGTGAATAAACGAAATAGTCGGGTGACTCAATTTTGGATTTTGGATACTTCGACTTCGCTCAGTACAAGTTTTGGATTTTAGATTTGTTCTCACGTTGAAATTCGGGGGTAACTCTTGGAGACTTGCGAGAACAAACATTTTGGGATTTCGGATTACTCAATCCAAAATCCCAAATTTAAAATCTAAAATCAGGTGAGGAGAATTTCTCACCCTTTATTGCGTCATTTTTAGTAGTTCAGGAATTGTTACAAATCGGTAGCCTTGCTGTTTGAGTCCGTTGATGATTTGTGGCAAAGCTTCTACAGTTCTGTGGCGATCGCCACCACCATCATGCATTAAAACAATGAAACCAGGTTTTGCGCCTTTCAGGACATTATTTACAAATGCCTGTGGTTTGGCGTGAGGATCGGTATCAGCTGAAGTTAGCGACCACATAATTACAGCGTCTTTACGGCTTTTGGCGTAAGCGGCTAGTCCGTTATTTAAAAAGCCTCCAGGAGGACGAAACAGAGACGTTTTCACTCCTGTAGTTTTGTATATCAAATCGGCTGTGCGATCGATTTCACTCTTGGCTGTGGCTTCATCCATTCGCCGATACCAATGATGCCAAGTATGGTTGCCAATGGCGTGTCCCTCGGCTACTTCACGCTTGGCTAAGTCTGGATTTGCTTCTAAAGCTTGTCCTACCCAAAAGAATGTGGCTTTAACATCATTTTGCTTCAAGATATCCAGCATTTCTAGGGTTGTTTTTGGCCAGGGGCCATCATCAATGCTAAGAGCAATAACCTTTTCGTTGTTGTTGGGTTGTACCTTATAAACTGTTTTTCCCTGAAATTTATCTGGGACTGTAAAGGTAGGGCTTTCTACTTTGACTGATTGCGGTAATTGGGCATTAATGTGGCCCTTTGCTGGATCTGGAAGTGCAGTGTGGATTTTGCTTATTGGCTGGTTCAATCCCGATTGTGGAGAGATACCTGGAGCAATACTACAAGCTGTAATACTAGAGGCGATCGCGACAATACTAATTATCTGTTGTCGCTTGAAGAAGTTGTCTGTCACGTCAGGCTTTTAAAGATTCACCCAATCATAAACTGTAGTTTGACTTTTCAGAGGGTTTAGCAAGCTCAAATATAAGTGCAGAAGCTTTTCTAGACAATTTCAAAAAAACTTTCTGAAACCCCTTGACACCTTTTGTAGTATTTTGTAGTATAAATGTAGTGGAGCAGAAAACAAGCTTCCCAAGAGTCAAAGTTATGTTCTACATACAACTAAAGGACAGGCGTTGGAATAAACCAAAGTCCCCAGTCAATAAAGCTGTTTCTACTTGCAAACCATCCGCAGTAGAAGCAAGAAACGAAAAAAGTTCTAAGTTTGCACTCATCAAAACCACTGAATACATCCGTAATACACAACAGGCTTGCTACCTAGAGTTTCGGTTGTTTTCCTAATAGTAAAAAGTCAATTTTCTGAACCTTGAAAACTAAATAAGAAATGGGCAAGTTCACCAACAAAATCTGTGCCTAAAAACCTCAATGTTTAAGCACAGATTCTCAAAAATCGGGGTGTAGCTCAACTGGCTAGAGCGTTCCGTTGTCTGCGGAAATGTTGCGGGTTCAAGTCCCGTCACCCTGGTTATAGTCCTGTAGGCGAATAGTTTAAGCCGTCAGTTTCTCAAACTGAAGATTGCGAGTGCGAATCTCGTCGGGACTCCCAAATGGCTGAGTAGCCAAGTGGTCGAAGGCGTTGGTCTGCAAAACCGACATCGTGAGTTCAAATCTCACCTCAGCCTTTGGTGCGATCGCAGCGTAGCTTAATCAGCAAAGCCCCAGGTTCATACCCTGGTATATGCGGGTGCAAATCCCGCCGCTGCCACCAAATGCAGGGATGGTGTAACGGTAACACCTCGTGACTCCAAATCCGATGTTCTAGGTTCAAATCCTAGTCCCTGTGTCAGACAATTTTAGATTAAAAAATTTAATCCAAAATCTAAAATTCGGTAAATTATGCCCTCGTGGACGAATGGTTAAGTCAGTGCTCTTTCAAAGCACAGATGCGAGTTCAATTCTCGTCGAGGGAATGATTATGGGTCGGTGGCCGAGTCTGGTTGAAGGCGACAGTCTGTAAAACTGTTCTTTTTTGCACGCAGGTTCAAATCCTGCTCGACCCACTATGGAGAGGTGGCTGAGTGGCTGAAAGCGTCCTCCTGCTAAGAGGAAGCGGGTAGTTAATGCCCGTCGCAGGTTCAAATCCTGTTCTCTCCGTTTTGAGAGTGTGGTGTAACTGGATAACATCTCAGTCTACGAAACTGAAGATTTGAGGGTTCAAATCCCTCCGCTCTCGTTATATCGGAGAGATGCTGGAGTGGTTGATTCGAGTTGAATTAAACCAGTCCCTGGGTAAAACCTATCTCTCCTTCTTCTATCTCCCGGTAGCTCAGTTGGTAGTTAGCGCCTGTCTGAAGAACAGGAGGTCGTCGGTTCGATTCCGACCTGGGGGGCTTCGTTGCCTCATAGCTCAATGGCAGAGCAAGCGGCTGTTAACCGCGCGGTTGTAGGTTCGAGTCCTACTGAGGCAGCCATTCATTGCCGGGTGGACGAATTGGTAAGTCGCATCGCTCTGAACGATGAGGTTGCAGGTTCAAACCCTGCCCTGGCAATAAAGCCCTGTGGTGTAATTGGCAACATAGCGCCCTTTGAAGGCGAAGATTCCAGGTTCGAGTCCTGGTAGGGCTGCCAAACTCTGCTCTTGTAGCCCAACTGGAAGAGGCTGCCGTCTCAAAAACGGTAAGTTGTGGGTACCCTGCGGGAAGCCGCTGACGCTCCTTCGTCGCTACCGCTTCGCTAATGCGTCTACGATTCCCACCAAGAGTACCAAAATTTGCTCCTGTAGCCCAATTGGAAGAGGTGGCAGACTTAAAATCTGTTTGGTTGTGGGTTCGACTCCCACCAGGAGTACCAACGGGATGTAATTCAGTGGCCAGAAGCCATGCTTTGGGAGCATGGAGTCGCAGGTTCAAATCCTGCCATCCCGATATGCCCCTGTGACGGAACTGGCATACGTGCTGGAATCAGAGTCCAGATTTTGCAGGTTCAAATCCTGTCAGGGGTACTAAGCTCTCGTGGCGGAACGGAAGACGCACTAGACCGAGGATCTAGTTTTTTGCAGGTTCAAATCCTGTCGAGAGTACCAAAATATCTGGGTGTAGCGCAGTTGGGAGCGCAGGAGTTTCGGGAACTCCAGGTCGTAGGTTCGATCCCTGCCACTCAGACTTTGCCCTTGTAGCCCAACGGAAGAGGCGCTTCGCTTAGAACGAAGAGGTTGCTGGTTCAAATCCAGTCAGGGGTATTGACTTCTTGCAAAAATTCTTTTGCAAGAGGGGGAAAGAGAAAAGGTAAAAGGGAAAAGGTTTCTTATTACTCCTTTCTCCTTTACCCCTTACCCTTTTCCCACTTCTGCAAGAAGTCTATTGGTGAATATGCGGGGATAGAGCAACGGTGGCTCGTCAGGCTCATAACCTGAACATCGGCAGGTTCAACTCCTGCCCCCGTTACCAAAAATAGTGCTGGTGTAGCTCAATTGGCAGAGCAACTGACTTGTAATCAGTAGGTTGCAGGTTCAATTCCTGTTACCAGCTTGATGCGGGTGTGATGTAACGGCAGCATGAGACGTTTCCACCGTCTTCGTGCGAGTACCCTGCGGGAAGCAAGCTACAAATCTCGCCGTCCGCTCTGAACTTGCGGGTGTGATGTAATCGGTAGCATCTGAGTGCGCCATACTCAGTGCGTGGGTTCAAGTCCCTCCACTCGCTTGCGTAGTCCTGTAGCTTCAACGGTAGAGCAAGTGCCTTACAAGCAAGAGGTTGCAGGTTCAAATCCTGCCAGGACTACCAAATATTGGGAGTGTAGCTCAATGGAATAGAGCTTCGAGCTTCTACCTCGAAAGTTGTGGGTTCAAGTCCTACCACTCCCGCCTAAACAAGTCAAAAGTTAAAAGTCAAAAGTTAAAAGTCAAAAGTCAAAAGAATGAATTTAATATTTCTCTTTCTTTTTAGTTTTTACTTTGCTCTTTTTACTTATTTGATGGGGTCATAGCTCAAGTGGCTAGAGCGCCTGCCTTGCAAGCAGGAGGTTATGGGTTCAATTCCCATTGATTCCACTGATGATGGTGTCTGAAGCCAAAGTGGTCGAGGCGCTGGTTTGTGGAACCAGTCATAGCGGGTTCAAGCCCCGTCAGACGCCCCTCAATGGAAGATGCCGCTGAATGGACGGCAACTGGTCTTGAAAACCAGGGTATGGGCAACTGTAGGGGTTCGATTCCTCCATCTTCCTCTTTTTCCACCTGAAGCCGAAAAGTGAGGCGCTGTGCTGATAACACAGAAATAGGAGGGGCAGTACCTCCCTGGTGGATTTATATCTAGTGTTGGTGTTACAAAGATTGCGATGTAATACGATCGCACTTGCTCATTTCTTTTTCAAATTAACTAGGGTGGTTGGCATACCGGCTGTGCAGCGGGCTTTTAACCCGCAGAAATAGGTTCGACCCCTATACCACCCACTAAACAATTAAAAATTAAAAATTAAGAATTAAAAATTACAATCTTTGTTAGGCTTTTGGCAATTGCTAATATTCAACTTGAATTCACGTTGGGTTATGAATAGCAACTAGCGATCGCTAGTTGAGCGTGTTGCAATAATACATCTTTATCCAAAGCATGTATGGGATATTGCGGTGTTACTGCCAGTAGTTTCTCAATTCTTTCTCTGGCTGTTTCTACGACTGCTTCATCTAAACTACCGTTACTGAGCGAATCAGCAAAATCTTCAGCAATCCGATAAGTTCTTTCAATAGATGATGAATTAATATTACGCGACACAATAAACAGATCGCAGCCTGCATTAAATGACCGCGCCACAGTACCAGCTTTCATAAACATATCTGAGATCGCTTTCATATCCAAATCATCAGATACAACTACTCCCTCAAAGCCAAGTTCCTCTCTAAGTATGGTTTTGAGGATAGTCTGAGAAAGCGTTCCTGGCACATCAGGATCTATCTTGGGAAATAAGATATGGACAGTCATAATCAAAGGAATCTTTACTTCGATTAAAGCTCTGAAGGGTATAAGTTCTCGAAGTCGCAGGTCTTCTAGAGTTAAATTCAGTATTGGTAGCTCAATGTGAGAGTCCTTGCTGGTGTCTCCATGTCCGGGAAAGTGTTTAGCACATCCCAAAATTCCTGAATCTCGAAGTCCAAGGTAATAGTCACGGGCACCTTGAGTGGCAGTTTCGGGAGTGTTACCAAAGGCACGCGACCCAATCACGGGGTTGTCGGGATGGGAAAATATATCTGCAACAGGTGCCCAAGATAAATTGATTCCCAATGATTTGAGTTCTACTGCTGTAGCTTTTGCTACTTCATGAGCGTGCGATCGCAGCAATAAGGCATGAGGAAAGCGGGTAATTGGCGATGGTGTACGAATTACACGACCTCCTTCATGATCGAGAGTGAGGAACATGGAATCACGTTCAGTATATTCTCGTATCTGGTTATTCAAATCCTTGAAGCTTTCCAGCCAAACCTGATATGGGGTGCCATCCAAAAAGTTCTTAGCAAAAAAGATTGCCCCAATCGGTTTTAATTCATTGAGTGCGCGTTTATCGTCATCGCTTAATGTAGTGCCGGAAATACCTAAAATTAAGTGATGTCCAAAGCGCCTTAGCTCCTGCGATACACCCATAATCTTTTACCTGTTCAACCTAGAGAACATAAACATTTATCCTACACCCTTATAGGGAGAGGAAAGTTTTCTTTAAGTAATGCCCCAGATATTTCCTAATAGCAAATACACAAATTAGCCAAGAAATCAACTACTTTAAGACAACTTTTAAAATTAGCTATTTTCAGTCAAAGGAAATACTTTTGTTTCCCTAAATCACTTGCATGTAAATATAGATAAAGTGCGTGCCGCAAAGCTATTGCCAACAATGGTATTAGCAATTTGTTTGGGTAGGCGCGCGTAGGTAAAATTCCCTTTGGCAAAAGTTTTTTGGGGAAGCGATCGCACAATAGCTGCCAAATGTAACGGATTGCAACGTATAATGAGAACGATAAAACGGTTAAGAAATATTGAAGAGCAGTAGGGTTACATGCGAGTAGCGATCGCGGGAGCGGGACTAGCAGGACTTTCCTGCGCGAAATATCTTACAGACGCAGGTCACACACCCATTGTCTTGGAACGTCGAGACGTTCTAGGCGGTAAAGTGGCCGCATGGAAAGATGCTGATGGAGACTGGTACGAAACAGGTCTGCACATCTTCTTTGGCGCATATCCCAATATGTTGCAGTTATTCAAAGAACTGGACATTGAAGATCGATTGCAGTGGAAAGAACACACAATGATCTTCAACCAGCCGGATGCACCAGGTACTTACAGTCGCTTTGATTTCCCAGATTTGCCGGCACCAATTAATGGTATAGTGGCAATTCTGCGAAACAACGACATGCTGACATGGCCAGAAAAAATCCGCTTTGGCATCGGATTATTACCGGCGATGATTCAGGGGCAAAAGTACGTTGAAGAAATGGACAAATATTCCTGGACAGATTGGCTGCGTAAACACAAAATTCCAGAACGGGTCAATAAAGAAGTTTTTATTGCTATGGCCAAGTCGCTGAACTTCATCGGCCCAGATGAAATTTCGGCAACCATTCTTTTAACTGCCCTCAATCGTTTCCTCCAAGAAAAAAAAGGCTCGAAAATGGCCTTTCTGGATGGTTCGCCAACAGAACGATTGTGTCAGCCGATAGTAGATTACATCACCGAACGCGGTGGAGAAGTCCGCTTGAATGCCCCTTTAAAAGAGATTTTGCTAAACGCCGATGGTAGCGTCAAAGGATACTTGATGCGGGGATTGAATGGAAACGAAGATGAAGTTTTCACGGCGGATTTGTATGTATCTGCCATGCCGGTTGACCCTCTGAAGGTGATTTTGCCAGCACCTTGGAAAGAAATGGAGTTTTTCCAAAAGCTAGAAGGGTTGGAAGGCGTACCTGTAATTAACGTGCATTTGTGGTTCGATCGTAAACTTACGCAAATTGATCACTTGCTATTCTCGCGATCGCCCCTCCTAAGCGTTTATGCTGATATGAGCAATACCTGCCGTGAATACGCCAACCCCGAACGCTCGATGCTGGAATTAGTTCTAGCCCCGGCAAAAGATTGGATTGCCAAATCCGATGAGGAGATTGTGGCTGCAACTATTGCCGAGTTAGAAAAACTCTTCCCCGACCACTTTGGGGGAGACAATCCAGCAACATTGCTGAAATCTCATGTGGTGAAAACGCCCCGTTCAGTTTACAAAGCGACCCCTGGTCGTCAACAGTACCGTCCCTCGCAAACAACCCCCATTAGTAACTTCTATCTCTCAGGGGATTACACCATGCAACGCTACCTAGCCAGTATGGAAGGTGCCGTACTTTCTGGTAAGCTGACAGCGCAGGCGATTTCTGAGGCCCTCCCGGTAGCAAATTCCTCAAACCTGCAAACGCTCACCCGACCGCCCGCAACGAATGCTGCAACTGCCTGATTCCCCGCCGCGCATGAAAACGCTGGTCTCTGTAGACGAGTCATACAAACTTTGTCGGCATCTCACAGCAAAGTATGCCAAGACTTTTTACCTGGGTACTTTGCTAATGAGTCCGGTAAAACGTCAATCTATTTGGTCAATTTACGCTTGGTGTCGCCGTACAGATGAATTGGTGGATGGCCCTGCATCTGCTATTACCACGCCAGAAACCCTAGACCTATGGGAACAGCAGCTGGAATCGATTTTTGCGGGGCGTCCATTAGAAAATTACGATGTAGCTTTAGTTGATACCCTCCAGCGCTTTCCGATGGACATTCAACCATTTCGGGATATGATTGCCGGTCAGCGTATGGACTTATATCGCAGTCGTTATGAAACCTTTGAGGATTTATACCTCTACTGTTACCGCGTTGCTGGCACTGTTGGCTTAATGTCAACATCAGTTATGGGTGTGGATAACACCATATATGCAGCACCGTGGCAACATAACAAACAACCTTATGTTCCCACAGAAGAAGCGATCGCTCTCGGAATTGCCAATCAACTCACCAACATCCTGCGGGATGTGGGAGAAGATGCCAAACGGGGACGGATTTATATTCCCCTGGAAGACTTGGCAAAATTCAACTATACCGAGCAAGACTTCTTCAAAGGTGTGGTAGACGATCGCTGGCGGGCATTGATGCGCTTTCAAATTGACCGCGCCCGCCAATTTTACACCACATCCGACCAGGGAATTACTTATTTAGCATCCGATGCCCGTTGGCCTGTGTGGGCAGCATCAATGCTGTACGGTCAAATTTTGGAGGCGATTGAACGCAACGATTACGATGTATTCAGTCAGCGAGCTTTTGTTCCCCAGTGGAAAAAGTTACGCACCTTGCCCATAGCTTGGATGCGATCGCAAGTCCTTTAAAAAATTAGTCATTTGTCCCTAGTCCTTAGTGTTTTATAGATAACCAACGGCAAATGACAAATGACTATTGACTCTTACTGGCAATTCTGGTAACATTGATATTCGTGAGTCAGGAGAGGTGGCTGAGTGGTCGAAAGCGGCAGATTGCTAATCTGTTGTACGGCAGGCAACTCCGTACCGAGGGTTCGAATCCCTCCCTCTCCGTTTTTCGGCTTTTGATACACAGAATATATTCTGTGTAAAAAAGAAATACTAATATCGGCGTAAATATTTCTACTCCTAAAGATGGATGATATGATTTATCATTTGGAGTGCTGATAAGATCCAGCTAAGTTACAAATCTAGTTTGGATCTTATTTTTAGACTCCTAAGTATTTTGAGGAGTGAAAGTAATTTATGAGAAAAATTAGTGCCGCCTTAAGTTTAAGTATAGCTACCCTTGCGGCTGGGTTTCTACTTGGGGCTTGTGGTGATAACAGTAACCCCAACAGCACAGCTAACAACGGAAATACCGCTACCCCAGCGGCAAACTCAACTACTACAAGCAGTGCTAAAGGGCTAAAAATTGGTTCATTGCTACCAACAACAGGCGACTTGGCTTCTGTAGGACAGCAAATGCTAGGTTCCGTACCTTTACTGGTCGATACGGTTAACGCTTGCGGTGGGGTAAATGGCGAACCTGTTACTTTGGTACAAGTAGATGACCAAACCGACCCGAAAGCTGGAGCTGCCGGTATGACCAAACTAGCAACTTTAGATAAAGTGGCAGGTGTCGTTGGCTCCTTTGCCAGTAGCGTTTCTAGTGCAGCAGTCTCCATTGCCACGCCGAATAAAGTTATGCTGGTTTCTCCTGGTAGTACCAGTCCCGTCTTTACCGACAAGGCTCAAAAAGGCGACTATAAAGGCTTTTGGGCACGTACCGCTCCTCCCGATACCTACCAAGCACTAGCTTTAGCCCAACTTGCCAGAAAAAAAGGTTTCAAGCGAGTTTCTACAGTCGTAATTAATAACGACTATGGCGTAGGGTTTGAAAAAGCATTTGTGCAAACTTTTGAAAAATTGGGTGGAACTGTAGTTAATAAAGATAAGCCTGTCCGCTACGATCCAAAAGCTCAAACATTTGATACAGAAGCGTCTGCTGCTTTTGCTGGTAAGCCAGATGCAGTCCTGGCTGTACTCTATGCCGAAACTGGTAGTCTGTTCTTGAAAGCCGCCTATCAGCAAGGTGTAGCGAAGGGAGTACAGATTCTGCTGACAGATGGGGTAAAGTCACCTACTTTTCCCGAACAAGTTGGCAAAGGCGATGATGGTAAATATATTTTAACAGGAGCGATCGGTACAGTACCGGGTTCCGATGGTAAAGCACTAGAAGCTTTCAACAAGCTGTGGAAGGATAAAAAAGGTGGCGCGCCAGGGGAATACGCTCCTCAAGCTTGGGATGCGGCTGCTTTATTAACATTAGCGGCGCAAGCTGCTAAGGAAAATACAGGCGTTGGTATAGCCAGCAAAATCCGAGAAGTTGCTGATGGGCCTGGCACAGAAGTTACTGATGTCTGCGAGGGACTGAAGTTACTTAAAGATGGTAAAAAGATTAACTACCAAGGAGCTAGTGGCAACGTGGATGTTGATGCTAACGGCGATGTCGTCGGTGTATACGATGTTTGGACAGTCGGAGACGATGGCAAAATCAAGGTAATTGACAAAGTTACCCCTAAGTAGAAACTTAGGAGTTAGGAGTGATGAGTTATGAATTTAATCTTAATAACTCCTAATTCCTAACTCCTAATTCTTAAAGCCCACTGAAGTTGTAACCAACTCCTAATAACAAGCCCACATCAGTTTCATCGAAGAATCCAGCATTGATAGCAGCTGTTGCCGTAAATTGAGAAGTTAAAGGCACATCGATGCCACCAGACACCAAAAAGGCAAATTGCGAATCATCACCAGTTTTGTAAGCTGCACCTACTCCGACATAAGGTGCGATCGCTAATGGTTCGCTAAAAGCATCTGCTGATTTGAAGGTAAAATCGTAGGTGATCGGAAGTAGAACTGTGGTGTTGTCCCCAAATATGGCTGAGGGTCGCACTGATATAGAATTTGTCAGTCCGATTTTACTGACTACAGCGAAGTTACCGTCGCCCAAAGATGTGTCACCACCACTCAAACCAATGTTAGCAGCAACGCCCAGATAGCTACTACCACCACTGGTAGTTCTACCTAAATCAATATCCGATTGCGCTACTTTAGTAGCAGATGGTTGAGCAGTAGTTTGAGAAGTCGGTTGTACAGGTTCAGAGGTGAGCGTCGCAGATGAGGTTGCCACTGTGCCTGGAACGGGTATGGGTGTCACACTGGCGTTTTCTTCTATGGCAGCGTTAGGCGATTGCTCTACCTTAGTTAAATTTGTGACTGTAAAAATTTCAGTTGTTTCTGTAGAGAGATTTTGGCTAAACTCGTTGGGAGACGCTACGCTTGCGGAAGGTTCAGTTAATGGCTGATTGCTCAACTTGTTTACTGTTTGGGCGCTTGCAGATAAACCGCTACTCAGGAATGCAAGAGTAGCTATACTTGGCAACCAAAAAACACCTTTACGAAAAAAAATAGTATTCACGTTCACTCCTAAAACAATGTTGCCACGAAAAATAAAGATTTTTGTTGATTTAAGTCAACAAATTCGGGCAATATTCAAAATTTAACATCAAAAAATCGGTTTTTGCATTCTGAACTTTACTTGATTTCTCTAGTTAATATTTACTAACAAAAAATTAAATTTTATAGCAATCCTGAATCACTCATGAGAAACAAGAGACTTCTTGCATAAGTCGGGAAAAGGGAAAGGGGGAAGGGGAAAAGGTTCTGTATTGTCCCCTTCCCCTTTAACCAAAACCTTTTCCCCAAGAGTGCAAAAAGCACTTTTGCAAGAGGTCTAAGATAACCAACGACTTTTACAAGGTCGGGAATTTGTGGGTTGCAATTTTCACAAATTAAATAGAATTGATATATCTATTTAAAATATCCTGAATTTGATAGATGACAAATAGTCTCTTTGCTTAAAATTAAGATAGTGTTTGTTAAGGAGGCGATGCCTACGGCGGGCTGCGCCAACGCGATTGCCATCTCTTCCATAAACGAAAGAAGTTTGTTAGCATAACTGTCTTGCCATTAAAGGCAGCTAGATTGTGAAGTGATATTACAAAGCTTGCAAAAATATTTAGAAATTGCCTACAAGGCAAACATAGTTCTAACGTAGAACCTATTAGGAGAGACTTGAGGCAAATGTGATGAGCGAAAATAATATTCAAAAGTACCGCTTTGTCTGTACCCTGACTTTCGGTGATATCTACGGTCAAATAATTGTTTGGTTGATTACAATTACCCTAAGTTTGGCATCAGCCTTGGCGTTGATGGGTGCCAAGCGGCCCGTGTACGCTTTAGCAACAGCGGGTCTCGTTGTTCTGCTATCGCTACCTTTCTTGTTGTTCGCGTTTGTCACTACCTTGTTAAATCATATTGAAGTCAGTCCTGTAGGGCCAGGAACTAAAATGGAACCCATACCAGGTAATGTCTCTCAGCAACAACCTGTACAAGCAACTAGCTAAAGAGTTTGGAGTTATGAGTAGAGACGCGATTAATCGCGTCTCTACAAGAGTTATGAGTCACTCCATCTGTGCCATAACTCTTTGTTTTTAACTTTTCACTCCTAATTTCAAAATTTGTTACAACCTCCCTGTATAGAAGCAGGGAATTTTTTTGTAGAGATGCTACTGTTACAACCCACTAGCTGATTAATCACGTCTCTACAATAGAACAGCAGTGGTTTGCAATCAGGGAGCTAATTATGCTGGAACACGATGTGATTATTGTCGGGGGCGGATTGGCGGGATGTCGCGCTGCTGTAGAAATTGCCCGCACTGACCCTAGTTTAAATATTGCTGTGGTAGCCAAAACCCACCCAATTCGTTCTCACTCGGTTGCAGCTCAAGGTGGTATGGCTGCATCGCTGAAAAATGTTGATTCCGAAGATAGTTGGGAAGCGCACGCTTTTGATACTGTCAAGGGTTCTGATTACTTGGCAGACCAAGATGCTGTGGCAATTCTCACCCAAGAAGCGCCAGGTGTAGTAATTGACTTGGAACATCTCGGCGTTTTGTTCTCTCGCTTACCCGATGGGCGCATTGCCCAACGAGCTTTTGGCGGACATTCTCACAACCGCACTTGTTACGCTGCTGACAAAACCGGTCACGCGATTTTGCACGAATTGGTTAACAATTTGCGGCGTTATGGGGTGCAAGTTTATGAAGAGTGGTACGTGATGCGTCTCATTTTGGAAGAAAATGAGGCGAAGGGTGTGGTGATGTTCCATCTTATGGATGGACGTATCGAGGTGGTGCGAGCCAAAGCGGTGATGTTTGCCACAGGGGGTTATGGTCGCGTTTATAACACCACCTCCAATGATTACGCTTCTTCGGGTGATGGTTTAGCAATGACTGCGATCGCAGGTTTGCCCCTGGAAGATATGGAATTTGTGCAGTTTCATCCCACTGGTTTATATCCGGTAGGCGTGTTGATTTCGGAAGCAGTACGAGGTGAAGGGGCGTATCTAATTAATAGTGAAGGCGATCGCTTTATGGCGAACTATGCACCCAGTCGGATGGAATTGGCTCCTCGTGATATTACCTCACGAGCGATCGCTTACGAAATTCGCGCTGGACGTGGTATTCATCTCAATGGCAGTGCTGGTGGCCCCTTTGTCTATCTGGATCTGCGCCATCTGGGCAAAGAAAAAATTATGAGTCGCGTTCCCTTTTGCTGGGAAGAAGCACATCGTTTGGTAGGTGTTGATGCAGTAACTCAACCGATGCCAGTCCGTCCGACAATTCACTATTGTATGGGTGGTATCCCAGTTAACACCGATGGTCAAGTTCGTAGTAGTGGCGATGGTTTAGTTGATGCTTTCTTTGCTGCGGGTGAAACATCTTGTGTTTCCGTACATGGTGCAAATCGTTTGGGGAGTAATTCACTATTGGAATGTGTCGTTTATGGTAAAAGAACTGGAGCTGCGATCGCCAAATTTGTGCAAAAACGTAAGTTACCCTCTGTAGATGAGCAACGGTATGTAACAGAAGCCCAGCAACAAATTCAAGCTTTGCTAGAACAACCAGGACAGTACCGCATTAACCAAGTCCGTGAAGCTTTTCAGGATTGTATGACTGAGTACTGCGGTGTTTTCCGCACTGAGGCATTAATGACTGAAGGTTTGCAGAAATTAGAAGAAATACAACAAAAATACCCGCAAATTTATTTAGATGACAAAGGTAGTTGCTGGAATACGGAACTCGTAGAAGCCTTAGAATTGCGAAGTTTGATGGTAGTAGGACAGACTATTTTGGCATCAGCTTTAAATCGTCAAGAAAGTCGTGGCGCTCATTTCCGCGAAGATTATTCTCAGCGAGATGATACAAACTTTCTCAAACACACAATGGCTTACTATTCACCAGCCGGAATTGACATTCAATATCGACCGGTGGCTATTACCATGTTTGAACCAAAAGAGCGGAAGTATTAGTTAAAGGTAAATTTATATGAGAAATCGAGGTGATTACAAAAATTTTGTCCACCTCGATTAAAAATATGAAATGATTAAGTTATTAATCAGAACCTAATTGTTTCTGAACTAATTATACGATTACACTTGTTAAATCCCAGATTCAGCAAATGCAAAGATATTTTCTGTATGCCGTAAAATTCTGACTAGAAAAACAAGATTTTTATTTAAAATATGAGCGATTCACAAACTTGGTATATTGTCAAGCGTTTTGCTGGAAACTGTGAAATTATCCCCAGCGACCAAGTTGGCGACGATAATCTAGAAATTATAGAACAGTGGGGGCCTTTTAGTTCGCAAGAAGAAGCGATCGCTCGTCGGGTTGGACTTATTAGGGCTGGAAAATGCAAACCAGTTTAAGTTAGTAGTTAGAAGTTGACAGTGACGGTCTTTATTACTAACTCCTCACTATTCACTCCTAACTTTATTCCTAACTCTTCATTTTTCTGCTGTAGGTGTGCCCTGAGCAGCAATTTTTTTACCTATCACTTCCACGGCTTTAGCGAATTGAGGATCTTCAAGAGTCGCGAGTTTGTCGCGTTCATGGAGCCATAAATCCTCCATCTGCTTTTTGGTCAAATCCACTTTCACATCTGGCGAAATGCCTTTGTGATTGATATCTGTACCATTGGGAGTATAGTAATGAGCAATTGTTACCGCTAATCCTGAACCATCTTCTAGGGGACGCACCGATTGCACTAGTCCCTTACCAAATGTTTGAGTACCGACCAGAGTAGCACGCTTATTATCTTGCAAAGCCCCTGAGAGGATTTCACTGGCACTAGCGGAACCTTTATCTACCAGCACCACCAACGGTTTATTTGTCAAGGCTTTTCCGTTTGCCTCTTCCTTTTCTGCCTCTCCTTGGCGTTCAACAGTGGAAACAATCTTACCTTTATCTATCCACATCCGGGCAATATCTACGCTGGAGAAAAGTAAGCCGCCTGGATTACCACGCAGATCGAGAATATATCCAGCTACCTTTTTGCTTTCTAAATTTTTGATGGCGGTTTGCATTTCTTTACCAGCATTGGCGCTGAACTGGTTCAAGCGAATGTAACCAAGATTTCCGGCTGGAGTTTTCTTTTCAGAAAACTTAACTGGATGGATTTCAATTCGCGCCCGTGTAATATCAAATTGTTTTATCTGCTTGTCGCGTTGAATAGTCAAGTTGACTTTCGATCCTGCTTCACCCCTAATCAAGGCTACTGCCTGATTAGTATCCATCCCCTTAGTATCTTTGCCGTCAATTTTGAGGATGACATCTTTTGCCAAAACACCAGCTTTAAAGGCTGGTGTATCTTCGATTGGCGCAATTACAACTAATTGCTTGGTTTTTTCATCCTGGCTAATTGTGATGCCAATACCTGTCAATTCTCCAGAGGTATCCACTTGCATATTCTTGAATTCCTCTGGGTTCATAAACCGGGTGTATGGATCATCCAGCTTTTTGAGCATTTCCCGAATGGACTTATATGCATCCTGTGGATTACTGTAGGACTTGCTCAAGTATTCCTTACGAACAGCCTGCCAATCTACCTGATTAAAAGTACCGTCGACATATTGGCGTTGAACAATTTGCCAAACTTCATCTACTAATTCTTTAGGACTTGCTTTAAATAAAGCCTGACCTCGCGAATGAATGCCAAGGCTAGTAACAGCGATCGTGGAGAGTGTAACTGCCGTAGCACCCAAAACAAGCCTACTTTTTGTAATCACCATAATGACAGCTGCGTCAGAGGGAAAATAATATAGTCAGTATGCTCAATCTAACACAGGCTACCACTGTACAGACCGAATATGTATCCTTAATTTAAACAAAATACTTGACAATCCGGCGACCTTAATGATTAAAAGATACAAAGTTTTTGGGTATTGGGGATTGGGGACAAGAGGCAGAGGTGCAGAGGTACAAAGGGGCAGAGGGGAAAAACTTACTGCAACTTCAATTTTTCCCTGCTCCTCTGCTTCCCCTGCCCCTCTGCTCCTTTAAGGTTCTACCCAGCGTTCATCGGCCTTAATCAGGTTAATTAATTCCTCTACACCTTTATCTTCTGGGACTTTTTTAATTTCTTCTCGACCACGATACAAAGAAATATAACCAGGTGTTTTGCCAACATACCCATAGTCGGCATCTGCCATTTCTCCTGGGCCATTGACAATACAACCCATAACTGCGATGTCTAGCCCAGTTAAGTGTTTAGTGGCTTCCCTAACTTTGTGCAGTACTTCCTCTAGATTAAACAAAGTGCGTCCACAGGAAGGACAAGCGACGTATTCCACCATCGTTTTTCGCAATCCCAAAGCTTGGAGAATGCTGTAGCAAACGGGAATTTCTTTTTCTGGTGCTTCTGTCAATGAGACGCGGATTGTATCGCCAATGCCATCAGCAAGTAAGGTTGCAATACCAGCCGTAGATTTAATTCGCCCGTATTCGCCATCACCGGCTTCCGTAACGCCTAAATGTAGGGGGTAATCCATACCCAGTTCATCCATGCGCTTGGCAATGAGGCGATAGGCGGCTACCATCACCGGGACTCGTGAGGCTTTCATGGAAACTACTAAGTTGCGGAAATCCAAAGATTCACAGATGCGGATGAATTCTATGGCCGATTCCACCATTCCTTCGGGGGTGTCACCGTAAGTAAATAGCATTCTCTCAGCAAGAGAACCGTGATTTACGCCAATTCGCATCGATTTTCCTTGATCGCGCAAAGAAACTACTAGAGGTTCTAAGGTTTCGCGGATTTTATCGCCAATTTCGTCAAATTCGCTTTTAGTATATTCAGTTCTATTGATGTTTGGCTTTTCAAACACATACAAGCCCGGATTAATCCGCACTTTCTCTATGTGCTTGGCAACTTCCACGGCGATTTTCAGCCCGTTGTGATGGACATCAGCCACAATTGGCACGTCTTGGTAAGTTTTAATTAATTTTTGTTTAATTTCCCCTAAAGCTTTAGCATGAGCCATACTTGGCACTGTGACGCGGACAATTTCGCAGCCAATTTCGTGCAGACGACGAATACCAGCTACGGAACCATCAATATCAAGAGTGTCTTCGTTAATCATTGACTGCACTACAACGGGGTAGCCGCCGCCAATGGTGACATTTCCCACTTTTACAGGGCGGGTTTTACGCCGCTTGATGGTTGTATCAAAGGTGGCTTGAGGTGATGTGATGCTTGAAGTGTTTACTGTGGGCAGAGTTTGCATAACCTGATTAGGTAAATTTGCTGTAGCTCAAATATCAGATTTAATAAATCTCTGTTTCCCAGATTGCCACAGCTAGTGCTTTTTTGGACAATTAGTATAGAAAAAAATGGAAAATAATACAGGCGAAGAAATAAAGAGCATTTGAGGAGTTTTGCTCATTTGTAAAGATATTTTGCTTAACAATCCTTTTAATTGAGTAGCTGGAGTGCGATCGCGCAGCGTTTTGCAGAAAAGCTTAAGGAAACGATCGCATTCTTACTGTGTCATAAATACTACTAATGCTATGGTAATTCCATGACCCAAACTGCAATAATTTATTAACTATAAAAAAAATTATCATTCATTCTTTATACTACCGTCAGGCATGATTGTATTGTAAAAAATAGCACCCTCAAGGTTTGTATCTTCCAAGTCTGCTTGTTCAAGATTGGCGTAACTGAGATTAGCTTGCTGTAAATTAGCGTTTTTTAAAGAAGTATTCTTCAAGTTAGCATTGCTTAGATTAGCACCAATTAGATTAGCATTATTAAGATTGCGACCTCTCAAGTTGATATTGCTTAGGTCAAAGTTCTGTAGGTCAAAACCTCTTAGATTACATTGAGACTTTGATAAATCGGCACCAGCACCAATGTAGGTTGCGTTAGTTAAATCAATTTCAGGTGGAAAAATTGTCTTTGAACTGTAAATAGTCTTAGACAATTTTGCACTATTCAAGTTAGCACCAGTCAAGTTAGCACCAATGAGATTGGCATATTCTAAGTTGGCATAACTCAGGTTTGCATGACTCAAATCAGCACCACTCAAGTCTTGGTATTCCAGCCATGCTTTACTTAAGTTGGCACTGCTCAAATTGGCACCAGGAGCAATGAAGTATGCTTGAGAAAGTTGTTCAATATCAGCAGGTAAATCTGGATCTGTATATAGAGCATTTTTTAGAATAGTACCACTAAGATTTGCTCCAACTAAAAGAGTACCAATTAAGTTTGCATAACTTAAGTCAGCATTTGTGAGGTCAACACTACTTAAATCCATACCCCTCAAATCGGCATACTGTAAATTGGCACTACTCAAATTGACATTTTTTAATTCAAAATAATAAAAGTGACTGAGGTCAATACGGCTTAAATTAGCTCCACTCAAGTTGGAGTTTATCAGCTCACCATCCGCTAGCGTAGCCTGTCTTAGATCGGCATCACTCAGGTTAACATTGCTCCCACCATTTATCTCTGATGCTCCTTGTAAGTTGGCGCGACTTAGATTACTGTTACTCAGTTCGGCACCATCTAATTGAGCACCATACAATTTAGCATCACTCAGATTGGCATCACTCAGATTGGCATAGATTAGATTGGTATAACTTAGATCGGCTTGATGCAAATTAGTGCTTTGAAGGTTCGCATCATCTAGTTTTGCATGGCTGATATTAGCTCTACTTAGATTCGCACTGCTCAAGTCAATTCCATAGAGATTAGCACGACTAAGGTCAACTCCTGAAAAGTCTCTCTCACCTGCGGCATAGCGTTTGAGTAATTGATCTCGATTCATAAGAGCGATCGCTTCGTTAAGCTTTGCTAACGCTAAATTTATTTAATAATACAAATATACTATTAAGTAAAGAGGATGAGGAGCGATCGCCCCTACCACCAGCTAAATTAGACTTATCACCAAATGCTTTAACGCCCATGCTAGAAAAAACATCTACATTCCAGAAAGCCATAGAAGCAGTAGAAGCATTAGATCCAGAAGCTCAGGCTATTCTTGTAGATATTATCCAAAAGCGCCTCAAGCAACAACGACGGGATGACTTATTAAAAGAAATCGCGCAAGCAGAGAGTGATTATGCTCAAGGTAATGTCCGGCGTGGTTCCGTTGCAGATTTGATGGCGGAGTTAGACGAGTGAAAAATTTGGTTTGGAGTCCGACTTTTGTTCGTGCTTTTAAGCGTGTAGTCAAGAAAAATCCTGAGTTACGTTCTCAAATTGAGCAAATATTACAACAAATCGCTGAAGACCCATTTCAACTCAGTTTACGTAGTCACAAGCTAAAAGGTGATTCATCGGGTAGATACTCATGTTCAATTGATTATCGTAATAGGATTTTATTTAAATTTGTTACAAATCCTGAATCAGGAGAGGAAGAAATTTTTTTGCTAACTTTAGGTTCCCATGATGACGTTTACTAAATTCAGTATTATTTTTAACTAAGTCAAGCCTAATAATTAGAAAATAAGTACAGATTTTAGATGAACACTCAAATAATAACCCAACTACCAATTCCCTCACACTTTAACCCTGAAGAAGTCGGCGAAGTCTGGCGCGTACCTTACCAAGAACGTGCCGCCGAAGCTGAAATCTGGGCAAAACAACACGATATCAAACCAGCATCTTTAGATAAAACTCGTATTTGCCTACTGTTAATTGATGTCCAAAACACCTTCTGCATCCCTGGATTTGAATTATTTGTAGGTGGAAAATCTGGTAATGCGGCGGTAGATGATAACGTCAGATTATGTGAGTTTATCTATCGAAACTTGGGAATAATCACGAAAATTGTACCAACTCTAGATACTCACACAGCAACGCAAATCTTCCATCCCATCTTTTGGGTGAACGCTACGGGAGAACATCCAACTCCAGCAGCGACTAGCATCACACCGGCAGATATTGAAAAAGGTATCTGGAAAGTAAACCCAGCAGTTGCTAACAGTGTTACTAATGGAGATTATGAATTATTAGAAAAACACGCTTACCATTACCTGAAAAAACTTAGTCAAGATGGGAAATATCCCCTCACTGTTTGGCCTTATCATTCTATGTTGGGTGGTATTGGTCATGCTTTAGTTTCATCGGTAGAAGAAGCGATATTTTTCCACGGCATTGCGCGTCAGAGTCAAACGCAATTTGAAATCAAAGGTGAAAATCCTTTAACCGAAAACTATTCCATTTTACGTCCAGAAGTGTTGGAAGATTTTGAACAACGTCCACTTGCTCAAAAAAACACGCGCCTGATTAAACAACTTTTAGAATATGATGCAGTAATTATTGGTGGTCAAGCTAAAAGTCACTGCGTCGCTTGGACAATTGACGATTTATTAACAGAAATTAAACAGGTAGATGCTACCCTTGCCAAAAAAATCTATCTGTTAGAAGATTCCACTTCCCCCGTTGTTGTCCCCGGTGTTGTGGACTACACAGAACAGGCAGATGCAGCATTTAAAAGGTTTACAGAGGCAGGAATGCACATCGTCAAATCTAGCGAAAATATAGCATCTTTTTTTTAACGCAAAGAATCGCATTCGCAAAGCGTCTCGTAGAGAAGGTTTCGCAGAGGAACACAGAGATTTCCTCTGCGTTTCAAAACGAACTTCATTTTTTCAAATAGCTCTTTGGATCTTCTGCTACCCAACCCAGAGATGAGCTAGAACGCACTTCAAAATGGAGATGCGGTTGACTGGAACTTGGTTTTCCACTAGTACCTACTGTTCCTAGTAAGTCTCCTTTTTTTACTTGTTGACCGACAGTAACCTTGATACTGTCAAGCTGGGCGTAGCGGCTTTGGAGTCCGCCACTGTGGTTAATAATGACCAATTTGCCATAAGAACCTTGATCGCTGGCAAAGGCTACAGTTCCAGAGGCGATCGCTTGCACATTAGTACCAACTGGTGCTAATAAGTCAACACCACTGTGAAAGAAAACTTCACCTGTCGCAGGATTAATTTGCCAACCGTAAGCTAATCCTACAGCTGCTACCTGTGCCAAGGGATATCCAGACAAAGATGCACGGTTTGGTGTACCTGCATCAGTAGGTAAAGGGGACTTAGTTACAACGCCATTAGGCGACCAATTCACCCCCGGAACAAACACGATTCTGGGGTTTTGTTGGCAGCCATTCACCTCAAACAGGCTATCAGCACGAACTTTGTATTGTGCCGCCACTTGTCGCCAAGTTTGACCGCGAGGCACTTCGACTACAATCCCATTGTAGGGAGGAATTTGAAGCACACTACCAACGGCGGCAGCTGCACCATTCTGCAAAGCTGGATTCATGCCAATAATAGTTGTCGGAATGAGATTGTAGCGCTGCGCTATGCTCTCCAAAGTTTCGCCACGAACAACTTTATGGCGTTGGAAGCGAGATAGGGCTGGAGTTGAGCAACCACCCACAGCAGCGTTAGCACTGTTTGAGTTTGAGTAGGGCAGTATGCTTACTAGGCCCAAGGCGCTAACTAAGCTACAGAGAAACAGTTGACGAAAGGGTAAAGTCATGTATAAAGGTCAAGAGCGCATTAACTTTAGATTTTAAATGGGAAGAATGGGAATTGGGAAAGCAGGGGAGCAGAGGAGCAAGGGAGCAGGGGGAGATAATTAATGACAAATGACAAATGAAAAATGCCCAATCCCTAATTTCTCTTAAATTGATCTGTCCACTTGCCGTTCGCTTGACTACACTTAGAAATTAGCAACTGCATTGCTGTTCTTGAGCAAAACAATTATGAAGTTATCCTTAAAGCAACTGGCGGTTTATGTGTTTTTACTGGTAATTGGCGGTAGTGCAGGTTTGTTTGGTAGTCGCTATCTCATTCCCCAAAATCGCTCATTCCAACAGCTAAAAAATGTAACAATGGCTTCGCCTCCAGAATCCGTAGTTCCGAATTCTTCCAACGGAGCTATTGGGGCTACTGGTGGCGATAACGTGAATTTTATTGCGACGGCAGTGCAAAAAGTTGGCCCGGCTGTAGTGCGAATTAATGCGACTCGCAAAGTAGCCAATCCTATCTCTGATGCTTTGAAAAATCCCATCTTGCGGCGATTCTTTGGAGAGGATGACCAACCAATTCCTCAAGAACGCATTGAGCGCGGTACAGGATCGGGATTTATCTTGAGCGAAGATGGAGAATTACTCACCAATGCTCATGTAGTAGCAGATACAGATACAGTACAAGTTACCCTTAAAGATGGTCGGAGTCTAGAGGGAAAGGTGGTAGGAGTTGATTCTGTGACAGATGTGGCGGTAGTGAAAATAAAAGCGAATGATTTGCCGACGGTAAAACTGGGCAATTCGCAAAACCTGATCCCAGGACAATGGGCGATCGCTATTGGCAATCCTCTGGGTTTAGATAATACTGTCACTATCGGTATCATCAGCGCTACCGATCGCACTAGTACTCAAGTTGGTGTCCCCGATAAGCGAGTCAGCTTTATCCAAACTGATGCCGCAATTAACCCTGGTAATTCTGGTGGCCCCTTGTTAAACTCTCAAGGCGAGGTGATTGGTATTAACACAGCCATCCGCGCTGATGCTCAAGGACTCGGTTTTGCCATCCCCATTGAAACCGCCGCCCGCATCGCTGATGAACTTTTTACTAAAGGACGTGTAGAACATCCCTTCTTGGGTGTTGAAATGGCAGACCTTTCTCCCATCAGAAAACAGCAGATTAATCAAGAAAATCAGCTAAATATTCAACAGGATGCTGGAATTGTGATTAAAGGAGTCACAGATGATTCCCCAGCCAAGCGTGGAGGACTGCTTCCTGGAGACGTGATTCAAAAAATTAACGGAAAACCGGTCAAAACTTCAGCCCAAGTTCAGAGGCTGGTAGAGTCGAGCAAAGTTGGAGACATAATAGCGATCGAAGTCAATCGCAGCGGTAAAGTTCAAACCTTCAAAGTCCAATCAGGAGCTTATCCTGAAAAGAAGTAGTCAAAATAATTCGTAATTCCTAGAGAGCGTCATTCCGAATTACGAATTAGTGATGATTTGGTCAATATTCCCAGAATCTTTGACTACTGACTATTAATTATTGACCATTAGACAAATGCTCTAACTGCATTCTTTGTTCCATCTGGCGCAGAAAATACCCTGTCATCATGGCCGACGCTAAAAGTCCAGCTAAATTCTCCCGATCTGTTGTGATTTGCACGTTGAAATTTTCTGCCGGGAGCATTCCCACTAGCCCTTGGACATTTTGCGAGATGATTTGTTTAATTTCGGGGCTGGCGGACTGAGCAACCCTAGCTAAAACATCAGGAGACTGATGCTGTAGATATTTGAGTAACTGATTAGGGTATTCCTCAGAGTGGTCGGAAAGAAGTTGATTAGGGTGTTCCTCGGAGTTGTCATTCAAAAAGTCAGGATTAAACACCATTGGCAGTTTTATTTAGCTTAATTGCTAACTCTACTCTAAACCATAGTACAAGAGTAGCGCATTCACCACGGGTATAAGTCTAGAGGAGGGGAATGGGGAATGGGAAATGGGGAATGGGGAATAGTTTACCGTTTATTCTCCTTCTCTTTTTTATTTTTATCGCTCTACTCCCTACTCGCCACTCTCTCTAGTTCTAGTTCTAGTTCTAGTTGTTCTTCCTTCTGGCTAGTGGAAAGTATTTGCGGAAGTTGTTCGATTTGGAAATACTGATGGAATTTTGGGGTTACTTGGAGTGAGTAAGAGCGAGAATCGCTGTCTCGGCGTTTGCGGATGAAACCAAGTTCAACGAGTTCTGGGACGTGCTGATATACTCCTGAACCGCGTAGGTTAATCAAGTCGCTTTGGAGTATCGGACTATTAAGGGCGATCGCTGCCAAAGTTCGCAATGCACCTACACCCAATTCTACTGGTATCATCGTTTGCACTAAGTCATGAAAATCAGACCGGAGTTGCAAACTATAACCATCTGGGGTTTCTACTACCTCTAGGGCACTATCTCGGTGGGCATAGTTGTCCATGAGTTCAATTATGCTTTCTTTGACAGTGGCGCGATCGCACGCGGCATACTCGGCGATTTCGCCGAGCGACAAGGGTTTACCCTTTAAATAGAGAATTGCTTCTATCTTCGTCGCTGTGGCTGTAATCATTTAATCATTAGTCGTTAGTCATTGGTCATTAGTCACTTGTACTGAGCGTAGTCGAAGTATTGGTCATTAGTACATGACAACTAACAATCAACAAGTGTGTGGCATTATATCGTAAATTGTCAAAGTATTTTTTAAAACTTTCAAATTTTGTATGGGGATTAGTGGAGGAGGTGACAGGTTACAGGAAATAATCTGTAACCTATTCCCTTCTCAAAAGCCTCTACTTGTGAGAATAAATTCTGCGATCGCTAAATCTTGTGGAGTGGTCACTTTTAAATTTGTCTCCTCTCCTTCGACAATTCGGACTTCGATGCCGCACTTTTCAAATAAGGCGGCGTCGTCAGTTACTTCCCAACCTTGACGAACTCCTTCAGCATGGCACTGTTTCAACAACTTGACATCAAATCCTTGGGGAGTTTGTGCCGCCCATAGTTGTCGTCTGTCGGGTGTCTCTTGAATTATGCCTTGTTCATCAACAACTTTGATGGTGTCTTTGACCGGTACGCCAGCTATTAAACCGGGACAGTGGCGAATGGCCTCAGCACAAGAGTTAAATAAATCTGGTGTGGCCAGGCATCTAGCACCATCGTGAATCAACACTTGTTCTGCGGCTATTGGCAGAGATTGCAAGCCATTGTAAACAGATTCTTGGCGGGTGGAGCCACCTTGAATTAATTCTACTGGTTTAGTCAGCTTCAGATTGGCGAGAATTGCATTGAACTCTGGCCAATCGTTAGACTGAGAAATAATCCCGATCCAACTGATTGCACTGGCGGCTTCTGCGGCTAATAAAGTCCAAGCAATAATTGGTTGCGATCGCACGACTAGCAGGAGTTTATTGCGGTTACTACCCATTCTTTTTCCGATTCCCGCAGCTGGAATTAGTAAATACACAGAATTCCTCAATCTTTAAGCTATATATTTTCCCCTAAAATAGGGAGCGAGTAAGCGTCAATAAATATTATGCGAGTAGTAGCCCTTGTACCTGGCGGAATTGGCGACCAAGTTCTCTTCTTTCCGACTCTAGATGACCTGAAGCGCCATTACCCTAACGCTCAGATAGATGTCTTTGTTGAACCCCGGTCAAAGGCTGCCTACCGAGTGAGCAAGTCAGTTCACGAGGTGCTGAACTTTGATTTTAATGACCGTAACAGTCTGGCAGATTGGGGTAATTTAGTGGGAAGTATTCGCGATCGCGAATACGATGTTGCCATTGCTGTTAAGCAAAATTGGTTGGTAGGTCTTTTACTCTGGTTGACGGGAATTCCTATACGTATTGGCTATCAAGGCAAAGGATCGGGTTTTCTTACCCATGCTGTGCCTTTTAAATCATCCCAGTATGTGGCAGAAGTTTATCACGACTTGCTGCAACCGTTGGAAATAAATAGCCCTGTCCCAGAGTTAGCAGTAAATGTACCAAAACCAGATATTGAATGGGCACAAAAGGAACAAAAACGTTTAGGGGTTCATGAAACAGGCTATATCTTGATTCATGGGGGTTCTGGCCAGTTATCCCAGGCTAAAGAACTGGATAAAATCTACCCTGTCGAGAATTGGCAGCAAATTATTCAAGCCTTCCAACAAAAGCAGCCGGATTTACCTGTGGTTGTTATTAAGGGGCTTGATGATGAGCAGTTCGTGCGATCGCTTCTGGAGTCTTCTCCAGATATCAAGGTGACTGCCCCAGATGATATTGGTAAGTTAACTGCCATAATTGCTGGGGCAAATTTGATGTTATCGACTGATAGCGCGGCACTACAACTAAGTGTTGCAGTTCAAACCTATACCATTGCCATCTTTGGACCCAGCGATCCAGCTAAGTTGTTGCCGAAAAACGATAAATTCCTAGCTATTGAATCCCTTACGGGAAAAACGGCGGATATTTCACCAAACGCAGTTTTAGAGAAAATTTGGGGTGGCTAAACCAGTAGTTTTCCTAAACTTTGATACCTAGAACAGACAGTAAGCCTCAAAACCTCTCTCCTGGAAAGAGAGAGGTAAATATATATTGCATAAAAATAGACTTCTTGGCATTTGTCGAGAAAAGGGGAAGGTGGGGTCCCCTCTGGGGATAAGGGGCAAGGGGAAGGGGAAAAGGTTCTGTATTGTCCCTTTCCCCTTTAACCAAAACCTTTTCCCCAAGAGTGCAAAAAGCACAAATGCCAAGAGGTCTAATGAAAAGCTCTATAATTTATCACTCAGCCGTTGTCACAAGTTGGGAACGGCTTTCAGTTTTTATTTAGATAAATTTATCTCTAGCGGGTTATACCACAATACCGTTGAGTTAAACCCAAAATCTTTAGAGATGCGTTAGCCCAGGAAGATGAAGTACAATTTCGCATCTCTACAGATCGAGGTCAAATCCCTCATCTAAAATCCAAAATGGTATTAATTAGAGGCAAGCAATAAATGTCCAGCTTGCCATATATGTTCCAACAAATATACTGGGATAATCAGCACTACTATCGGAAACAAACCAGTCAGGAGTGGCTTTCTGCTGTCTAACCCTCTTTTCCAAACCAATTTGTAAAGATATATTTTCGTGAACAATTTTTGCATTAGCAATTTCTAGCATTTTTTCTATTGACTTTTGTAGCCACTCTGCTCGAACAAACAAACTGTGAGATGGATGATCGCCGTAGCAAAAAGGTACAATGAGAACAAGATATCCTTTGTCGTTAAGTATTTTATTTAGACAAAATTGAATAATTTCTTGATCGTCTTTTTTTTCTTGGGTCTCTTTGTTAATGCTGTGAAATAACAAACCCGCTAGCACGACTGCATCAAATTTTTTATTCTCTTCAACAAGTTCAGACAGGAAAAGCGATAAATCTTTGGTAACAAAGTTTCTATCAGGGTAGAGTTTTAAACATTGTTCAATAGCCAATTCACTGTGATCGACTCCTAGATAGTCACATCGAGCCGGAAGATATTTGCTTAAAGCCCCATTACCGCATCCTAAATCTAATAATGAGAATGAGTTTTCTGGAAAAGTGTTACTTAAAAAACCACCTGTAGGTGTATATCGGGTGAGATTTTCCGGGGCTTCAAAGTAAGAATAATAGTCATCTTGGAAACGTTCTTCTTCAGATGTTGCACGCTCAGGTACTAAATTTTTCATTCTAAAACCCTCATTTTCTCAAGCTTGTTTGATTACAAAATTGCTCTTTCAGGATCTTGCTAACTACTGAAAACGCTTTAACGGAAGAGTATAAAATAAAACCTGTTTCTATA
This sequence comes from Nostoc sp., assembly GCF_036917375.1. Taxonomy (GTDB): domain Bacteria; phylum Cyanobacteriota; class Cyanobacteriia; order Cyanobacteriales; family Nostocaceae; genus Nostoc. The sequence continues at coordinate 60,937 of NZ_JBALDN010000063.1, forward strand.
CTGTATAAGAAGCAGGTTTCTATTCTCAGCATATTTGCTATGGTTAATTTAAAAAATATCTTTTTAGATAGATAAAAATTTCATCCTTAGAGAATATTTTAAATATCGCAAAGTATACTATGGCTCAATACGATTCAGTTAAGTTTTTGGTATTGATTTTGGCAAATAAAGGCGCGAAATTATATTTCGTGTCAGTCAATGCGCTAACGCTTCTCTACAAAAGATTTAGGGCTTAACTGAACGATGTTGCAATATCAGAATAACTTCACACAGTCCATTAAAACAAAGAAAATTTTTTCAAAATTCTTCCATCACCTATTAGCTATTTAGAATATTTCAAAAAAAGCATCATCTAATTCATAACCTAAAATTTGCGCCATAGACTTTAGGCGCGAGAGGCTGGGTATGTTTTGTTGTTTAAGCCAATCACCTAAAATAAAGATTTTGTGCATCAAAAATATCTCTAAGGCTTCAGGATTGTACTGAATACCTTCTTGAGAACTAAACTGGTGCGGTACAAGCATGGCGGCATAACGGGCAAATTCCCCAGCTTTCCAATCTAGTAAAAATGGCAACCAGGGATATTTGGCATCTAGACGCACAAACCACAGGCGCACCTCTGGAATTTCTGAGAGTTCCCGTGGATCGCCAGGCTGGAGATCGTAATTGACATCAAAGCGTAGCTGCTGTTCGTGGGATGCAACCCCATCTTGCAGCATTTTTTCAATCACCGTTGATGCAGGGGATAGATCCAGATTGTTAATGAAGTCATTATTGAGTGCGATCGCAATTGTCATTGATTTAGCAGCCACTTTCTTGATGCTCAACTGTAGGATCGAGAATATACAGTAGCAGCTTTCAGGGATTGACGCTACATTGACTTTGGATCGCACAAAGTCTTTTTCATAAATCAATTAGTATTTACTGATACTTTTTGCTGATAATTTCGTCAACCCATACAAGGTTTAAACACAAGTCTGACCTTGCTCAAATTTATTTGATACTTTTGCTTAAATTTTCGCTGATTATAACAAATATACATCCATAGACCTCTTGGCATTTGTGCTTTTTGCACTCTTGGGGAAAGGGGTAAAGGTTAAAGGGGAAGGGGATAATACAGAACCTTTTCCCAACTTATGCAAGAAGTCTCATTAATAGCCTTGATATGAGCCACTACCGATTGCTGCGGTAAATACTCGCCTACGCGACTCACTTCACCGATATTTACTAAAATTAAATGTTACTTTTATCATTGATATAATTACTTGCATCTAATTAAATAATTACTACACGATTAATATGGTACGCCATTAGAATCAGCTTCCTTGGACAAGGCAATGGCTGCCCCAAGGTGGACATTTACAGCAAATTTAAGTTAAAGTTGTAATGAGTTTGTTTTAGATTAAGGTCTGACAAAGTAGCCGTCAACAAGCGAAAAAAATCATAATCGCCACACCTGTCACTTTCACAGCATCAAAAGCCAAAACATAAGTACAGGTGAGACAGCGGTGTGCAATATCATTGCATATATTAAATAACCAATAAACATTTAGACGGGAAAATTCCCTCCAACAGTTAACAAGCTGTAATATGCAAAAACAAACAATTACTACAAGACCAATTCGTTCTTTAGAAGATGCACTTGAGCGCTGTCAAATCCTGGGTATGCGCGTCAGTCGTCAGCGTCGCTTTATTCTGGAATTACTTTGGCAAGCAAATGAACATCTTGCTGCAAGAGAGATTTACGATCGCTTGAACCAACAAGGCAAAGAGATCGGTCATACCTCTGTTTATCAAAATTTAGAAGCATTATCCAGTCAAGGCATCATTGAGTGTATTGAACGCTGCGATGGGCGTTTGTACGGCAACATTAGTGACTCTCACAGTCATATAAACTGTGTGGATACAAATCAAATTCTTGATGTTCATGTGGAACTACCAGAAGATTTGATTCGTAAAATTGAAGAAGAAACAGGAGTGCGGATTACTGACTACAGTATTAACTTTTTTGGCTACCGCAATCCGGAGGAGGGGTAGGGAGCAGGGGAGCAGGGGAGCAGGGGAGGCAGGGGAAGATGAGGGAGTGAGGGAAAAGAATTAATAACTAATGACCAATGACCAATCCCCCATGCCCATTCCCTATTGCGCAATCGAATTAATTACCAAAAACTGTCTCATCATCGACATCATCATCATCTAAATCTACTGACAAAATTGCGCCTTCACAGCTTTCAATTAGTCCGATGGCAGGGGTTTTGTTCCAATTAACGTTTGTGTTTGGCGTGATTTTTACGGTATTTAAGAAGGGCTGCTGCGATCGCAAATGTTTCAGTTTTTGGAACAACTCTTTAGAGAACAAAGCACCATTATCAGCGGCCAATTTTTTGTCAGTCGCAGCAAGGATGGCGTCAAATAAGCAGGCGTTGGTGAGATCGGCAGAATTAAGATTTGTCCCCATCAGGTTTGCCTGTTGCAGGTTTGCGCCTGTGAGATTTGCCTGTTGTAGGTTTGCGCCTGCGAGGTTTGCATATTGTAAGTTCGCGCCTGTGAGGTTAGCTTGTTGCAAATTGGCTCCAGCCAAATTCGCACCTGTTAACTCCGCATTAGATAAATTTGTTTGCTCAAGATTTACCCCAGTTAACATTACTTGCGATAAGGAGGCTCCCGATAAATTGAGTCCAGACAGAGACTTAATTCGGGTTGCAAAAGCGCTTTTATGCAAAACCATTGTCCTAGCAATTAGCACACTCAGCACCTCTGGATTGAATTCTGTCAAATTGACTGGATTCCCACAAGGCCAAAATGGAACTTTTGTTTCTCGGTAGCAAGCACAAAGCAATAAAAATACATTCAGTCCCACCGCAGCATTCACCTGTTCAACATTCACAGGGTTTTGCAGAGCGTGAAAATTAGTCAAAGCGTTGTGGGCTATCCCCTGATCTAACCAACATCCTTGACAGTAAGCACGCCAGAAAGATAAAAGACGTTGAAACAAAACTTCAAACGAAAATTTCTGCTTTTGCTGGCGACGCAATCCGGCGATCGCTAGTTCTTCAATTTCTTGGCTAAGTATCCCGTAACCTAGTAAATTATAAATATTCTGGGCTACGCTACTGGGATCGAGTACAAAAGTGGGCGTGCCATAAGCCTCATCTTGGTACTGAGTCAGAAGTTTAAGTTGGGCAGCAATAGCATCTGCACAAAGAGATTCTCCTAACTTGAGATGCGAAAACTCAATTAAACTACTTTTCGCTGCGCTTTCGCCTGAGCTTTCTACATCCCAAGTTTTAAAATAAAACGCTGGTAAAGTATTAAATTCACCAGTTAGATTAATTTGATGACGTTGCGAGTGTAAAATTTTGAGAGCGATCGCTTGCATCTGCTCGAGTAAATCTTGGGGATGACGATCGGCGAGTAGATTAGCGATCGCTTCTGGAGTCCGATGAATATGAGCTGTACCCGAACGCAGTAACATCGTCTTGATTCCACCAATTAGCGGATAACCCAACAACCATCGACTCAGACGATGATGAATTTCCCATAACAGAAAAGACTTTTGGGTATTAGCTGCTAACTGTAATAGTTCATCATCTAGCAATCCCTCGCGGTGCAAGAGGCCCAACAAATGCAGCATTAAGGGTTGACGGATAAGGGGAGGTAATTCGCTTAACTTTGATTGGCTAGCAAATAACCCTGCCTGTTTTAATAATGTAAAGAAATTTTGAGCAATGGGTAATGATTGCACTTTTGCCCACTGTTGAAACCATTGCTTGAATTCGTCTACATCCAATGGCTGAATAATAATTCGCTTCAACAATAGCGGTAGTTCCGAGACGATTTCTGGTAAAGTCGTTGAGCGACTTGTCAACACAATTTTGTGGCGGTGCTGAGATTGAAGGTTCAGTAATTGCTGAATAAAAATTGCTTGTGCCCTGATACCCTGAGCAGAATGGGGCAATTCATCCAAACCATCCAGCAGCAACAGACAAGGGAGATTTTCTTGCTCTAACCAAGTTGAAAGATTAACACCAAAGGCAGAATTTAGAGTTTCGATTAAAGTTTTACCATATTTTACATCTCGCAACCTAATTACTATAGGCATCCAAGTAGGGTACAATTCCTGTGCTACCTGTGCTGCCCAAAGTTGGCAAAAACTAGTTTTTCCATAACCAGGTTCTGACTCAATGACAGCGATCGTTTCTAAATCAGTAAGCTGTTGCTGCGCCCATATTTTTAAATCAACTGGTTTAACAGCTTTTTTATCTTGCTCAGAAATATTTTCCTCTATTGGTAAGCCCTTTTGTGGCACATAGATATCCTTAAGCGCAAAGGATTCCATTAGCAAAGGGATACTGAGGTTTTTAATCAAACTTGCACGGTAATGTTCTCGGTGCAAATCGATTTTTTCACTGACTGTAGAACCAACTTCTGGGGTAATGAAACTGGGAGATAATGAAATCCCCAAACGGAAAAATTTTTGCAGTTGGGCTAAAGGTGCAGCATTACCCGTGACGACTACTAATATGTCACCAGGAAGTGAGTTGATTAAACGCTGCGTTAGAAGTTTAGCTTCCGGTTCCTCTGCACCATTGGCGACTAACCAAGCGATAGCAGCGTTATTTATTTGTTGCACCAGCAATGAATCTGCAACCGAAGACAGTGCTTGTTCAGCTTGAGTATCAGTCAATTTACCTGGGCTGAGAGTTTTTAGCAATCCTTGTAGTTGCGGATCTTCGAGAATGAATTTACCCACATCCTCTTTAAGTATGTGTGCTTGTATGGGTATAATTGCCCGGTCTAACCACGGTTTTTGTAGGCTTGCTTCCTGCTCTAGAATTGCTTGCAAAGCTTGGAGATAGGCAATTTGAAACGCTAGCCATGTCCCTTCGTTACGTTTTAACGGTTTTTTTTGGCTGAGGCTACGCAACAGTTTTTCTGTCAGCTGGGAAATGACACTGATTTCTTCCCAAACAATACTTAAGGGCAGTTCTAAAACCTCTACCAAGGTACATATATCAAAAGGCATCAGGCTTTTGAGTTCCATATCCTGAACAATCCGGTAGGCAATACCTGCCAATTGCCCCTCAGAAAACCCTCTGATTTGATTGATTGCGATATGGCGTTCTGCCAACCAGTGCCGAATACTCAGGTTCATTTAATCACACAGTGAAAGCTGTTTATGGCAATTACGATCGATTTATCAGTTTGCGAAAACAGGTGACAATGGGGAAGACAAAGTTTTGTATCAAAGTTGTTTTCTGATTGGTAAAAAACAGTGCCGATTTAATTGAGTGGACTATGAGCGATCGCCCTTTAAAATTATTGTTAATCGACCAAGACCCGATTTTTCGTCTGGGATTACGGATAGCTCTGGAAGCGATTCCTAACTTAGAAGCGATCGCAGTTGTAGAAACTGATACCATTGCCTTGCAGATTCTAGCAGAAATTGCCGAAAAAGACCCTAACCAGGTAAATCTGGTAGTTTTAGAATTTGGCAATGGTCACTCTACCACCAGTCAACAGCTAGGTTTACAATTCTGTCGGCAACTCAGAGCCTTATATCCCAACCTACCAATCCTGCTCCTCAGTTCTATTCAAGAACAAGGACTGCTATTAGCAGCGAAATTTATTGGTATAAATGGCTACTGTCCTAAAGGTACACCGCTTCCTGAGTTAGTCGCCGCCATGCAAGAAGTTGCAGATGGTGGTTCTTACTGGTTCCAGGACACAGAAGCAGTAAGAACTCCTAACTCCTGTAGAGACGCGATTAATCACGTCTCTACTCCTAACTCCTCACTGCCTTTCTTTAAGCTGCGAAATAATTTACGTTTGTCAGGAATCGCTAACATTAATGCTACCCTAGCCGCAGTAACAGCACAATTACAAACTCCCGGACTACCAGTACTAGATCGAGCCATTCTAGCTGGACAGCGGCGAGAACTGCTAGCGGCTCGTTGGTTGCTAAATCGGTTGTTGGTTTCATCACAAGAAAGGCAAGAGGAACAGATTCCGCTTGCTGATGAGCCACCTTTGACTCCTTTATTAAGTGGTGCCATTCAGCAAAGGCAAACTGTATCACCTTTACTAAGTCCGGGAACCCTACAATCTGCCTTGTTTACATCTTGTGTTACTAAACTTCAATTTCCTTTACGAAATGTCACAGATATACCTTTAGAAATTGATATCTTTCGTGAAGATAAAAAACGGGAATTACTTTATCTAATCCTACAAAAATTAGCTGAACAGTTGGATGAAGTGCGTACTTCTCAAATAGAGATAAATCAATTATATGAACTAAAAAATACTTTACTATGTGATTTATGGCAAGCAGCAATTACAGATTTTTTTGGAAAATTTTCTCGGATAAAAATAGTCGATCGAAATATAGAAATTGTTAATTTATTGCTGCAAAATGCAGAGGTTGTACAGAGAGAGATTCTCAATAAAATTCCGCTAGTTTGTGAGTTTTATTCTTATCTTTTATTTCAAACAGAATTGAACATTGATAATACCTCCTATCCAGTAGTGAGCGCCGAAGCTAAGTCTCAAGCATTAATGATTTTAGAGAACCTATTGATTCAGGTAGCGAATGGAGTAGTGCAACCACTGTTAAATTATTTAGCAGATGTAGAAGAGATTAAGCAAAACTTTTATGGACGCCAATTGATTTCTACAAGAGAAATTGAACGATTTAGAAATGATTTGTCGTGGAAATATAGATTAAAAAATTATATAAGCGAGCCAAAAGCAGTTTTTGAAAGTCGCTATGAGCTATTTGTAATTGCGCCTCGTGGCATTGCTAATACTTCAGTTTATGCCCCTCGAAATCAGGAGTTAGTAAAACTTTCTAATATTCCCTTAGTAGTGACATTGCTCCTAGAATTTAGTGATGCGATCGCACCGCGTTTAAAATCACTATTAGCTGTTTTCGGTAGCGGTATAGTTTTTATCCTTACCCAAATAGTTGGTCGGGGTTTAGGTTTAATCGGTCGTGGTATTCTTCAAGGTATTGGTAGCGTTTCGTCAGTAGAAAAGAACTTTAGACGAAATAGCGATCGACCTAAGTGAACCAGCAACGCACAGAGGCAGCTTTCTGTAGTTCTTTTCCCAATGATAAATGACAAATGACAAATGATTTTATCGGGCTAGCAATTTCGTATGTTTACGCTATCAGTCTGCTTGTGATTGGCGAGGGATTGCGCAAGTTGTTTGGTGTAAAGCCAGATTTGACCCGCAAGGTAATCCATATTGGTGCGGGGATGTGGGCTTTCGGAGTCCTGCTACTATTTAAGAATTGGGAAATCGGAATTATACCTTTTGCTACCTTTATCGGACTGAACTACTTGTTTTACCGCTACCGAATCATCGGTGCAATGGATACCCAGGATAGCTCACCTGGTACGGTTTATTTTGCTATTTCCGTGACACTGCTGTTCGGGCTACTGTGGCGACCAGATGGGCCAGTAGATAGCGTTGCGATCGCCGTAGCTGGGATAATGGCGATGACCTGGGGTGACGCACTAGCAGCATTAATCGGTAAACGTTTTGGGCAGCATAAATACCAAGTGGGAAGTTCTGTACGTTCCTGGGAAGGTTCAGCAGCAATGTTTATAGCAAGTACAGTGGTGATTTTCTTAGTGCTGTTACTGTTACCTGGTTCGTCGCTGAGTCCCCTAGCAAGTCCTTTAAGTTTAGGATGGGTATTGTTGACGGCGGTGGTAACTGCTACTTTTGCAACCTTAGCAGAGGCAGTCTCCCCCCACGGCACAGATAACCTCAGCGTTCCTCTAACAGCGGCGGGAGTAGTTTGGATTTTCATGCAGGGTTTTTAGGGTACTCCCAATTACCTAGTTCCCAGTCTACGACTAGAATTTCAGTCACTCATAATATAGATTCTCAATAAAAACAGCTATTTCACTGCGATGTCTGCGGCGGGCTATGACGTTCGACGGCTTACTAATGCTGCGCTATCAGTATTGCACTATTAAATCGGTGATTTATACCCCTAATTTTTAGCACCTAACTTTGGAGTACTACTCCTTCATACTACAATACTACTATTTTGAAGTTGGCAGTGTTCGTAAACACAAGGTGTTTGTGATCGAGAACACATATTTATGGATAAAGGTAACTATATGATCTTCCCCACATGGACATACAGCAAGAATACATCTTGTAACCTGATTTCCATCTTAATTTCTATTAACTCCAGCGATACACAGTTATGCTTCATTTTCTGATTGAGCAGAAATTGTCAAAGCATACTTGAAAAAATTTCCCACAATTGAAAAAGGCAGAAGCCTGTAAGTATCAATCAAAACTTTAGTAGTAGGTGATTGTCCACTACTAGAACAAAATTGTGTCGAGATATGTAACACAAGACACAAAGCATCCTTGCTTCAATCTCATGCTTTTAAGAGTGGGATTAGAGCAAAAATGCCTTCATACCTCGTACCTTCTGGCTTTTGAATGCATTTTTCATCAAAAAACAACTCTAGCAACATAGGTACAATCAATATGAACTTTAAACAATTTGGTGTATTACTGTCTATATCTACAATTCTTGGACTCAACGCGATCGCGACCAAGGTTTTGGCTGACGAGCCTAGTATTACTTTTGGAGATGCAATCGGATCTGGTGGATGTAAGGTTGCCGATCAGCTTGTTGGAGAGGATGGTAGAACCTTATCGCTCATCTTGGATAACTTTAATGCATTCAATGGTCAGCGTCAAAAGTGTATTTTACGCGTTCAAACTTTTATTCCTAGTGGTTTTATCATCCAAGATGTACAAGTACTGTACCAAGGAACTACTGATATTGATAGAGGTAGTAAAGGTACCAGCTTAAACAGAAGTTATAGCTTTAGTGGTGGTGCTCTTGGTCAAGCCGTAGCTCGCCCTAAAACTACCAATTTTACATCTAGTAAGGCATTTGCGGAGCAAGATGAGATTACTGTTCTAGCTGCTACAGGTTTATGTAGTGGTGGTGGACAAGGATTATTAGGTATTAATCTGACTGCACAATCCTCGCGAGGAAGCTCTATTTTCGTTGATACAGCCGATCTCAATGCTGGGGATGTGAAACTTTTTTTTGACCTAAAGCGTTGCTAGTCGTTACTTTTAGCGATTCTGCGGATAGATAGTGATACACCGCACCAAATTCCAAATTTGGTAGTCTTCAATGAGTGGTGAGTCTAAATCCCCCACTCATTGAATCTACCGAATGTATTCTTCTTTAAGATTACAAATTTCTGTTGATGGAGAGGAAGTTATGTTGAGATTGAGTGATGCACGTAATTTTTTCATATTAATGTGCTTGTTTTTTTTCTGTTATGATGCCAATTCATCTAGTACTGCTGCTCCAGTAAACAACCAGCCACGATTTTCGGTTAATAGGGGATGTAATATAAGTTTCAATCCGCAAATAAATCAGTTTACGCTTCGTGCTCCTATAACTGTAAAGGCACAATCGTCAAGGGCTAGGTGTATCATTAGAATTGATACCTCTAATAGTCAAAAGCAATTTAGGCTTGTGCCTTTAGTTGTAAAAGGTGTAGTAAAGAAAGCACCAGCACAAGTAGCTATCACATCATTTTTACTTGGCGATAAACCAACACCATATCAAATAAGATATGAAAGTGCTATAAATTTTGATTTGACCAAACAAATACTTCCAACTAACTATACAACTAAAGGAAAAAGTGTTTTAGGCATTAATTTAGTATTAACAACAACCGGAGGAGAATTAGAGTTGACAGATTTAAAATTTGCACTTCAACAAAAATAATAAGCTCAATTTTGAGGAATGATCCTCAATTATGATGACGTTGTGTTTGCAATCAAGGTGCTGTCAATATTGGCAAATTCAGTAATCATATAAGCACTTTCTTTAAGCTATTATAGTGATAACTCCGTGCATAAATGCTAATTCCAATTGCGACGGAAATGGAAGAAACCTTCTAAAAACTCTTGCAAAGGAATGTTAGTATTTAACTTTTGCTTACTCCACTCTCTTGCAGTTCGTTCCAGAATTTCTGAGAAACTGGGATAGGCAGGAGATAAATTTGCTAGGTGTTTGACTTTAATTTTTTGTGATATTGCCAAGGCAATCAAATTAATTAATTCTCCAGCTTCTGCCCCAAATATCGAAGCTCCCAAAATTTCCCCATTGCGTAGCACAATTAATTTACACATACCAGTGGTTTCATCCCGAAGTTTGGCTGCTGCCACTGTTTTAAAATACTGTCGCAAAACTAAAACTTCATCTCGGCTAAATAGGCGTTTTGCCTGTGCCTCTGTCAAACCCACTTGCGCCAGCATCGGCACAGAACATATTGCCCAAGGAATAGAGGAATAATTTACTCGTAATCTAGGGAAAAATAGTGCATTGTTCAAAGCAATTTTTGCTTCATAATTAGCAACATTGGCAAAGTCGTAACCACCAATTACATCACCACAAGCATAAATGCGATGGTTAGTGGTTTGCAGTTTATCATTCACCACTAAGCTACGACGATGCCATTTCACACCTACTGCTGCCAAATTTAGGGATTCAAGATTCGGCTGTTGGCCAGTCGCCACTAAAATTTCATCAGTTTCAATGGCCTTATCTCCTGCTTGAATCCACTTTTTATTTTCAATTACCCTCACCTGAGTTACTGGTTTTTCGGTGAGTACGCGTACACCTTCGACTTCTAACTGCGCCTGAAGCAATGTGGCTATCTCAGGGTCTAGATATGGAAGAACATAAGGATGTTTGACTACCAGCGTCACATTGCAACCAAAGCTTGCTAAAGTTTGAGCAATTTCAATACTTTGGGGAATTCCACCGATAATTACCCAATTTTTGGGTAATATTGCTCCCTGAAAAGATTGCCAAATATTAGAAAGGGTTAGATAGCCAGTGGCTTGTAATCCTTCAATCTCTGGAATTTCTGGACGCGAACCACTGGCTAGCAAATAAGTACGGGCGCGTAGTAGGCGATTGTTAACGGCAAAAGCCAATTGGGGTGAAGATTGAAACTGACCACTGCCTACGATCGCATCGACTCCCTGCGCAGCTAGAATGGCTGGGGAATGCTGTTCTTGGAGATTTGAAGCGACGCATTGAGCATACAGCATGGCTTCTTGCCATGCCATAGATATATGGCATTCTTCTGAGGTATCAGTGTGTGTGGCATGAATACCAAAACCAGCCGCATCCTTCAACTTCTGCGCTAGTTTACCAATTTCGGTCAGAGCATGGTGATGAGTAAACCCGTAGTCTACTTTGGGTTGTACCAGGGCAACTGTAGCACGTAGTTGGGTTGCAGCAAGTGCAGCATAATATCCAGCAAAACTGCCACCAATAATTACAACATCGTAGTCATTTGTCATTTGTCATTTGTCATTTGTCATTGGGTATTGGGCATTGGGTATGGGGGAAAATGAAAAATTACCTCATCTCCCCTACTTCCCTACTCTCCACTCCCCACTCAGCAATGAGTTTAGCGCTGTTAGTAAGCGTTGGTTATCGGACTCTTCACGTACAGCAACCCGGAAAAAGCGATCGCCTAGTTCTTTAAAACTAAGGCAATCGCGGATTAAAATCTGGTGATACTTGAGTAATTGTTGCTGTAACTGGGAAGTAGATTCTTGGGACTCAACCAGTAAAAAGTTAGCAGCACTTGGTTGGGGTTGCAATCCTGGGATTTCAGCTAAACCCTGAAACAGTTGGTTTCGTGCAGGTGTTAGCCATGCCCAAGTTTGCTGCTGAAACCCCGTATCCTGGAGTGCTGCAATTGCCGCTGCTGCCGCTAGCGTGTTTACAGGCCAAGGATCGCGCCATAGCTGCCATTTAGCTAGACAGTCAGGATGTGCGATCGCATATCCCAATCGCAGTCCTGGAAGACTGTAAAATTTGGTCAGCGATCGCAACACTACTAAATTCGGATATTCCTGCACCACCGGAATCAGGCTTTGTTCCTCATTAGGCGGCACGAAATCCATAAATGCTTCATCCACCACAACCAAAGCAAATTGCTCTAAGTAGGGCAAAATAGAGTCCCGTGAAAATAGTTTTCCGGTTGGGTTGTGCGGATTATTCAGCAATAGTCCACAGTGAGCGCTGAGTGCTAAGTGCTGAGTGCTGAGTAAAACTGGTAACTCAGCACGGGTTAAACGCCCCGCTTCCGCTAACAGCACTCGTTGCTCATAACTAATTAGGGGACACTCCAGCACATTAGCGTTGTACGCTGCCAAAGTTCGGTAGTAATCACCAAAGGCTGGAGTGATTAAAATTGTCGCGGCTAATTGAGCTAATTCCCTACCGATTAAAGTGAGTAATTCTGCGGAGCCGTTACCCGGCAGAATCCACTCAGACGGCAATTGATGGAAGTGACTGAGAGCTAGTCTCAGTTCACTATAGTTTGGGTCTGGATAGTGCTTAAGATTACCAATTTGGGACTTAATAGCAGCGATCGCGCTATTTGGAGGCCCCAACGGGCTGATGCTAGCAGAAAAATCCAGAATAGCATCAGGGGGACAGCCAGCCAGCGCTGCTGCCCAGGCTAAATTTCCCCCGTGTGCAGGTTGCCGCATTAAAAAAGGGTTCCCGAAGACAGAACCTATGCTTTTGGGGGTGCTACCTTTTCTCTAAACAGTTTTCCTGCGGAGAAGGCAGGAACCCTCGTCGCTGGAATTTCCATTTTTTCATTTGTTTTCGGGTTGCGACCTTCACGGGCTTTACGTTCCCGTGATTCAAATGAGCCAAATCCCACCAATGTCACCTTATCACCAGAAGAAACCGCTTCAATAATCGTTTCCAGAGCGGCAGTTAAGACTGCATCCGCTTGTTTCTTGGTAACACTAGCCTTTTCAGCTACGGCATCAACTAATTCACCTTTGTTCATGTCAAACTCCTGAAGGTTTACTTGAGATTTCAGTACGGATGCGCATTAATACATCTGTACTGAAATCTTTGTTCGCGGAAATACAAAAATCATCCTTTGGGAGTATTTTTACTCAAAACGGCTGTACATCCCATCGGCTCGACTTTTCAATGAATCATTCTAAGGTGTAGTAGCCTGATGTGGATAGATGAAACCATTAATTTATATAGATTTCAGGATTTTTTGTAATTTTAGGGTACTTGTTTCACTAAAAACCACCCCAAAAGTAGGAAAAAATACTTAGTAAATCCCGCAATTGCAAAGAAAACAGGGGGAGAGATGGTCAATGTTTGTTGGCATTCATTACCGATGTTGAAGAGTTATTGCTGAGATTAACCAATTTTTATGGAAATTTAAGGCTCAGATTCCCGATTTCTCTAAAAAGTTGCAGATTTTGCTCACTTTTTATCTGATGTGGAAAATCCAATGCGAAATTTAACCCCATAGCAAGCTTGTTTAGTAGCGAAGAGGGAAAATTAAAGCTTCTTCCCTAGAAAGCTATCCATTAGTCACATGTTTCTTAACATTTGTGGGGCGATGCCTACGGCGGTAAACTACGCTATGACAACTTCTTCTGATGCATCCGTTACGCCTCTAACTGTCTCCAGATACTTTGGGATTATTTATTTTTTGCAAGTTCTTTATACAAAAATGCCAGAGTGAGTCAATCCCCAGCAGAAATTTTTTGTTGCACCCAAGCCCGAAAAGCACGAGTAGTAGCAATTTCCCCATTCTTCTTCGCTTCTTGGATAAATTGAGGAATCTCCTTCACTGACACAGGCGTAAAAGTAGGGCTAGTTTCGACTTCTGAGTATTGCCCAACTTTTACCAAATTCGTTCTATATGAAGTACAAAACCAGGTAAAACATTTTCCCCAGAAATAGTTTGAGGAAATTTTAAAACTTCCACATCTTGTCCTGGACGATAAATTTCTACTTCCTGTTTTTTTCGGTTGATCAACCAACCTAGACGACAACCATTTTCGATATATTCTTGCATCTTACTCTGAGTTTTTTTCAAGCTGTCATTAGGCGAAAGTATCTCGATAACAAAATCAGGACATAAAGGAATAAATTTTTCTTTTTGTTCTTTGGTCAAAGCATCCCAACGAGATTTTTCCACCCAAGAAACATCTGGAGAACGGTCAGCCCCTGAAGGTAAAGTAAATCCAGTTGATGAATCAAAAACTTCGCCCAATTGATTTTGGTCGTTCCAGAACCATATTTGAGCGTTAATAGTAGAATTACTTTTTCCTGTTTCTCCTCCCGTAGGTGGCATTATAATTAACTCTCCTTCGGCATTGCGTTCTAATTTTAAATCGGGGTTCTCTTCACACAATTGATAAAATTGCTCTCTTGTCAGTTTAATTACAGAATTGAGGTTTAATGTAAGTGCTGTCATAAGAGTATTAGTATTTACCCACTACTGCTACTTCTATTGTGATTGGGTATTTTTATTGTAGAATGACATTTAAACTTAAACCTACTCGTAAAAAAGAAGATCCCCAACTTCTTAAAGAAGTTGGGGATCTGAGCCTTTAGCAGAGGTGACTCACCTAATCATTATCTTTATTACCTACCAGGAACCTTCAACCCACGACGCTCAAGGATTTGCCGCACTTCAGGGCTAGGGGTGTAGTTATAGCCATAGGAGGAGTTCTCAGAGTCATCCATAATCTGAGGTGTAAGCAATACAATTACCTCTTGACGCTGGTTCTGTCGGTTTGTACTTCTAAATAGCGAACCAATCAGTGGAAGATCGCCTAAGATAGGAATTTTGGAGACAGCTGTCCGGTCTTGATCTTGAATTATACCACTTAGGACTAGTGTCTGACCATCTCGTAAGCGAATTAAGCCAGAAGTAAGAGAGCGCTCAGACACTAAAATAATTTGTCCATTTCCTGTATCTGCTGGGGTGGAAGGAGCGCTGACAGTAGGAGCAACCGATAGAGAAACGAACCCATTATCGTCAATCCGCTCAATTTTTACACTCAAGGTTAAGCCCACTTTTTGTTTCTCAATTGTTCTTTCTGTTCTAGAACCACCAGAAGTATCTGTTGTTTGGAGAGTTATATTTCCCACTACTTCTTGAGTCAGATTCACCAGAGCCTGTTGACCTTCTTGCACAATTAAAGTTGGGTCTGTCAAAATCTTGGCATTGCCATTTGTAACCTGAGCCTGCAAGCTAGTAAGAAGAGACTTGGTGAACCTGTATGCAGGAGTCAAAGCAGCTCTTGGATCTAGAATCGTTGGTGTACTAGTAACGCTACTTCTTACTTCACTACTAGTAGGTGTTCTAGCACCACCAAAATTTAGAGTTGCGACACCACCATCATTGCTAAAGTAGTTGTTACCAACCCCAAAAGAAAAGCTAGTGTTGTAGTCCTGAATGTTCGAGAGGTTGACATCAATAATCTTAACGTTGACTACCACTTGACGACGGCGGATATCAAGCTGAGTTAGTTGAGCCATCGCAATCTCAATCAGTCTAGGAGAGCCAATTAAGGTCACAGAATTGGTGCGCTCGTCTCCTAATGCCTGTAAACCTCTTAGTAATGGACTAGAGTCTTGAAAATCAACGCGTAGAGGTTGAATTTGGGTTTCCGTGGTTGTCTGAGTTTGGGTGATGGGAGCAGCCACATTACCCACGGCTACGGCACTAACACTGGTAACTTGTCGTTCGCGGCTGACGGCACTTTCTGCTCCTAAGCCAACCAAAAAATTCAGGGCGACTCCTACCGTGACCTGATTGAGTCGCATACTACGTACAACCATATCACGCGTCGCATTAGGTAATTTAGCCCCGACAAAAACTGTACGACCACTGCGATTAGCTTCTAAACCACTCAGACGCAAAACGTAATTAAACACATCTTGCACTGGCTCATTTTCTATATCTAAAGAAATAGTTTGAGAAACTGCTGGTGTATTGGCACCGGCACCTGGCTTACCTCCACCACCTTGCTCACCTCCTACGTAAGCCAAGTTCAAACCAGCAGCACGAGCAAGTAATGACAAAACCTCACGCACCGGTGCATCTCGCAGTACTAAACGAGGTACACGTTCCTGAGTTCCCAAGTCAACAGTGCTAGGAGAAGCATCGGTAGCCGAAATAGCAATATCTCCCACTGGTGGAGCGACGGCTCGAGGTAAGAATGGTGGAGCCTGACTCAGAGGTTGACCTGGCCCAGCAGCTTGTGCAGGTTGTCCGTCAATAGTTACTTGCGGGTTAGGAACGAGAACATCTGGCTTTTGACCAGGTTGGGCTGGAGTCGTAACAGGTGGTGCTGTGGATGTTGGGGCTGTTGGGGCTGTTGGTGTTGGCGCTGATGCTGTAGTGCCTGTTGAAGGGCTAAAGCTGAGTGTAATTCCATTTTGCGATCGCATTACAGGTTGGCTGCCAGGTGCATCGTTGTTGCCAGTTACCGTCACCCGAACACTATTAGCATCAAGCTGACTAACCTCAACAGAGGCAATTCCTGGTGCTGGGTTATCTTGACGAAAGCTATTACCTTGTGGTAATCGTAATTGAGTGTTGATAACATCAGCGACTAAAGCCTTGCCTCTTTTTGTAGTGAAAACTTGGGCGCGCGACCCAGAAGAAGTTTTCAAAGCAACGCTAATTCCACCATTAACGGGATTTAACTTGACATCAGTAACTTGAGTAATTTGTGCCCAAACTGGTTGAGCTGCCAAAAATACAAAAGCAGCAGTACCTAAAATAAAACTATTACCGTGAAGCTGTTTCACAGTTCATTCCTCACCTTATAAAACCTTGTTTACAAACAATTTTGAGTAGGCGGTTAAAAACCACACGCCAATTGCTTATGGGGTTTTCCCATTGGCGCTAGCCTCTCCTTTTTGGAGAAGACCGCGTTGGCTCAATTACACGAGACTTTGTCCACCTACCCTACGGAAAGACCAAGGGCGAACGAAAGTTTCAAAACCCTCAATTATTTCCTGAGTCTGTGGGAAGGCTTTGTCTACGATTGTGTAGCCGCGAATTCTATTCGTCCTAGCTCTAATTTGACTATTTTTTCGGGGCAGCTTTCGCTGCTGCCGCTATTTCCTCTGGACTAAGTGGCATCAATACCTGTAACTGGAATGATGTATTAATCGCTGCTGGGCCTACCTGCATCGGCGTTTTATCTAATGGCGATCTTGTCTCTGTTGGAGCTAAAGTTGCTTGATAATCTTTAACTATTAACAAAGGCTGTAACCGCTCAATGTTACGAATTATCGATTGTGTTTGTTCATAAGTTGCTGTAATCTCAGCGCTGATAGTACTGCGTTGCAGCTTGCCGTCAACCCCTACTCCTAGACTTCCATCGACAATCGGTTCTGGTTTTTGGGAAATCGGCGCATATCTCTTCAGTTTGGCTCTTACTGCATTAATAGAAGTTGCACTATTGCCAGACTCAATTAAGCGGTTCAAATCCAACAGTAATGTATCTAAGGTTTTTTCGTTAGCAAATAAACTTAAAACCTGAACTTTTTGCTGCTTTGCCTGTGCTAGTTCGTCTTTAACTTTGTCAATCTGTTTGATATTGGCTTTTTTTTGCTCAATTTGCGCTTGCAGTTCAGAGCTTTTGGCTTGCTGTTGCTGATAGCTTTCCCAAGCTGGCATCAGCAGGTTTAACAATATATAACCTGCTCCCGCTAAACCAACTACCCCCACTAAGATCCCAATAATTTTTGGTGTGAAGGCAATACCAAATAGCACAGGGGAGGCTGGCGTTGCCTGATCGAATTCCCCACCTTGTTCGGCAAAATTTAAATCATCACTCAGCGTCATTTTGAAATGACTCCTGTTTGTTGCATATTACGAATTCGAGTTACTAACCCCACTGTGCCTTTTTTTTCCAACTCTCGAATTAATTCTGACGCTGGAACGTCGTTCATGCTCGATTGAATAGTGTATTTAACTACTTGAGGTGGCTTAATTACTACATTATTAGAAGATTGACTCGCACTTGATGTTAAGGGAGCATCTACTAACGCTGCTGTCAGAATTCTGGTTTCTGTGGGCTTCAAAAACTGAGACTGTTGTAAACTCAATAAGAAATCATTGACATCATTAAAGGAACGAGCCAATCCGTTAATTTCTAATCCCCCTGCGGGATTATTTGGTGGCTGACCTGCCGCTGCTGGAATGGGTGGAATTTGCTTGATATTCTCGATTTGCACTGCCGTTGGGATGCGATCGCGCAAATCTTGCAGCATTGCTGACCAAGGACGAATCTGGTCAAATACAGTGACTAAAGCTTGGGTTTCCCCTTTAATTGCACTTGTCTCGGCTTTGATTTTGTTCAGATTTCCTATTTCTGTATCTAATCTCTTGCTTTCTTGATCTAGTTGTGCAATTTGACCATCTAATTCAACAATCTTCCCTTGTAACAACCACCAACCAACTCCCAATAAAGCTGGAAGACCTACACCTACTGCAACTCCCACATACAGTAGTGTCAAATCTCCCGTAGGAAATTTGAAGGCTATTCCTCCTTGTTTCTCTGGCTTTTTCTGGTATGCTGGGCGGTCTTTAAGAAAGTTAACATCTAGGCTGTACATTTTATTACACCTCCCGCATTCCTAGACCGAGTACGATCGCTAAACCAGAGCGTTGTACCTGTGGATATTTATCAGTGTCCACTTCCAAAGACAAAGACCCGATTGGATCTATTTGGGTAGTTGGCAAACTCAATCGTTGGGTAAAAAATTCATCTAACTGTTGAAGTCCACCTCCTGGCCCAGCTAATAAAATCTGCGCTACCTCCAAATTTTCACTTTGATTTAGGTAAAAATCGATGGAACGGCGCAGTTCATCCGTTAGTTCTCCCAAGACTCTCAATATGGCAGCCATGCCAGGATCGAGTTCGGTAACGCCAGTTTTACCGCCGTCTATGGGAGTTGCAGGAATAACCATTCCGTGCAACATCTCCATATCTCGTGATGTAGGTAAGCTCATTGCCCTAGCTAAGGCAGTTTGCATTTGATAAGTCCCGATTGGGACTGTGCGCGAAAATTGCGGTACTCCGTTAACGATGATGGCGATTTCTGTACTGTCAAACTCGATATCAACTAGTACTGCTGCTTCTTGCGGACCAAATTGTCGCAGTTGTTCGCGAATAGTCCGAATCAGAGCAAAACTGTTAATTTCTAAAACATCAATTTGTAATCCCGCCTGCTCGAAGGTACTTATATAGGTATCCGTTATCTCCTTGCGGGTGGCCACTAAGAGTACGTGTACTTTTTCAATGCCATCTTCATCTACAAAATACCCAAGTTTCTGATAATCTACATCAGCCTCTTCACGAGGATAGGGTAAATACAAACCTGCTTCATGGTTCAGCACCATTTCTCGCAGTTCTTTGTCGTCTAACTCTGCTGGCACTGGTATAATCCGAACGATAGAATCTCGTCCTGGTACACCAGTAGCAACGTGAGAAGTTTTGATTTTGCTCTCAGCTAGCGCTTGCTGGATTAATTGCGCCATTGCTGGAGGGTCGTTGATTTGACCATCGGTAACTATCCCTTCTGGAACTGCTACCGATGTATAGATTTCTAGTTTCAAGCCTTGACCCTGCTTGCGTAGCTGAACAACATTCACCCGTTCGGGAGCAAGTTCAATGCCTACCCCTTTTTTCGATTTGCCAAACAGACTATTGAAGCTTTTTACCACAGTTGTGCCCGCTGGACTACTAAATTGAAAATTTAAATTAGTTGCAGTAAAGGCGTTATATATTACGTCTTTACGGGTAATTTATTTAGCCTATAATCTCAACAATTCTGTCTAAGCTTTTCACACCGATCAAGCGTAAAAATACTGGGAAAATGATTCAATTGCGAAAATTTAAACAACTTGTTGCTTTTGTACTGCTTGGCTTATTAACCAGTTGGATTGTAAGTTGCAGTACAGGTAATGTTAATACAAGTACAAAACAAGCTACTTCAGGAGTGGGAACTGTTGAGTTTTGGACAATGCAACTCCAACCTCAATTTACCGACTACTTCAAAAGCCTAATTGCGAATTTTGAATCGCAAAATCCAGGTATAAAGATTAACTGGGTTGATGTACCTTGGGCGGCAATGGAGAACAAAATATTAACAGCTGTCTCCGCAAAAACGCCACCTGATGTAGTTAACTTAAATCCGGGTTTTGCCTCTCAGCTTGCCGGACGAAATGCCTGGTTAGATTTAGATGCGAAAGTCCCGAATGATGTACGTTCCTCCTATCTGCCGAATATCTGGAAAGCAAGCACGCTTAATGGTAAGAGTTTTGGGATTCCCTGGTATCTCACTACACGGTTAACCATTTATAACACTGATTTATTAAAACAGGCAGGTATCAATAAAGTCCCTGCGACCTACGCAGAATTGGCACAAGCCGCGCAACAAATTAAAGACAAGACAGGTAAATATGCCTTTTTTGTGACTTTCGTACCGCAAGATTCTGGTGAAGTGCTGGAATCTTTCGTGCAAATGGGAGTCACCTTAATAGATGCTGAGGGTAAAGCGGCGTTTAATTCAGCACCAGGGAAAGCCGCATTTCAGTATTGGGTAGACCTGTATAAAAAAGGTTTGCTTCCGAAAGAGGCTTTAACCCAAGGACATCGCCACGCGATCGATTTATACCAATCTGGAGAGACTGCGTTTCTAGCTTCTGGGCCAGAGTTCCTGAAAACGATCGCTAATAATGCCCCAAAAATTGCTCAAGCTTCAGAAATAGCACCTCAACTCACTGGTGACACAGGTAAGAAAAATGTCGCGGTAATGAACATAGTTATTCCCCGCGATAGCAAACAACCAGATGGCGCTGTGAAGTTTGCTTTATTTGTCACCAATGACGAAAATCAGTTAGCCTTTGCTAAAGCTGCAAATGTTTTACCTTCTACAATCAAAGCATTATCTGATACTTACTTTAAAGATGTTCCAGCTAATGCTTCAACAATAGAAAAAGCGCGAGTAATGAGTGCTCAAGAACTGCCAAAGGCAGAAATATTGACCCCTACTTTGAAGGATTTTAATAAACTGCAAAAGGCAGTTTATGAAAACTTGCAAGCAGCAATGTTAGGCCAGAAAACTGTAGATAAAGCTGTAGAAGATGCGGCGCAAGAGTGGAACAACAGATAAATTCGTAATTCGTAATTCGTAATTCGTAATTATGATTTACGAATTATATTGGTGGTTGATAAAAAATCGCCTACTAAATAAAGGGAACCACACAAAACGATTAAATCGTCTGTGGTAGCGGTTGAGGTTGCGGCTTCTAGTGCTGTGAATAAATCTGGATGGATTTGGCGATCGCTTAATTCGGGACAGAGGCTGTAAGCTAGGTTTGATAAGTAGTCTAGATCCGCAGAAGTTCTACCGGGCCAGGGTTCTACTGATATTGGCACTAAATAAAGGCGATCGCCTGGTCGCAGTAAAGCGGTAAAAATATCAGTATGATCCTTATCGGCAAACATCCCCATAACCCAATTGACAGGCTTGTGGTTAACTGCGTCTAAGCTATCAACATACTGACGGAGAACTTGGGCGGCGGCGGTATTATGAGCGCCATCAAGTAATAATTTATGGTTTTTCCAAGTAGTCCATTGCATCCGCCCCAGCCATTTAGTTTTGGCCATGCCATTAATTATCGCTTCTTCTGAAACCTGCCAACCCTGTTGTTGAAGAATTTCTAAAGCAGCTATTGCCAAAGCTGAATTAGTTAACTGAATCTGTCCCGCTAACGGCAACGAATATTTAATGGAGTGATGGGCTGATTCTATAATTTCCCCCTCTGCCCCTCGGTCACTGAGCGTAGTCGAAGTGCTACTCTGCCCCTCTGCTTCACATATATACTCTGCCCATCCTGTAGCGATTTCACGGGCGGGTTGAGGGGTAAAAATCGGGCATTGTAATTCTAAGGCACGCGATCGCACCACTTGGTCTGCCTCTGGTGGTAATGGCCCAACCACAACAGGACATCCAGGTTTAAGAATACCTGCCTTTTCTCTAGCAATGTCAGCGACGGTAGGGCCAAGTTGTTGCCAGTGTTCCCGGCTAATGGAAGTGATGAGCGTAACCAAAGGTGCCAAGCAAACATTGGTAGCATCTAACCGCCCTCCTAGTCCGACTTCTACCACAGCCACATCAACTTGCTGCTGGGCAAAATATAACCAAGCAGCCGCCGTAATTACTTCAAACTGAGTTGCCGATTCGTCATCAGGGCGAATAACCGCTTGGACTTTTTCTAATAATTGACTCAATTCCTCAGAGGAAATTGGCTGTTCATTCAGACAAATACGTTCCGTCCAATCAACTAAATGGGGTGAAGTGTAGCGTCCTGTACGATAACCAGCTTCAGTGAGTACCGAGGAAAGATAGGCACAGACTGAACCTTTGCCATTAGTGCCAGCAACATGAATTACCGGGACTTGGTGATGGGGATTGCCAAGATTTGCCAATAGATTGACAATGCGATCGAGTCCTAAATGGACACCAAAGCGTTGCAGGGGTTGTATTACAGAATCGATATCCAAGGAATGGGAGTAGGGAGTGGGGAGTGGAGACAAGAGGACAAGGGGATAAGGGGACAAGGTGAATAACAATGCCCAATGCCCCGTGCCCCATACCCGATTAATGAATTTAAGCTTCTCTATCCAAAAAGCCTTGAATTTGTCTTAAAGCCGCAGCGCCAATATTAAACACTGCCCAACTAGCGGCAATAACAACTGGTGCTAAAACGATCGCTATACGAAAATCGATATCCATATCTAGAACCCCTCTCTTAAGTAGAAATTAAAGTTTTGTCAACAGCTCTCATTTTTATTTTTAGCTGAAGTGGGCAATTTTTCCAAATACAAATGTAAAGAATATTTAAATTATGGGGCATTGGGTATTGGGAATGGGGAAAGGGAAAGGGGTAAGGGGAAAAGGGGAAAGATTAAATTTATTCCTTTTCCCTTTAACCTTTAACCTTTTCCCCTGCTTCCCCTGCCCCCCCACTCTCTAAGCCTTACTAAAACCAATATCAGTACCCCTGCCAGCATGAACTAAAGCTAACTTTTGGTAACGTTCAGCGTGTTCAATCAGTTCTGCGGCTTCAACGTCTGTTACTTGCCGTAATACTTTACCTGGAATACCGACAACTAGAGACAAAGGCGGTACATTTTTAGTTACCACTGCGCCAGCACCAATAATGCTACCAGCGCCCACTCGTACCCCATCTAAAATCACTGCGCCAATGCCAATCAAACTTCCACGCTCAATGTAAGCAGAATGTATTACAGCGCGATGCCCTACGGTAACATGATCTTCTAAGATTGTTGGAAAACCAGCATCACCATGTAGAATTGCACCATCTTGAATATTGGTGCATTCGCCAATTTCAATTTGTTCTACATCTCCCCTAACCACTGCTCCATACCAAATGCTCACTCCTGTTGCTATATTTACCGAACCCATAACAACAGCATTGCCAGCAATAAAGGCAGCTTGAGAAAAATCAGGAGATGTCCAGTAAGAAGCGGTAGACACGATAGAATATGAATATGGTACCCAGGAACACTGGAGAAACTCCAACCTTTGAGGCTGGTTGCACAACCAGGATATCACAGCGTCAAGCCTCTACGCTGAGGAAAACACTAGTGAACAATGTTCCTGCCGCAACACCGTGTCTATGCAGCAGCGAGCAAGTAACCCAAAGTGGTTGAGCCGAAGTGTATAATCCAACCCACTAGTGCTGGTGAAGACAAAACTATGTTTGTACGCACTTCATGATGAATCCAGGTTTGCAGTACCCGATGTTTGGGCCGGAAATACAGTGTCCCCATTGTCGCCAGACTATTCCGGCGTTGACACTCACAGATACCTATTTGTGTCCGCGTCATGGCGCATTTGAAGCTAATCCTAAAAATGGAGAGTTAATCCATTTGCAATCGGGGCGTCATTGGCGGAGGTGGAATAATGAATGGTATAGACAACATACTCATCCTGATGGTATTCGCTTTGAAATTCACGAAGCATTAGACAAGCTCTATACCCAAGGTTTTCGAGCAACACGAGTAATTATTGCTCGACGCTATCAGGAATTGATGAGTGGCTACTTAGAGCGCAGCACGCCTTGGCGTTCTGGACAACCAGAAGCTACTGCGGCGCGTTTGTACGGTTTACCCGTGGAGTTTAGCCCCGATACTTCAGATGATGCCTGTTGGGAAGTGATTAATTTTGACTTGGAAAAAGAGCCTGGTGTCCCTGTACGCTACCCTTATTTCAGGTTGTTTGAGTAAAGTTAAGAGTTAGGAGTTAGGAGTGAGGAGTTAGGAGTTAAATTCAATTTAGAACTCATAACTTACAACTCCTAACTTTTGTTATGCACCACGCTTCTATTCGGACTGCGAATATTCATCGAGCGATCGCTTTCTACGAACTTTTAGGGTTTACAATCTCAGAACGCTTTACCACAGGCTACACCTTAGCTTGCTGGATGGAAGGATTGGGCGGCAGAATTGAACTGATCCAAATTCCCGAACCAAAACCAGCCCCAGATGCGTTTGCTGACGAACATTATGTAGGGTATTATCATCTCTCATTCGATTTAACTGAGATTACACCAGATTTACCTAGCTGGTTGACAAATTTGCAAGAACGTGTATTGCTAGTTGCTGAGAGCCAAACTGAAGGATTAGAACCGTTGAAGGTGCTTTTGGAACCGACACAACAGCAAATAGGCGATCGCATTTATGAAGTAGCTTTCATTGCCGATACTGATGGCTTACCTCTGGAATTCATTCGGATTTTAGCAAAACTCCCGTAATTGAGCTTTTTTATTAGCTTTGTTGCTAATATATTGTTTTTCTGTATTGTTACTGAAGTCACAGATTTTTTCGCCAGATTAAAGTGTAGTGACTCTCCAAAATAACTATGTAACTTAATTTACAGATAAATCTGCTAAATACATGTATGGATTTTCCAAATTTTATTTTAAATTTTATAAATATCCCTTGCCGTTATTACTTTTAAGTTTATGGCTAGTAGCTGTTTTTTTGTTGAGCGATCGACCTGCTCATAGCCAACATCCAGTGATATCTACTAACAAAGAAAAATATCAGTCAACCTTGCTAGCAAAAAGAATAATGCCCTCAACACTGACAGAAAATGTCCGCAAGACAGTGCTGGAAAATGGCCTAACTGTCCTGACAAAGGAAGTGCATACTGCGCCAGTGGTGACGGTGCAGGTGTGGTACAAGGTTGGCTCGCGTAACGAAGAACCGGGCGTGAATGGCATTGCCCACCAATTGGAACACATGATGTTTAAAGGTACAAAAAACCGTCCAATTCAATTTGGACGTTTGTTTAGTGCTTTAGGTAGTGATTCTAATGCTTTTACCAGCTATGACCAAACTGCATATTACGGTACTGTGGAGCGAAACAAGTTAAAAGCGCTCTTGGTGTTGGAAGCAGACAGAATGCGAAATTCCCAGATTGAGCCGGAGCAATTAGTCAGTGAAAAACGGGTAGTAATTTCGGAGTTGCAGGGTTACGAAAATAGTCCAGAATATCGCCTCAACCGCGCTGTTATGCAAGCGGTGTTTCCCAATCATGCTTATGGGTTGCCTGTAGGTGGCACTAAAGCTGATGTCGAGAAATTTGAAGTTGAGCAGGTAGAAAAATATTACCGCAATTTTTACAGTCCCGATAATGCTGTCTTAGTGATTGTTGGAGATTTTCAAACAGCAAATACTCTCGAAACAATTAAAGAAGTATTTGGCAAATTACCCAGGCAGGAGGCAGGGGGCAGGGGGCAGGAGGCAGGAGGCAGAAGGCAGGAGGCAGGAGTTATTTCTCCCTCATCTCCATCACTCAGCACTCAACATGGGCTAAACCTTAGCTATCCGCTAACAGCACTCAGCACTCAGCACTCAGAACTCAGCACTCAGCACTCAGCACTCAGCACTCCCATCGTATTGCGAGAACCGGGAGCAGGGCGGCTGTTACAAGTTGTCTATCCGTTACCGGATGCAAATCAACCGGATGTCCCGGCGCTGGATGTGATGGATTACATCTTGACAGAGGGACGGAATTCTAGACTTTATCAGGCATTGGTGGAATCAGGTTTAGCTAGTGAATTAACAGCATCCGTCACCAGTTTGCGAGAATCTGGCTGGTATGAGTTGTTGGTGACGGCTGGAGCTAAACAAGATTTGAAAAAAATTGACTCAATGTTGAGTAGTGCGATCGCCAATGTAGCAGAAAAAGGTGTGACATCTGAGGAAGTAGAACGAGCTAAAACTCAATTAACAGCAGATGTAATTTTGAGTAACCGTGATATTACTTCTCAAGCAATGCGATTGGGCACTGATGAGACAACTGTTGGTGATTATCGCTACACAGATCGTTATTTGGCAGCTGTCCGTCTGGTGAAGCCAACGGATGTTGTTGCTGTGATTAACAAATACTTGACAAAAGAAGCGCGGACAGTTGGCTTTTTTGAACCAACCCAGAAGCGGATAATAGAAGTTGCTGACAAACCACACTCAGCCCAAACTACAGAAAATTTCTCTCCTGGCGCACCTGTGCTTCCTTCTGAGGTGATGAAATACTTACCACCTGTGGATTTGGCTACAGATGCGATTGCCCAAGTCTTACCCCAGGAATTTAAATTGACTAACGGATTGCGGATATTACTGTTACCCGATCGCAGTACTCCCACCGTTACCTTGAGCGGTTATATTCAAGCTGGGACAGAATTCGATCCAGAGAACAAAGCTGGATTAGCTGCTTTTGTCGCAGATAATTTGCTAAATGGTACTAAGAGTAAGGATGTTTTAACTATTGCTAAAGTCTTAGGAGAACGAGGGGCAAGTCTAGACTTTCAAACCTACCGCGAAGGTGTGCATATCGAAGGTGATAGTTTAGCTGATGATTTGCCTATACTCCTGGAGATATTGGCAGATGTTGTGAAAAATAGTAGCTTTCCAAGCAAAGAGTTAGAACTGCATCGCCAACAAACTTTAACTGATTTGCAACAGGAATTAGATGAGCCATCAGAAGTAGCCAGAAGAGTATTTGTTCAGTCAATTTATCCGAAAAAACACCCCTTACATACTTTTCCCACAGAGGAGAGTTTACAGCAGATTCAGCGCCAGGATGTGATTGATTTCAAAGCTAAACATTATCGTCCAGATACAACAGTGCTAGCGCTGGTGGGAGATTTCGATCTAGACAAAGTGCGATCGCTGATAAAAAATAAGTTTGGAGATTGGGAAGTTAGCGGAAAAGCACCCACATTAAAATATCCCCCGGTGGCAATGCCGGAAAAAATAGTGAGTGTCAACCCAGTTTTACCAGATAAAGCCCAAGCTGTAACTTATATGGGTTACACAGGCATTAACCGTTACGATCCTCGATTTCATGCAGCCTTAGTATTGAATCAGATTTTAGGAGGCGATACCTTATCTAGTAGACTGGGAGCAGAAGTGCGCGATCGCCAAGGTTTGAGCTATGGAATTTATAGCTCGTTCCAAGCTGGGAAGAATGTAGGGACATTTTTGATTGAGATGCAGACTAGTCCTGAAGATAGCAGTAAAGCGATCGCTAGTACCCGCGAGATGCTACAGCAAATTCATCAACAAGGCGTAACTGCATTAGAAGTAGAAACAGCTAAACGCACCCTCATCAGCAGCTACAACGTTTCCCTGGCAAACCCAGAGGAATTAACAGATAGAATTCTGATGAATGAGGTGTACGGACTAGATAAAGTAGAATTGCACTCCTTCACTGATAAAATCCAGAAAGTCACTCTTGCCCAAGTTAATCAGGCGGCTCGTGAGTTACTCCACCCAGATCGAATCGTAGTCGTTACTGCTGGGCCATCTGTGTTAGCAGAGAAAAGTATTAGGTAGAGATAGGCACTGGGCATGGATAATATAAAGAATAGGTAAAGTGGTTTTCCCCGCTACTTATTAATTGTTATTGCTCATCAGCATTGCCTTTTGAGAATTAGTGATGAAAATTTATAACTATTTTTACGAAGTTGTAATTAAATCCCTTAGTTTCACAATTCCTACTTGGGTACAAATATTACGGTGTAACTACGTGATATTAACATTGCTTTTAGCTCTAAATTTCATCGCTGCTACTCCAGCAATGGCGGCGAATAAGTCTTTTGATTTGCTCAAGCAACCAGCTACAGAAATTACAGTTAGCTTGGGTAATGCGGCTAATGAACTCAAGTTTGAGCCAAATCATTTGGAATTTGAGGTTGGTAAACGCTATCAACTACGGCTTACTAATCCCAGCCAACTGAAGCACTATTTTACTGCTAAAGATTTTGCCGATGGCATCTGGACACAAAAAGTT
Source organism: Nostoc sp. (assembly GCF_036917375.1). Taxonomy (GTDB): domain Bacteria; phylum Cyanobacteriota; class Cyanobacteriia; order Cyanobacteriales; family Nostocaceae; genus Nostoc. The sequence goes on from NZ_JBALDN010000063.1 coordinate 89,210, forward strand.
GAAGCAGGCAGAGTAGAGATCAAAGGAGCCATTCACGAACTGGAACTTAAGCCCAGTGCTGAAGCCGAATGGGTATTTGTGCCCTTGAAATCTGGTACTTATGGCTTACGTTGTACAATACCAGGACATACAGAAGCGGGTATGATTGGAGAAATTGCCATCAAGAATTAAAAATTAAAGAGAATTGAGCTAAATACAACATTTCATTAATTAGTAGCAAATTCTCTGCGTACCTTTGCGTTTCTCTTTGTGTCCCTCTGCGTTTAAATTTCAACCCTGATTTTAGACAAAGTAGTACTAACTCCCACAGTGTATCGTGAATAACTTAGGGCGTTTTTGATTCAAGTCCAACATATTAGCAGTATGCAAATATGTTATTCTATATACATTAGCTTAGCGCCAAAAATAGAAGAATCCGTATCAGGGATTAAAATAACTTAAATTATAGATATTATTTCTCAATTAATCTAGAGAAAGCATTCATACTTCACCGTCAAAGCCACCAGTAATTATTAATTTCCATGAACATTTTCAGTAATTTACTTTCTCAAGCGACTCAACCTGCACCTGCGAAAAAACAGCGCCGAGGAATTGAAATTAAATCGCCGCGTGAAATTGAAATCATGCGGCAATCATCGGCAATTGTCGCAACTGTCCTAAAAGAAATTTCCGAGCTAGTAAAGCCAGGAATGACCACGGCTGATTTGGATGCTTATGCAGAAAAACGCATCCGCGAAATGGGTGCGACACCGAGTTTTAAAGGATATCACGGTTTTCCAGGTTCTATTTGCTCCAGCATTAATAATGAAGCAGTACATGGCATTCCTAGCCCCAAAAAAGTGATTCGCGTCGGGGATGTATTAAAAGTAGATACAGGCGCTTATTTCCAAGGCTTTCATGGTGATTCTTGCATTTCAATTGCTGTCGGTGAAGTGACAGAAGAAGCGGCTAAATTAATTCGTGTAGCGGAAGAAGCTTTATATAAAGGCATTGAGCAAGTAAAGGCTGGTGTATACCTGCTTGACTTAGCTGGAGCAATTGAAGATCATGTGAAATCTAACGGCTTTAGTATAGTTGAAGAGTTTACTGGGCACGGTGTCGGTCGTAACCTGCATGAAGAACCTTCAGTATTCAACTATCGTACTCGCGAGATGCCAAATGTTAAACTTCGGGCAGGGATGACGCTGGCAATTGAACCAATTTTAAACGCGGGTTCTAGACACACGCGGACATTATCTGACCGTTGGACAGCAGTCACTATGGATAATTCTTTGTCTGCTCAGTTTGAGCATACAGTTTTGGTGACAGAGACTGGTTATGAGATTTTGACTGACCGTTCTAAGCTGTAATTGTCAGTTGTAATTATCTGTTGTTGAGAGAGGTAAAGCGTTGAAAAAGGGCGATTTACCTCTTTATTTATTCAATAACCGCTATATAGAAATCCTATCCAATACCAATTCAATTAATGATTGCAACACATCCTTGGGTAAAGACGCGATGAATCGCGTCTCTACAAATGGTCTATTTGTCGCATTCTTTTTTCAAATTGGTATAATTTTCACAAATGATTTAGGACTGCTGACTAGTAGCCGCATAGTTAGTTTTATAAATAGAAAGCATCTCTTTAGCTTGTACAGAGACAGACGTACTCTCTGGAATAGCTTCTAATAAACTAATTGCTTGCTGCCATTTATTTTGTGCTTGCTTTCGACTTAGTTGTGAATGAGGTGAATTTTGAACAAATAAATTAGCTTCTGTTGCTAGCTTGTGGGCTGATTCTAAGTTTGCTAAAGCTTTCTTTTCAATTAAGACTCTTTTACTGATAAATTTATAGTTAATTTGATAGTAAGCTAATTTCTTCGTTGCCCGGTCATAAACTGATGTTTCATTAGGAATACTATCTAGCAAGATTATTGCCTGATGCCATTTATTTTGTGCTTGTTGCCAGACTTTTAGAGGATGCGGCGGCTTTTGAACCAGAGAAGCAGCTTCCATACCGAGTTTTTGAGCAGATTTAAACTTAGTGTTTGCACTTCCTTCTTGAGTTAAACTTCGGCTCATTTGCTGTAATTGTGGACTTTGCTCTCTATTTTTCAAACCAGCAAAAGTTAAGATTAATAAACTTGAGGCGATAATCAAAGCTGAACATATTATTTTTGGTGTTGAAAACTTTGTTAATATTCCTACTTCCTGGCTACTGATTGCTTCTTTACTACTTTCCTGTTCAATCTTTTTTAGGGCTTGTTCTCCCTGCTGAGTTAAAGTATTACCCCGAATAATTAAAGCAGCAATTTGTTCTTGGAAACAATCACAATCATTGAGAATATCTGTCAATTCTTGAAATTTTCCTTCACTCGATATAATTAATTCGTGGTCATCGTCTAACCACTCTAAAGCGAAACCAGATTTACCATAAAAAGCTGAGACACCTAATAAAATATTTAATAAACTACGACTATTTTTAATAGTATCAAAAATATAATTTAGTTTTTGCTGTAACTGTAATAGGTTTTTTTGATAATCGTTAATCTTTTCAATTTGATATCTTAAAATATTAGATTTAGCCAAGGGTAGGTCAATTTGTAAGCTGTCATTTAAGGTTTGAAATTCATTCGATATACTTAAATTAATAATATCAGAATTCAGTTGATTTACTAATTGAAGATCGCTAAGAATATCAGTGGCTATTGCTTGCAAAAAATAACCCCATTCAATCCAATCATCAATTTTGGATTGTAAATCAGTCAATGAAATTTTAGTTTCTGAGTTTCCAAACTTTTCTGCGATCGCTGGATCGACTAATCCCAAATTAGGTATAAATAAAGTAGCTACTGCGCTCAATCGAGGAAGTGTAGCGATCGCAGAATTATCGTTCAGATCGAATCTCAATTCTTGAGCGATTAATTTTTTAATATTCCGTAGCTGTTCCTGAGCATTATTGATTAGGATAATTTGTTCCATGATTTGATTAGAATCGCCAATAGTCAGTCTTAAATTCTGAATTAGTGTTGGCAATTCACTAACAAGTATTTCTAGGTTAGCCATAAATACCCCTTGGGGATTTGTCGAAAGTTTATGCGGAACAATTAAAATGGCTTGAGTAAGAATACAACCACACCTATTGCATCTGAGCATCCTAAATGAGTCACAAATCTTAGGAGCTATAAAATGTATAGTTCCCGGAAATCCTGCTAAAGTAACAATTTCAGTTTAAAAACCCCAGAGAAAGACAAAATTACCCATTCACTAACCTATGAATGAAGTTGATTTAGCATTTACCCCAGCACTAGAGTTGGCGCAATTAATTAGTCGCCGGGAAATATCACCGCTAGAGTTGGTAGAAATATATTTAGAACGGATTGGGCAATTAAATCCTCAATTAGGAAGTTATTTTACGGTGACGGCAGAATTAGCGATCGCAGATGCCAAAGCCAAAACAGAATTATTGACAACTACCTCAGAACTACCGCCATTTTTTGGCGTGCCGATTTCCATTAAAGACCTCAACTCGGTAGCAGGTGTTACCTGTACTTACGGAAATCCGGCATTACTTAACAATATCCCAAACTATGATGATGGTGTTGTAAGTAGGATTAAGCAAGCTGGATTTACTATTCTCGGTAAAACAGCCACTTCCGAATTAGGTTCTTTTCCCTACAGTGAACCTGCGGGTTTTCCCCCAGCGAGAAATCCGTGGAATTTAGAATACACCCCTGGCGGTTCCAGTGGTGGCGCGGCGGCGGCGGTAGCAGCTGGACTATGTGCGATCGCTCAAGGTTCTGATGGCGGTGGTTCAATTCGGGGGCCTGCGGCTTGTTGCGGTTTGGTGGGAATTAAGCCATCAAGAGGCAGAGTAAGTAAAGCACCTGTAGGCGAACGCCTCGCTGGAATTGCCGTCAACGGGCCGATCGCTCGGACTGTCGCTGATGCTGCTGCCCTTTTGGATGCCATATCTGGATACATGACAGGCGATCCTTACTGGTTGCCAGATCCCGAACCATCATTTCTCGCCGCAACTAAGACAAAACTCGGTGCTTTGCGAATTGCCTTTGACACTAGCATTTCTCCTTTGGGAGAAGCTGACGCCAACTGTCAGCAAGGTGTCCGTCAAACAGTCCAGTTATTAGAACAACTCGGCCACCACGTTGAACAAAAATCCCCAGATTTTAGTGGTTTAGTTGAACCATTTCAAATCGTTTGGCAAGCTGGAGTAGCTGCATCGGGACTTCCTGTTGAAGCTTTGCAGCCATTGAATCGCTGGCTATTTGCACGTACAGGTTCCGTTGGAGAATACCTGCAAGCAGTTTCCCAAATGCAGGTAGTGGCACGTCAAATTGTGGCGTTTTTCGATACCGTGGATGTGCTGGTATTGCCAGTTTATCTACATTCACCTATCCGCGTTGGGGAATGGGCTTCGCTCAGTCCAGAAGAGACATTCCAAAATATTATTAAGTGGGTTGCTCCTTGTCCGCCTGCAAATGCAACTGGACAACCTGCGATCGCCATTCCTGTTGGCTTTGATAGTAAGGGTTTACCTATCAGTGTGCAGCTAATTGGTAAGCCTGCCGCTGAAGCCACAATCATCAGCCTAGCAGCACAATTAGAAGCGGCTAATCCTTGGATTCATCATCGTCCAGCCTGGGCAATATCAGGCTGATCGTGCAGGCATCCCTGGAACAACTTTCGCAAATTATCGTGTTTGCGGGTTTAGAAACAGCAGATAAGATCGGTTTGCAACCTTACACTCAGGTACAAGGCTATCGCAAAAAAGAGATTATTCTCCATGAAGGCGATCGCTTACCAGCAAAACTCTATGCTGTTGTCAGTGGATCGATTCAAGTTACTAAAACAGCAACAACGGGGAAAGAAACAATTCTCCGTGCCTTAGCTGCTGGGGAAATTTTTGCGGCTCCTGCAATGTTAGGAAATGGAATTTCTCCGGCAACTGTTACTGCTGAATCTGATTGTGAAATCCTCACTGTAGAGCGAGATGCTTTATTAAAAACTATTGGCGAAAATCCTGAAATCGCCTTACGAATGCTGATGGTTTTTAACAGTCGGATTCAGCAATTACATGAAACAGTCCACGGATTAGTTTCTGAAAGAGCGATTGTTCGCCTTGCGAGATTAATTCAATATTTTGCTGCTGAATCTGGAACTGAATCTACTTCCGAAGGCAAATGTTTAAAAGTCAAATTATCTTATTATCGAATGGCTCGAAGTAGCGGCATTACTTACGAAGAATGCGTGCGATTAATTAAAAGCCTCAAGTCAGTAATTGCTTATCGTCGGGGTGGGACGATTACAATCCTTGATGTTGAAAAATTGGATGCGATCGCATCTGGAGATATAGATTAGTAGTGGCGCACAGATGTGCGCCCTTACACGCGCAAGACAACAATTCAGACTGCTACAGCTGCTCTATCTTGTTCGCGTGCAGCAACAACTAAAACTAGACATAGAGCTGCGATCGCTTTTTGCCATTCTTGCCGAACTTGCGCATCTTCGACACCTTCAAACATCCCTATCAAGCGGGGAATAGAAGCTTCTAAAGCCGGACGAGGTACTGGACGGTGCAACTCAACCAAATGAGTTAGACTTTCTTGATTATGGAGAAAACCAATTACCCATGTTGTTGTGTGATCGGGACTATCAGGAACCCGCTTTACTCCCAACTCATTTTTTAGCCAGTTGTAAAAAGGTGGTAATTCTTTAGCTAAAACTCCTCCTGCTGTGGGTAAAGTTTCTTTAAGAAAATTGGTATCTAAGCTCTTTAGTTCTTGTTGCAATCCAGGCGAATTGAGAACTTCAGTTAAAGGTTGTGATAGTATTTCTTCCAACTGAGCTTCAGAGAAATTTAAATTTTCAGCAAAAGTTAAAAGTAGCGATTTCATTTTTTTAGACTCCAAAATTAACTAATTTTTATCTGTGACTTTCTCAGAAAGTGTGAGTAGGAATGTCAGGTTTTCTTCAGCTTTTAAGGCATGAGGTGCGTTAGCAAGCAACAAAACGAAAACACCAGGTTCAAGTACAATATCTTCTCCAGATAAAGTGAGTAGACCTCTGCCTTCAATTACGTTGATAGTGGCATTCCGAATAGAGGTATGCTCAGAAATATCAGTGTTAGCTGCTAGGCAAAATAAAGTGTATTGACAAGCGTTATCTTTCACCAGTACTTTGCTGAAAACTCCTGCACTGGGATATTCAATTTGTTCTCGTAGTTGAGTAATGAAAGATGGAGTAGTTGCGATTAAATTGGTCATAGTATTTTGGGATGATGAATCGAAAAGAAGACACAAGCTAAGTCTATTACCCAGATATAAAGCATGTTTTACTGCTGTTAGCGCAGCGGAACCTAGCCCATTCTGAATTCTGCTGTACGTTACTGGGCAACAGCACACAAAACTATGTAGCCTAATTCGTGTTGGTATTTATGAAAAACTTGGTGAATTTCTAAAACCCGGTTGCGGATATTTCTTTGCGTCAAGATATTCCACAAAATTCGAGTTGTGTTGAGAAAACCTTCATCTTGAAATATCCGCCCTAAATTCAATAAATTCATTGAGTCAGTTTGGCATTTTTCTACTTGCAATCCTGCTGTTGCAAAAGCTGTAATCCAGTTGGATTCTGATAGTGGCGTAGAATTAACTCGAATTACTCGTGCTAAGTCAACCCGAATTTGTTCTTCTTTGTCAGTGGCTAACAGTTCATGGGAGAGAAATTTACCTCCCGGTTTGAGCCGATTATGAATTTCAGCTAAAATCTTCGCTTTTCCCAATGGGGATTGCATTGTGAGAATGGCTTCTGCCAATACATAATCAAACTTTCCTGAAATTGCCTCTAGGTTGAAAATATTACCTTCAATAATTTCAACTTGATTTTCTAACCCAGCAGCACAGATATTAGTACGCGCACGAGCTACACTATGAGGATTTTTTTCAATGCCTACTACTTTGACATGGTAGCTTTTTGCTAAAGCGATCGCACTATATCCAAAGCTAGAACCTAGCTCTAAAACTGTCTCTCCAGGCTGAAAGTTTGCCCACTGAAATAATTTTTCGGTGGCTATTCGTCCACCAGGACGGAGATATTTTTTACCCGCTGCTGCTAATACTTCGTGTCCTGTAGCTGTTTGGAAATTGAGGATAGTGTTGGTCATGTCTGTGACCCTCTGAACTTGTCTTACCCTCAATTTCTCAGTAATTTATGATATTGTCTCTGAGGTAGCTCATAGAAGCAGTATTACTTTGCTTTCCATTCGTGGTCAAGGATAGCGTAAAGAAAGTTGTCGTACCATCTGCCTTTGATTAACTCTTTTTCCCGCAAATGACCTTCACGACGCATACCAATTTTTTCTAATACCTTTACAGAAGCAACATTCTCTGAAACACACCAAGACCAGATACGATGCATTCTCAATTCTTCAAAGCCAAACTTTAAAATTGCCTGTGCTGCTTCTGTTGCATAACCTTGTCCCCAATATTGAGTATTTAGTTCATAGCCAATATTTGCTTCCCGCATTTCTGGATCGTTTACACGGATACCACAATTGCCAATCAGCCGATTTTCTTCTTTGAGAACAACGGCTAACTGAAACTTAGTCCGAGGTTGCTCTTTTTGCTGATCGATAAACATCTGGATAAACTCGCAAACATCTTTTTGTGTGCGTTGTGTCCAGTAGTTATAAAGCAAGTACAAAGGGTCGGATTGATACGTAAAAACCGCCTGCCAGTCTGTCTCTACAAAATCACGCATTAGCAAGCGGTGTGTTTCTAATATCATGTGTTTTTATAGGCAAGTTCTACTACATCTACATTAGCCAGTAGAATAATTAGCGTTGCTAAATTCAGATATGAAAATGATTTGGCATGATTTCAAAATCTTTGTAAAAACGTTACATAGCAACGTCTTTCTAACCAGATCCATACATTTAATTAGCAACGCCAAATAATTAAGTTGCCCGATCAATTTTTTGCACTTCTTCCTCAGATAGTTTCACGTTGATAGCACGTGTTGAGTCTTCAATGCTGGAAACCTTGCTAGCACCAGGAATAGGCAAAATAGCGGGCGATTTCGAACGCAACCACGCTAGAACGATATTATATACCGACACGCCTTTTTCTTTAGCTAATTTAGCGATCGCAGAAATATCCTGCAAATCCTGATGGCGACGCCTACCACCAAACGGACTCCAAGGTAAAAAAGTCAATCCTTGCTGTTCGCAATATTTTAATACGCCATCATTTTCTGGCTGTCGTTGCCAAGGACTGTATTGATTCTGTACTGAGACAATATCCACCACATCCCGCGCCCGCTTAATTTGTTCAACGGAAAAGTTAGAAACTCCCACAAACCGGATCAAACCAGCCTCTACTGCTTCTTTAACTGGTGTAAGAGATTCTTCAATGGTGTAATTAGTATCGGGAGAATGGTACTGCCATACATCGATGGGTTTAGCACCACCCAACGCCTCAAAACTGGCTCGAATTGTTTGGCGCAAATGTTCTGGGTTGCCGTTGCTTGTCCAGTTGCCATTGGGACGCATCAACCCACCCTTAGTGGCTACAATCACTTGGCTAACATCGCCTTTGTAACTACTAAGTGCTTTGTGAATTAGCTGCTCATTGTGGTGCTTATCTGACTCATCTTTACAGTAAGAATCGGCAGTGTCAATAAATGTAATACCCAAATCCAAGGCACGATGAATAACTTGGATTGATTCCGATTCAGGAGGACGATTAGCAATTGACATGGGCATACCACCCAAACCAATCGCACTTACAAAGATACCAGTTTTTCCTAGTTGTTTGGTTTCCATGCTTTTAGCTATAGCTTTCTGCACCAATTATCTATCAGTTAGTTATTCACCATAAATCCTCCCTAGTACTTAGACTTGAGGATACGTGAGTGTAATTATTCTTTCTGCTAGGTGTGAGAATACCACATTATTTAACAGACAACCGTTGTTACCTCTAACTTCTACCTAATAATGACTACTAATAGACTTCTTGCATAAGTCGGGAAAAGGTTCTGTATTGTCCCTTTCCCCTTTAACCTTTACCCTTTTCCCCCTCTTGCAAAAAGCACTTTTGCAAGAGGTCTAATATAAGATTTAGTATTTAATTTTATTCAAGTCATGTTTGATTGCAGTTTTGGTGAATTTAATTTTTATTCACGCTTACTAATATTTAGATCCGTTTGCCATCCTAGTAGAACAGAGAGTACTTATTAATATTTACGCCCTGAAAACGGACGTAAATATCATTAAGTAATTCTGCTGGCTATTAATTATTTTCTCTAAATTTATTAGAAAATTTAGAGAAAATAATTAATAGCCCTCTATAGTATAACCAGCAGATTGAACCATCTGTTTAATTGACTCTTCAGAAGCGGCAGCATCTACAGTTACAGTTTTAGTATCAACATTTACATCTACTTTGGCATCAGATTCCATAGTCAGAATAGATTTAGTTATTTTTTTGGCGCACTCATCACCTTTAATATCTGGAACTTTTAATTGAATTGCCATTACTTACCTCATTACGTAAACTGAAAATTACCTTTAAGAAATATAATATCGATTTGAAGACCGAGCCACATCTTACTTGAGTTAGGGAATTGAGCATCACAAGAATAGTAACAACTAATAGTTATATCTAAATCATTATTGACAAATTATTTAGTTAGCAAAACAAAAATAAAATACCAAAATATATAAAGTTATTTATGAAAATGCACTTAGTGCTACTAACTTATAAAAAGCCGCTCGTTTACTTTCTTATGAAGACTCCACCAGACATTCCCTCTGTTTTTCTAGGCGTTAATGTTCGACGTAAGTGTTCTTATAGCATTGCCCGATTGTACAAGCGTCTATGCGTAATTCACAAAACCTTTTTATCTGTAGTTTTTAATTTATTGTATACTTCAGGTACTTTTGCCCAACATTTGGAGTACATATAGATTCAAAAAACAGCTATCTTGCGGCATAAATATACTGTAGGTTCCCAACAAAGACTTTCAGCGACACAATTATGATTAGAATGTTAGACACTGCTAATTTGGGTATTTAAGCTAGAGAACGATTCCTGAAATGTACCAGTAGTTGAAATGCGATCGCTAGAAGCAACGAAAAAATTAGCATTTCTTGTTTGATTTATTTTTCAATCTCTATGACGAACTATGGCCCTCGAAGTAAAACTCGCTAACGCAACTCTTGGAGACGCTACGCATAGCTTGCTTACGCTATCGGTGACGCAACTTCAGGATGCTGAAGTCATCTTGCTTATAAACACAACCTAGTCAACTACAAATACCCACTTTGTCAGTTTGTCTAATTAAGATATGTTTGGTAAATAAAATAAGTAGCCTACATCATCGGCTGTTATTCCACACTTGACATAAAGCATTGTGAGTGCAAAACGTCTGCCAGAAACCATTGCCCATGTCAGAATTACCCGCCAATCCTGGCAACACGGCTTCCTAGAAGGCGAAGTGAATGCGGGTGAGTTTGAGTGGCATTTCCAGTGGCATTTTCGCCGGGGAGAACTTGCCGTCAAGCCTTCCCAAGGCCGCGCCTTAATCAAAGAACCCCTCGGTCGATTTTTGGAGCAACAAGATTATCAGCTAGAGCCTGGAGGAGACTATGCTTTTACGATTCGGGCGGAACTTTAAAAGTTAGGAGAGACGCGATTAATCGCGTCTGTACAGGAGTTAGGAGTTAACCATCTAAGTCTTCACTCCTGACTGCTTAGTGTTGATTCCGTGAGGCGATTTAAGTATCTTTCGATTAAGAGGATGGCAACAATGTCATCTATGGGTCTTGGAGGCTGTCGTAGACCCTGTGGCAATAGCTTGATTAGCCCTTTGGGCGGGAACATTTGCCAATAGCGATCGCGCGCTTCTAAAGTTGTGTAGCGCTCATCCACTAAAATAATACTCAACGGTTCTGTCAATTCTTGATATAATCTCTGTCTCCACTGTTTGGCTGTAGTTTGGTCGCCCATGACCATCAAAGAGATCGGAAACTTTTGGCGCAGTGTCTCAATGCTAGCGATCGCCTCTTTTGCTAGCACGACTTGATGATAATACAGTTGCCGATCCAGTCCCATCACCGCTAAACCACACTTATCTCGACCTGGATCGAACCCCAAGATGACTGGTTGCGTTGCTGAAAATTCACGGAAATTCATAATAAATAAAAAATAAAAAATAAAAAATGTACCCTTATAGGGATCTTGCTACGCGTAGTGTCTGCTAAACAAAAATGCAGCTACAGCAACTATTCTGGCTGCTGTTCAATATGTTTAAATCTTACTAATAACAGCGTGCAAATAATTTTTTAAGTACTAAAAATAATTTTTCCGTTAACTATTGCCACCAATTTTACTCTCAATGGCCCGGCTGTATAAGTATCCTCTGCTGCGATCGCTTTGATCTCCAAGGGTTGATTATACTGTCTTAATTGAGTGACAAAGCGCAGAAAAGTCCCTTCTACTTGCACATTTTCGACAATTCCAGCATTACGGGCACGAAATTGGGAGGCAGAAATTAGTATTTCTAGCCGCTGCTGTAACTGATAAGATGTCATGGTTTTGGAATCAGCAGTAGTCGTGGCTAACACCGCGCCTCCCGAAAAAACCAGTTGATTCTGGGCTGTATCCGCGAAAAATTCTATCTGCTTTTCTCCCCTAACGTAATTACCAGCCGAGAAAATTCGCACAACGTATTCTTTACCATCCTCAATCTGCTTGCTTAATTGATCGACCCTATCCTGGGTGACGCGCAGTAGCTCTACATTCGCCGGATTTGCACCAGGCTCGCTTAATTCGAGGTTGGCATTGCGATTGGCTTCTTGTAAGAGTTGTACCACTGCCTGACGAGCAGCAGCAGGTTGAGTAACACGAATTACAGCAGCAGACAGAACTTGACCGCGAACTAAGGCCAGCTTACCCAAACGCAGGTCGCGGTAGGACTGATAATATTTTTCCAGCCTGGCAACTTCCTGTTCTAGTTCCTCCTGTTGTGCTTCCAATTCTTTGAGGCGCGATTCCCGTTTGGCAATCACTTGCTCTCGTGCTGCAACTTCTACATTACGTTTTTGAATTAGTTGATCTAGTTGGGCAATTTTTCGATCGCGCGCTTCTATGGCTTCTTGACGGTTAGCAAGTTCGCGATCGCGTTTTTCAATTGCTGTTTTGGCTTCGTCAATGGCTTTTTTCGCTTCTGCATAAAGTCTTTGACGTTCTGTCTTCAATAGTTCAACTGCCGCTTGTAGTTCCTTTCTCTGGTCGTAAACGCTTTGCAATTCAGCTATGGCTTTTTGATATTGAGTTACAACCCGATCTAGCTGACCTTGAGTGCGTTGGAGTTGAGTTTGGGTTTGGGCTTGTTGACTAATGGTGCGGTTTAGCTGGGCTTGCGTTTCCCTCTGTTTGGCATTTGCCGCCTGCAAGGATTGGTTAATTGCCTGCAAGTCTTGTTGTGCCTTTGCTTGGGCAATTCTTGCTTGGTTTAGCTCGCCCTCTACCTGACTTTTCTGCGTTTCTGCGGTTTTTAGCTGTTCCCGCTTCTGTCTGAGGTCTGTTTGAATATCTTCTAACTCAAAGACTCCTTTTCGCAAGCCTTCGTCAGCAGCGAATAAAATCCCTAGAGTTGATGCTGAAATCAAACCACCAGTAAAAATTGTTACTAGTACAGCAGTATTTTTCGGACGAAGCTTAAAAAGTGAGAGGCGGGCTTTGCCAACTCGTGTGCCGATGCGATCGCCCACGGTGGCAATTACGCCTCCCAGAATCAAAATTGCTGCGATGAGGATGTATCCGGTGGTCATCTTTAGCTACCGAAATCCTTCCTGATACAGCCTACTACTTTTAAGCATTGTCTGGAAAGAAGTGGAAATTGGCAATAGCTGAAATTATTCAATTTTAGATTTACCTCTAGCTATTAGTGTCATTTTTCAAAATAGAACACGCGCCGATTCCCCTTTCTCCAATTGTTTTTATGTGAACTGCCTACTTAAGGTAACAGGTTTATGCACAGTAATCTTCTTTTTGTGGATAGAAATCATTTTTTTCTCACGCAAATCTCCTAGTAGCCTAGTAACGGTAACACGAGTTGAACCAATTGCTTCTGCGATCGCTTGATGAGATAATTTCAAATCAATAGTGATCCCATCTGCACAAGGAACGCCAAAATCCCGACAAAGAATTAACAAAAAACTCACCAACCTAGAACCCATATCTCGGTGGGCGAGAGTTTCAATCATCATCTCTGTTTGTAAAATTCGCGAAGACAGACCTCGCAGCATTAACATTGATAATTCTGGATTTTCCTTGAGTGCTACCTCCACCTGTTCAATTGGTGCCGACAGTAATTCCACAGGAGTAAATGCAACCGCATGGTAAAACCGATCCGACTTATTTCCTGTCAGCAATGACAATACACCAAAAACACTATTTTCCCGCAGCAACGCTACCGTTATTTCCTCTCCTGCCTCATACACCCTGGAAAGTTTAACAGCACCTTTCAAAAGAAAATAAACTCGTTCGGCAGGATCGCCAGGAAAAAAGATCGTTTTATTGCGTTCAAACGTTTCCACAACTGGCGGAAACGCCCCGGTCGCCATCTGACGAAAAACATTTGCTAGGGCTTTATCTTGTGTCACGATCATCTCCCTTCCCCTACCCAATGCCGGAAAAACAAAAACTGATTACCTAAGAATACACCCGAAAAATGAATAAAGCACCGTCAACCTTTCTGTACTTTCCTATACTCAAACTAATCTCTTCATAACTCTTTGTTTATAATGATACATAATTGTTGATCCTTTCAGCTACAACTTGTTGATAAGTAGTTCCAATAGCTATATTCAAAAGGTTTTTTGAAGAACAAATAAAGATATCTTGAGAATATCTTTATAAAAAATCAAGATTTTTGTCACAGTAAACACCCTTATCAATATTCATTTTTGTCAATCCTGTATAAAACAAAGACTAAACGTGCCTCAGATTCTAGTATGCTCCTAAATGATCGATCGCATTAACAATTTATATGCTAAATCTGACTGGAAAAAATGCCCTTGTTACAGGTATTGCCAATAACCGCTCGATCGCCTGGGGGATAGCCCAACAACTGCACAAAGCCGGAGCAAACCTGGGTATTACCTACCTGCCAGATGAACGTGGCAAGATGGAGAAAAAAGTCGCGGAGTTGGTAGAACCTCTTAACCCCAGCTTATTTCTTCCCTGTAATGTCCAAGATGAAGACCAAATTAAATCTACTTTTGAGACAATCCGCGAACAGTGGCGAAAGCTAGATATCCTCATCCATTGTCTGGCCTTTGCCAGCAAAGACGATTTAAGTGGAGATTTTAGCCAAACTTCTCGTTCTGGCTTCAACACCGCCTTAGAAATTAGTACTTATTCGCTGGTGCAGTTAAGTGGTGCAGCCAAACCTTTGATGACAGAGGGAGGTAGCATCGTCACCCTGACATATTTAGGTGGTGTTAGGGCAATCCCCAACTACAACGTTATGGGAGTTGCCAAGGCGGGGTTAGAAATGAGTGTGCGTTACCTAGCTGCTGAACTAGGGCCGCAAAATATTCGCGTGAATGCCATCTCCGCAGGCCCCATCCGTACTTTGGCATCTTCAGCAGTGGGTGGGATTTTGGATATGATTCATCATGTAGAAGAAGTAGCTCCCCTACGACGCACCGTCACTCAGTTAGAAGTAGGCAACGCTGCGGCTTTCTTGTGTAGTGATTTGTCCAGTGGGATTACCGGACAAATTCTCTATGTAGATGCAGGATATGAAATTATGGGAATGTGACGCGATAAAGTTAGGAGTTAGAAGTTGAGTTATGAATTTTTAACTCCTAACTTCTGACTCCTAACTCTTTTCACTCCCCATGCAAACAACCAATCGCCAAGTTAATTCCAACTACGATCGCTTAACTGAAACCCCTCGCATTGCCACTGTTCACCGCACCACTGGTGAAACTAATGTGCAAGTTACCATCAACCTGGATGGTAGAGGAACTTGCACAGCAGCAACTGGTATTCCGTTTTTGGATCACATGTTGCATCAAATTGCCTCCCATGGGCTGATTGATATAGATGTCCAAGCCAAGGGAGACTGGGAAATTGACGATCATCACACCAACGAAGATGTAGGCATTACTTTAGGGCAAGCTTTTAACCAAGCACTAGGCGACAGAAAAGGTATTGTCCGCTTTGGTAATTTTCTTGCACCATTGGACGAAGCCTTAGTGCAGGTAGCGCTAGATTTTTCTGGACGGCCTCACCTCAGCTACGGCTTGCAAATTCCTACTCAGAGGGTAGGAACCTATGACACCCAACTGGTGCGAGAATTTTTTGTGGCTTTGGTGAACCATAGCCAGATGACACTGCACATTCGGCAATTGGATGGCATTAATTCCCATCACATCATTGAAGCGACATTCAAAGCCTTTGCAAGAGCAACACGGCAGGCAGTGGAAATTGACCCCCGACGTGCTGGCTTAATTCCCAGTTCTAAGGGAGTTCTATGAAAGGAGTCAAATTGGGCATTGAAAAGACGCAGAGGTGCAAAGGGGAGAAAACTTACTACAACTTCTCTTCTCCTCTGCTCCCTTGCTTCTTCCCCAGTCCAATTGACACACGAGTTGTTGATGGTTATTATCAGCCTACCGGGTAATTTTTAATTAATACCAAGCTGATAAATAGTGATTTAACCGAGATGAAGTCTGTTGCAGATGACCCTAATTCTCAACTTAATACGACAGACATTCCGCCAGTAGTCCTAACTTCTGAGTTGCGAAAAGTCTATCGTACTGGTTTTTGGCTAAATCAAAAAGTCGTATCTCTCAAAAACTGTTCTTTAACGGTTTACAAAGGCGAAACCTTTGGTTTGTTGGGGCCTAATGGTGCTGGAAAAACTACCCTTTTAAAATTGTTGCTGGGAATTATTCATCCCACCTCTGGACGAGGATCGTTGTTGGGTAAACCAATAGGCGATCGCAGTGTTAAGCAACATATCGGCTATCTGCCAGAAAATCCCTATTTGTATGACTATCTCACTGGTTGGGAATTTTTACAGCTTGCTGCTGGGTTATTCCAAATTCCCCAAAGTGTCCAACGCCAACGTATTCCCCAATTGCTGGAATTAGTGGGTTTATCGCAAGCCGACGCTCGTAAAAAGCTGCTGCGCCGCTATTCCAAAGGAATGCTACAGCGTGTTGGGATGGCACAGGCACTAATTAATGAGCCAGATTTAGTTTTTCTGGATGAACCAATGTCTGGTCTCGATCCAGTGGGACGCTACCAAATGCGAGAAATTATTTTGGCGCTCAAAGCTGCTGGTAAGACGATTTTTTTCAACAGCCACGTTCTTAGTGAAGTAGAACAGATTTGCGATCGCATTGCCATCCTCGCTCAAGGTGAACTAATTTGCTCTGGTTCCCTCAATGAACTCTTAGGCGTAAACAACACATATCAAGTAAAAGGTCAAGGTGGTGACTGGGAAATTCTCCAAAAATGGATACCCACTCTCATATTTGAGCCTGATGGTTCCTGGCACGGTACACTACAAGACGGTTACTATGATTTTCTTGCCAGTCTTCGTCTTATGGAAGGTAAAATTATCGCCATTAACTTGTCACGTCAATCCCTAGAAGAATTTTTTATTCAACAGATCCAAACAAAAAACAACCCCTTGAATTAGTCTTGTTGCCAAATAGTAAATTGTCGACTGGCTTGAAGAATAAAACCCAAAATTCTGCCTTTTTGAGTTCTCTTTGCCAACGCAATCCACAAAAAATAAAATTCCAACATTTTTTCAAGGTTATTTGTATTTATTTAATGAACTTGTTCCTAATTTTAGTAGTCCCTTACTACTCATTGCAGATTTTAAATGTCATCAAATTAACTTTGACAATAAAAATTTATTCATGGCTACTTTATTAGACCTCTTGCAAAAATGTATTTTTGCATTCTTGGGGAAAAGGGAAAAGGTTAAAGGGAAAGGATTTTGAGTTTATTTACCCTTTACCCCTTCCCCTTTTCCCCCACTTTTGCAAGAAGTCTATTGTTAGCTAACAGACAATTTCTTGTAGAAACTGGGTTTATTTGCGTAAATCCTATATTTTTTGATATTGCTCTATTCAAGCAACATTAACTTTAAGCTAACTTCACTAAAAATTTAACTTCAATAAACAAATTTCCTCCGGAAAATCACACTTTTCTAGGAAAATAAGAGTGTCGGGGAACATGAATACTTAGGTATAGTCAAAATAAAAATGTTTAGACAGTACTTTATTGATTGTAGTTTCAGAGTCTCAGGTAAATATGCTTAACAAAAGTTTGTCTAAATTCCTAATTCAGCCAGCTGTAGGTATGGCTTTGTTAACTGCTGTCAATGCCGCTGTGTCATCTGCCAGTCTAGCTCAGGGACAACCATTACCACCAACAACACAACCACCAATTACACAAACACAATTAGATACTAATTATTCATTAGGAGGCGGCGATCTCATCCGTGTAAATGTATTTGAAGTACCTGAATATACAGGTGAATACCAAATTCCCCCAGGTGGAGCAATCAACCTACCCTTAATTGGCAGTGTATCGGTACTAGGGCTAACAACTGAACAAGCTTCTGACGAAATAGCGAGAAGATATGCTCGCTTCCTCAAACGCCCCTTAATCTCAGTCAATCTGTTGTCTCCTCGTCCCATCAATATTTTCGTTGCTGGAGAGGTGACACGTCCTGGAGCTTACACTCTAAGCTTGAGCGGAGGCGCCGGGAACAATCCAGGCGTACAATACCCCACTGTTTTAGCCGCATTAACAACAGCGCAGGGGGTAACTTTAGCTGCGGATGTGACTCAAGTTCAATTACGGCGTAGAATAGGACGTTCTTCAGAACAAGCTGTCACCCTCAATTTGAAAGAACTCATTCAAACAGGCAAGTTATCGCAAGATATTACCTTGCGGGATGGAGACACTATAGTTGTGCCAACAGCAACCAACTTCAACGTAGCAGAATCTCGCAATATATTTGCATCCAACTTTGCCGCCAGTCAAACCACACCCCGCACAGTAACAATTATTGGTGAAGTTAACCGTCCCGGTTCGTATCTTGTCACCCCAGCCAACACAGATGCACAGGGGGGCGCAACCCCTAACAGTGGCACTACCACTCCCAATGGTTTACCAAATGTGACACGGGTAATTCAATTAGCAGGCGGAATTACAGCACAAGCTGATGTGCGTAATCTCAAGCTACGCCGACCTACAAGAACTGGCTCAGAACAATCTATAGATATTAATCTTTGGCAACTGTTACAGAGTGGTGATGCCAATCAAGACATCATTGTGCAAGACGGAGATACGATTGTTATTCCGACGGCAACTGAAATTAACCCCGCAGAAGCGACTCAATTAGCTACCACTACTTTGTCTCCTACACGGATTCAGGTTGGTGTGGTTGGCGAAGTTAAAAAACCAGGTCTAACAGACGTTCAACCAAATAGCTCTTTAAATCAAGCTATACTCGCTGCTGGCGGATTTAATGATGCCAGAGCTAGTAGTAGTGCTGTTGATTTGATTCGCCTCAACCCTAATGGTTCTGTCACTAAACGTATAGTAAAAGTAGATTTCTCCGCTGGGATTAATGAGCAAACTAATCCTATACTCCGCAATAATGACGTTGTAGTAGTCAACCGATCTGGTTCAGCTAAGACTGGCGATACCGTCAACACCATAACTGGACCTTTAGGTGTTATCTTTAATCTTTTGAACTTATTCGGACTTTAGTTTAAAAGATAGATGCAAATTGGGGACGTTAGCCAACCCTCTTCGTCCCTCAAATTGCACTATCCTTTAATCAAAAGCAAGTTACACATAACAAACGTTTCACAAGACATTGCTTCTTCCAAATTGCGTTTTATAAATGCTGCGATTCTGGTTAAGACAAGTCTGCTATAAATACTCTGACAGCCATTCTCTTCTGATTTGCCAATGTTCTAAGCTATCTGACCACTGTTATATATTTTATATATCCGTCATTATAATAATTTTAAGTAATATTACTCATAGAAAAACACTGTAAACTTTAAAACTCTCACTGTAAATTCATAATGTGCATTGATAGGCTTTTGAAATCTTTATTGTAGGTACTCGGATTTCTTATGATAATGAGAATATTTTAGAAAGCAGATTTCGTAAATACTAGTTCATCACTGATTTTTAGTCATCCAGTGATTCTTATTATCATAAGAATTATTTAAGTAAATTAACTAATTGATGACAGATATACTATTTTAACCACAGATACCGCGTATACACAGTAGAATGATGTCGAATTGGAAATGACGCCATTTGTACGGTTGCTTGGTGTTCATGAATAGGGTAACTCTGGATACTGATATTTTTGATTCAGTGATTTTATCAGATGTTTGCAATTTTTTGGAACACAGGCTCAAAAGGTGGTTCAGCCATATTTACGCGAAAATGCGCAGGTTTAAACCTATAAAACCGTGTATAAACTTACAAGTGGCAGTGATACGACCGTATCCAATACTGGGTTATTAACTAAGGCTAGAGTTACTAACCGTTAACGATTGAGTTTTTGCAACATACCCTATTTTTCCCTATGATGATTCATGGTTTCGGTTTTCTCAGTTTGAGCGCATCTCTTGTACTTCCCTGGGCATTAACAGGTCTGGTTCAAGGACAGAGAATAACAGAGTCTTTCTTTAAAGATGTTCCTCAGCCATCCACTATTCAGGAAATACCACTACCTAACCGCAAGCTGATTAGTGGTATTTCAACTGGGACAACATACTATGTTAGTGGTAACGGAAACGACAGAAATAGCGGACTCTCTACCTCATCCGCTTTTAGAACACTTCAAAGAGCAGCAAACCTTACTAATCCTGGCGACACGGTACTTATTATGAACGGGCAATACAAGAATGGGCCCAAAAACGGTGCTGTACTAGGTATTAGACGTTCTGGAACTGCAAATGCATGGATTAAATATAAAGCATATCCTGGACATTTTCCAAAAATTCAGCACAATACATGGAATGGTATCTCAATTTCAAATGGAGCTTCATACATCGAGATTGACGGGCTAGAGGTTATAGGGAACAATGCTAACATCACCCGTGATTATGCATTAAGTCAGAAATATAACAGATCAAATCCGCTTACTAACGGAAATTGCATAAGCATTGAAGGAGGAAACAAAGGCCGTTCTCATCACATAAATATTTTAAACAACAAAGTTCATGATTGTGGAGGAGCAGGTATCTCAGCAGTCCAAGCTGATTATGTGAAAGTGGATAATAACACTGTTTTCAATAACGCTTGGTACACAGTTTATGGTTGCAGTGGCATTTCCATGCTTAATAATTGGAGTTCTGACAACAAACAGGGATACAAGATATTTGTGACCAATAACAGGAGCTACAACAATCGAATGTACGTTCCTTGGATTGATGCCGGAACGATCACAGACGGTAATGGCATTATTGTTGATGTTTCAAAAGGATATAAAGGACGGATTTTAGTTGCGAACAATCTTACCTACAATAATGGCGGTTCAGGTATTCATGCCCATGATAGTCAGCATATCGATATTATCAACAACACGGCATATTTGAATCAGCAAAGTTCAGATGTTAAAAAAAAGGGGAAGGGCGAAATTTATGCAGGTTATTCGTATGATGTCAAAATTTTCAATAACATTATGTATCCTTCCCCTGGTAATGCTGCGAATAGCAATATGAAAAACGTCAACGTCAATTATAACTACAATGTTTATCGCAATAATTCGACGATCAAGATTACAGGATCTGACGATATGATTGCAGATCCACAGTTTGTTAATGCCTCGGCTGGTGACTTTAGATTGAAATCAACAAGTCCGGCAATTAATAGTGGTTTAAAGTGGAATAGTTTGAAAACCGATTTTCTAGGCAATCCTCGTGTGTCCGGTAATGCACCTGACAGAGGAGCATACGAAAATCGGTAGTGGTTAATAGTATGGCATTGGGTTGTATTATAAAGTTATTATTGATACATAGCTTTTATCTACAACCCAATTGAAGAAACCCAGCAAGAGCCTTAGGCGTTCGCCTTGCGGCAAAAATGGATAAAGTCAAGCTAATATAGCTTTTCCTATGCTGGTAAGAGAAACCTTATCCGATTTAGGAGCGCTATATAAATAATTCTCAGTCCGGTTAATTACTTATTATTTAAAACTTCTTGCGTATTTGCGCCAGTCTTTATTAATAAATATTTATCCGGACTTGATGTAACTCCTAAAATAATTTTTTAGAAGCTTTATTTCTTCGCCAGTCCCTTAAGCTCTTTTGTCAACTCTCTTGGTTTATAATATTCGTGAGAATGATATCGATAACTACTAGATTCATTTTTATCAATTACTCCATTGACAACTAAACCTAGAACGTTGTAATTGGATCTTTCTAATATCTCTTGAGCAGCATTAGCACTGTTGGAATCAATTACACCAGGTCGGGCTACTAACAAAATACCATCAGTCATTTGGCTTAAAGTCAAAGCATCGGCTGCTAAAAGTAGTGGTGGGGCATCAATAATCACAAAATCATATTTATACTGAGATGAGAAACTCTCAATGAGTGATGCCATCCGTTTTGAGTCAAGCAAAGCAAGTGGGTTGGGAGGTCTAACTCCAGCAGTTAAAACATCAAGGTTGTCCATTACCTTAGATAGGGCAATGTCAAATTCAGCCTGTCCTACAAGAACCTCACTCAAACCAACTTCATTGGTTAGTTGCCAGAGATGATGTTGAGAAGGAATTCGCATATCTGCATCGATTAGTAAAACTCGGCGTCCTAGTTGAGCGATCGCTGCTGCTAAATTAGCTGAAACTGTAGACTTGCCTTCTTTAGGAATTGCACTAGTTATCACAATGGTTTTGAGCAAATTATCTGAACTTAAAAATTTCAGATTTGCTTGAATCATTCGGTACATTTCACTGGTTAAAGAGTGAGGAGTATCCCTGACTGCAACTGTTTGAAATGTTGATTCTGCATTTGAATCACGGGAACGAAGCTTTTTAACAGATAAAGGAACAATTCCTAGCAAAGTATATCCAAATACATCTCTAATTTCTTTAAGTGTTTTTAGAGATCTATCTCTCATCGCGAGAAAGAGTACAGTTGTGGTGGCAAAAAATAAACCGAACATGACTCCTAGCACTAAAACAATTATTGTTTTAGTTAATGTAGGATCTTCGGGCACTAAAGCCTGAGCAATAATCCGGGAACTAGGTGTATTTGTATTTTCAACTAACTGTAGCTCTTGAACCTTTTTCAATAGAGTTTGATAGGTTGATTCTGCAACTTCAACTTTCCGTTCTAACTCCCGCTGGTTTTGTGCCAACTGCGGTATGAGTTTCACCCGCTGTTCGTAGCTGGCACGAGAATTATATAGAGAGGAGAGTCTTTGAGTTAAACCAAAACGTTGTATTTCTGATTGCAGAAAGTTTTGTATCAGGCTTTGTCTGAGTTCTCCAATCTGCAATAGGTTCTGGGGAACTTGTGTTTGATTGCCAATAGTCTGACCAACTTGCTGTTGCAGGAGAGATTTTAAATTTGCTTTTTTTGCTTCTAGGTTAATAATTATAGGGTTGTCATCTAGAAAACGGCTGCGCTCAACCGCTAGCTGCCGATCGGTCTCTTGGAGTTGTGTAAGAATTCCCTGTACTGCTGGTGACTGACTTAGGGCACTTACAGCGATCGCTTCCTGAGAATTTAGCTCTACTTTCTTCCGCAGTTCATTGGTTTGGGCATTTACCTCATTGAGTTGAGCCTTGACAGTATTCATCTCATTGTCTAGATTTCCAATAGTCGCAACAGCTGACCTTGTCTCTTCGGATAAATCTGCAATCTGATGCTTTTGTTTAAATATACGTAGCGCTACTTCTGCATTATTAACAGCAGCTTGAGTTGTAGGAAGTTGCTTGGCCATAAACTGACGAGTCGCTCCTGCCTCAGAGCGATTTGTCAGAATATCATTTTCTAAATAAAACCTCATAATTGTGTTGACTACTGCTGCTGCTTCTTCAGGATTGTGACTTTTATAAGTAATACGCAATACATCTGTCCCACCAACAATTTTTAGGTTCAGGGCTTTTAGTAGTTCTTTCACCTCCAAAGGTTCACCTTCGTTGTCTTTGAGTTGTAGTTTATCTATTGTCCGTTGTAATAAAGCTGGGGAAGAAATAACTTCTATCTGACTGCTTATGGGATTTTGAGTTGCTACCAATGGTTTCAAATCTCCTCCTTCTCCTCCTTCAGAGGTATCAGGGTAAAGATTATTGCCTGCTACTTTAAAACTGGGAATCCTGAATAACAGTTTTCCTTCTGCTTCATAGTCTGGCTTCAGAAATTGTGTAGATATCGCACTCAGAATAACTGTCGCCACAAATATACTGAAAGCAGGCAACCACCAGCGTTTCAATATCAATAAGTAACGATTAAGGTCTAAATCAATAGATTCTCTAGATTCCATAGATTTTTCTGACATAAATCTTCCAAAGTACAGGTCTTAAGCAGGAAACTCAAAATTGACTTATAACAGCCACAAACCAGTGCAATTTACAATCTTGATTATGTATAATTTTACAATATAAAATATAGTATAGACGAATACGGTTCAGTTAAAGCCTAACTCTTTATCGTCTTTATCGAAATCCTTTTTTTAACGAACCGCCAAAGACGCAAAGAAAAGAAGCAAGAAGTGCTTAAATGAAATGTATTGTAGTAGATATTTAAGAAGTGAAAAATTTAGTCCCCATTGAGTACAAATGTGTGTGCAACGGTGGTGTATGTACCTTGATTGAGCAAAACCTTTGTTGTTTTTGGGATTTGAGGTGAGTTAACTACGTCCTAACTATAACTGCCTTCCCATAAATCAACCCTTTAGTAACAGGACGTTCAATTAAAAGTTTTTGCATTAGCCATCACCCACTAATATTCATTCAAATTTATTTCGGGGTTATCAAAGATTTGACTTGAATTTTTTACTTGGGTATTATACGGCTATATTCCTTGTCATATCAACTCTCTTAGCTAAAAAAAAAATTTCAAAGTCAAGTAAAAAACTTAATCTTTAGTCAGTTTGTAATTTTTGACCATAAACATCTATTCATTACTCAACTCACTTACTTAATATAGTAATTCTGAAAGTTAAAGTTAAAGTAGTTATCTACTTTGCCAAACTTTATCGTAAGCATCTAACAGTTTTGGAGCTTGATATTGCCATTCAAGAATCTCCTCCATTCTGCGTCGCCCCTCAGCTCCGATCTTTTGTCTGCGTTCAGGAGAATCTAAAAGTTCCAAAATTTTCTCGGCAAATTCTACCTCGTCGTTAGGCTTGGCATAAAGAGATGCTTCTTGTGCAGAACGTCTTCCCTCTCGTAAATCAAACTGGACAATTGCTTTTCCCATTGCCATGTATTCAAGGATTTTATTCATGGTGCAGTTTTCGTTATAAGCAGATGTTGGAGAAGGTTCTACACACACGTCGCAGCTGGAAAGCCGCTCTAAAAGTTCTTCACCTTGCTTAAAACCTGTAAATTCTACAAACTCATTCACTTCTAACTCTTTAGATAAGTCCTTGAGCTTTTCTGCCATAGGACCACTACCAATTAGCATAAAGTGAATATCAGAGCGATTTTTTTTGTGGACAATGTAATATACCATTCTTAAGAGATAATCAATACCCTCTGGTTCTCCCATGACACCCATGTAACCTATCAAATAGTTTCTACCTCTACGGTAATTAGGATTTGGAGGCATTCGGCGAAAGCGCGAAAGGTCTGGCGCACTACGAACTACAAATACTTTCTCTGGTTTCTTGTGCCCACGCTTAAGAGCTACCTCTCGGTGTGACTCGTTCGTTGAAATTACCATGTCTGCTGTGGCATAGGTCAAGCGTTCAGCCCAGCGTAATCCATGATAAAAAATATCGCGCCGCCGATACTTAGCTTCATACATTTCCGGACTGAGGTCATGATGATCGAAGATGATAGATATACCATGAAATAATTT
Source organism: Nostoc sp. (assembly GCF_036917375.1). Lineage (GTDB taxonomy): Bacteria > Cyanobacteriota > Cyanobacteriia > Cyanobacteriales > Nostocaceae > Nostoc. The sequence continues at coordinate 114,312 of NZ_JBALDN010000063.1, forward strand.
GAACCATGCTGCTACCAAGAAAAGTAAATCGGGTGGATTACAAATATGTATGACATCAAAACCACGCTCTCGCCATACCCTTTGAGCTAGACGGAATTGCCAGTTAATTGCCCAACTGTACTCTCGGAGATAGCCAATGACAGAACTTTCTTCCGGTGGTAGAGGATGACGGTAAATGTGAATCTGTTCAATAATTTCATAATCTTTATCAAAGCCATTACCTGTAGGTGAAATTACGCTAACTTCATACCCAGCTTTTTGCAAAGTAGTTGCTTCCATCCATACCCGTCTATCAAAGGGAACTGGAAGATTTTCAACGATAATTAGTACTTTCTTCGGTGATGCCATAATAATTTCAACTTTTAATTAGTGTCGTAAGTAATTATTCACTCACTTGGCAGAATGGTCGAAACCATTAATTTATGGGTGATAGGCAGGGGAAATGTGAAACGTTACTTTAGAAAAACACTCACTTGTCAAGTCTAAAATATACCTTATTTATGTAACCTATAGTCATAACTTGGCGAAACTGGGTTGAACAATAAATATGCATATCTACATCATAATAGATATCACTGTTGCAGTTACTAGCTGGTCACAGTTCTATTGATTAATCATCTGGTTTTTACTTCATCTTTACATTCTGACTGAGAGACATGCTGCCACATAAAGTATCCAAGTCAAACTATTTGATTCCATCAAGTTAGACTCAGTGAGACTAGATAAGACTATAAATGTCATATGTATAAGTGGCCAAATATCAAATGCTGTTTTATGACTACGCACCCAAGCAAATCCTTGCAGATAACTGCGCCAAAATCCTAAAAAGAATACTGCTAACCCTAAAAGACCCAAATCTAGGCAAAGAGCCAGATAGCCATTATGGGGGTGGTTTGGTGTCCATGCAGCTGCAAGCCAAATATCGGCAGATTCGCCATTCCATCCTTGCCAGAATCCACCATAACCATACCCAAGCCAAGGATGTTTCCAAATCTTATCAATTACTAATGGCCACAACTCTGTTCGACCCGTCAGCGTCGCATCTTTACCAATTGCATTGAACAGGACATTCGCGTTACTAGAGAACCAAAAATATAAGCTTTGGCTGATAGTAGCTATCATTATTAGGGTTGGTACCATGAACTGGTAAGACCAACGCCAAATTTGAAAAGCAAAAAATGTCAATATTATGATTAATAGGTTAACTAAAGATGAACCGGAAGCAGAAAGCCGTAAGAGTAGTATTGACAAGCCAAACCCTGCCCAGAAAAGCCAACTACGTCTTTGAGTTTGATAACCAAGTATAAAAAAAGTCATACTACTTGTTACCATTCTTGCTCCCAGACCGTTTTTGTGCGTGAATACTCCACGCCACTTTGAACCATCCAAATCGCTTTGTATTCCGTATTTAGGCAAAGCTATGGCAAAAACAAAACTGAGTATTATAATAATTGCAAAGTTACAAGCGAGTAAATGTAACTGCTGTTTTAAGCTATATCGCGAAGCAAAATATAGTCCAAATAAACTGGAATTAATCAGGGAAAAACTATTTTTTAATGTTGTTGATGGTTCAAAAGACCAAAGAATAGAAATAGCTGCCAATAAAATTAAAAAATAAAGCAAAAAGTCTTTACTAAGTAAATAAAGAGTTTTCTTCCAACGTAAAACTAGTAGTGCTACTGTAACTGCGTAGATTAAAGAAAAAATAACCCGGATCGCAGAGCTATCATATTCTACTAAATCACTCTGTCCTGCTCCTCCTGACAGTATGAGAACAAAGATTGCCCCTGAATACATCAGTAAGCTCGCAATTGTGAATCCCTGTTCAGCAAAAATTAGTATTTTCCTCATAATAGTTAAACTAATATTTATTTTGCATATTCAGTTCTTTATAATAAACTTGAGCTGTTTGAGCGGCAATATTTGACCAATTTAAATCTTCTTGACAACGAGCTAATGCCGCAGTTCGCATACTTTGTTGCAAATCGCGATCGCTTAACAAATAAATAATGGCATCAGCTAAAGATTGGACATCACCAGGTGGGACTAACAACCCATCTTTTTTATGCTGAATTATCTCACTTAATCCCCCTACTTCAGAGGCTACAACTAAGGTTCCCATCCCATAAGATAAGGCTGCTACACCACTTTGAGAGGCTTCTATGTATGGTAGAACTGTTACCGTACTGCGTTGAAATAGATTACTTACTTCTTCAAGGGGAATAAAGTCATTGATAATTTCGTAGCGTTTCTCATCATAACCATTAGGGAAATATTGCTTTATGTTTTCTCCCCGTCCAGCGATAATCAGCTTGACTTCAGGTATCCGTTCAGCAATTAAAGGCATAGCCTGAAGTAAATATTTCAATCCTTTGTAGGGCCAGATGCGTCCAAAGAATAGTAATGTATTTGGCTCGCGAGTCTGACTATTCCGCCTACCCCGACGCTGATACAAACTACCAAGTTCCCCATGCGGTAAAACATTGACTCGCTCTTGAGGTATGCGAAATTGTTCAGTTAGAATCTTTTTTAGTTGATGAGTATGGACAATCAATTGTTGGGAACGATAGAAGGCAATACGCCTGGTATACTCTGAACCGAATACAGCCATCCTATCTCCTGGGTGACGGAATATGTCGTGGATAGTTGTCACCAATGGCGGCATTTTGTTAAGTAACAAAGTCCAATCATACCAAGGATCGTTGGTTTCTTGTACATGCAAGACATCCGGCTGTATGTCTTTGATAATACGCATCATGGCGTACATTGACAATAGGTTTCGCGGGTCGCGAATCCGTGGTTTTTTAAAGCTAATTACGCGAATACTGGGATCTAGAACATTGCTACAGACATTTGAGACATTTTCCGGGTGAATTAGTGTTAAATCAACATGTTTAACCAGGCTGTTTGCTAATTCGATGGTGTAATCTTCAAAGCTAAAATGTAATAAAGCAACTTTAATCATAATTTAAATTATACCCTCCCTCTTAAATTATTTATTTCATCAGTTTTTATGAGTTAATGATAATAATTTATTGGAAACGAATTACTGCGATCTTACTAGTTTTAACCATAAAAAGCGAAACCCTCCAAATGCACGAATACCTAAATAAATCACAAATAAAGTATAAATAAAAGTTGCAATAATTAGAGTTAATATAAAGTCTAAGCTAAGTTTTTGTAATAATATTAATACAGGTAACATTACAATAGTTATTATTAATGGTCGGCGAATAATTCGCCATAAATTTAATGAAAATAGGCGAGTATAAGTGAAATAAATATACTGGGTAAACCCGGAAATAGTCATGAATAATGCCATTAAAGCTGCACCTAGTAACTGATAGTGCGAAACTAATATCACACCTCCTAAGCTCCCTAATGTACTGGTAATAACTACTTCACGTAGGTTCACTATCTCGAAACCATTGGCTACAAGTAAATAACTCAGTGAACGTGTAAACGGCAAAAAAATGAGTGACGCAGCGCTGATCGTAAGAGCTATATTTGCTTCGGCAAAGCTAGCATTATAGAGAAAAACTAATAAATCTTTGCCAAACAATAAGATCCCAATAAATAAGGGTAATGCAATTATTAGTAGGATTTCGATAATATTTTCAGCTATCTGCTTCTGCTTTTCCTTTCCTTGCTCTACTGCTTTTGAAAGTCTTGGAAATATTGCTAAACTCATACTGTTAGCAATAATCATAAAGGGTTGTAATAATTGTGTTATTCCGCCAAATAAACCTACTAAAAACTCATTTCCTAATAATGAAAGGATCAGTATTTGAATTCTGCCAATTACTACAGCTATTGCTTCAATAGCAAAAAATGTGCGTGCATTTTTGATTGTATTAAAAACAAAATTCCGATCGATTTGCCATTTTATTTTTACTAAACGAGCGATAAAAATCCATTCAATTACCCAAATTAGTGTTTCAGAAAAAACTAGGATTGCACTCAAATATTCAATTCCATATTTTAGTTGCATCGCCCAAATCATCATTATTAGGCGTAAAATATAAACTGGCACTGTAGCGATCGCAATCAGATGCATCTTTTCTTTCGCTTGAAAAATTGCCTCTGTAATATTAGAAAGCGCAAAGGGGATGATTGTTAAACCCATTATGTAACAAACAGTCGAGGTTTTTGCACTATAGGGAAGTAAAAAGACTACAATCACCAATGCCCCATAACTGAAAAAACTAAATATTAGCTGTAAGCAAGTACCACTCATTAAATAGACTGCTGTTTTTTGTGGCTCACGAGCTAGTTCTCTAGTAAACAATGTTTTTAGCCCTTGTGAAGCAATGCCTACAAAAATAAAATAGTAGCTATATGCTAGTAGATACTGCCCTAAAGCCTCAGCTCCTAGAGTGCGAGCAATCGAAGCGGTTAACACAAAGGCTGTAACACTTTGTGCTAACCGATTGAGTATCATTGAAAAGGAATTACTTATGAATTTGTACTTTTCTACCATTCTTATAATTCTTAGTTCAGCTTAATTCTTTCATTTTGAATCACCATGATTTTATCGGATATATCCTTATAGATTTTTCTAGAGCGTCCTCATGCAAAACAAGTAACTAATTACTCAGTCTAATGTAGAAAAATCTAAATTTAATCCGCCGCAAATTAAACTGAAAACTGCAATAAATTTATTGGTTGATACGGAAAGTCAATTTTCTAATCATAGCTTAACAGCGATGGATTTTCTTTATGTTAGTAAGCACCATCTTTGTTCAAAACCACCATAACTGTTTTAAGAAGAATTTCAAAGTCCAACCCAAGCGACCAATTTTCGATATAGCTAATATCGAGATGAATCACTTGTTCAAAATCTAAAATATTTGAGCGACCTGAAACTTGCCAAAGACCGGTAATACCAGGTAGAATTTCATGTCGAATAAAATGATGTTCAGAAAACTTTTCAACATCTCTGGTAGGTAAAGGGCGAGGTCCTACTATACTCATTTCTCCAAAGATAACGTTAAAAAGTTGAGGTAATTCGTCTAAACTGTAACGACGGAGAAATTTTCCAACACGGGTAATGCGAGGATCATCTTTAATTTTAAAGATAATTCCATCTTTTGTTTCATTTAAAGCTTCTAATTCTTTCTGTAACTTTTCCGCATCAGACCTCATTGTTCTGAATTTCCATACTTTAAACTGTTGACCATGCAAACCTATACGCGTTTGTTTATAGAACACTGTGCCTGGAGAGTCAAGTTTTATAGCTATAGCTATAGCTATATAAATGGGGAATAATAACATTACAAATAAAGTCGCAAAACAAAAATCACAGCTACGCTTTATCCAAAAATCTTTACCTGTAATTATCGGACAATCCAAACTTAGACAAGGCATTCCCCCTATTTTGTTGAATTGTACGTTTTTATAAATTGGTTTTAATTCCATCGGTAAAATATGTACTTGTATCCCAGATGCTTGAAATAACCAGCACAAAAACATTCTATTTTTTAGCGCATCCCAAGATATAAAAACCTCTGTCACTCCTAGCTGATTAAGCTGAGTCAATGTTTGCTGACGCTGATATCTGTCTAGTGAATTGGCATTCGCCGTTCCAGATATAATATAATGCTTTTCTTTTTTTATAAAACTTGCAATCTGCTCGCGATCTTGAGGATCGCAAATAATGAAAACAGAAGAACGAACTATTTTTTTTTGCTTGCGTAGATATTCAAGAGTAATATTTACAGCATACCTACCAGTACAAATAAAAAATATACTTAGCAACAAAGGTAATAATATTAATTTTGGACGTGTTATATCAACAACTGGTTTATACAAAAAACTAACTAAAAGGATTAATCCATGAGCAAAAGTTAGCGATTTGATAATATTGAAATAGTCATAACGTTTTTGACCTTCTCGATAAATACCTTCAACAGCTAGCGATCCTATTTGAATTCCAATAGCTGTTAAAATCGGGAAATAATGACTTGGTATATACCAAGTAAAGTGTTCATAAGTAGATTGATATGCGGCTAAAATCCAAGCTAGAAATAAAAGAGTACAGTCTACTAAGAATAATGTTGTTAATCTCAACCACCACGAACCCTTACGTACCGTGACAAATGTCGATGCACGTAAATCTAAAGGTACTTCGCTGAATTTATTTGTTGTAATGCTTTGATTACTCATAGTTAAGAACAGTTGGTGTAGGTAAAATTTGATAGGAGCTTAGGTATACAAGACAATTTGCGTATCTCACTATTTTTATTTACAAAGAAAGCTTGACTTTTTATTCTTAAATCTTAACCATTTTTTTGGGAGTAACTTTAAGTTCTCGAACAAAAGCATTTTTCCGGTCGGTTTTAGTGCTGTTTTACTACCGAGATACTTAGGTTTGATTGCACTCTATAATCACATTTTAGTATGTAAAAATTAATGTTAATGAAAAAAGGAGTTGTTGGTCAATTTAGATTTAGTAGTTAAACGAAAACGCTGATGTTAATGATATCAAGCAAGTAAGCGCAATAAAAATATTATAATTTTTGAGGTTATCAATACATCGACATGAATTAATTGTGTATATCGCACATATCTTGGAGAGTTTCACTTCTTAAAGGTATAGAATGATTTCTCTCACCTCAGAAATTACTCTAGCATATTTATTTATACTAATTCAGCTTTGAATATAAAGTTGTCTTATTGTATTTGTTTTACGCATAATTACTGATTAACAAAATCTACACATAACTTATAACAGTATGCATTAAAAATTTGCTCTTTGTAATAAAACTTAACATTTTGAATATTTCTGGTTAAATTTGAGTTAGTTTCATGGATATTTCTAAATGAAGTCTTAAAGGGGCAGCAACCTTAACGACGAGACTGTAGTTTACAGGAGAAGACTGATGTTACAAAGGTAGTTGGGTTTTATAAAGTTTGCCTAAATTCTTCAAAAAAATAATATTATGACTTTACATTAATTTTATATAATTCAAGACAAAATGAAGATTTTGTAAAAACTATTTTTCATTCAGTAGATTTTACTGAGATAGGATAATGTATTTTTAGAGTTGCGTGTAAGTTTTGTATTTATTGGCTAAAACATAAATTTGATCTTTTGGATTCAATTGTAATCATTTAGAGTTTCATTTAAATCAATAAAACATAGGGAGAAAGAAAGTTATTAGAGATGGAAAACCTGTGCAATACCTCAAAAAAATTATCATTAGCCTCTTATCAATGCTGAAATGAAGGCACTGGTAATAGTTAAAAGCTAAATAGCAACTTTTGATGGTAAGTATTATAGCAGTTTGCAATTGCTTGGAGTCAAAACAATTAGTAGGGGCGCACAACATATATGTGTGCTACTAGCATGTATATCAATCAAAATTGCTATCTGTTGGTATGTGAAAATAATAGTATTTTGCTTATTTTCTATAGATTGGGGGCTGTATTTGCTTACATTTTTTTAGTATAAACTTTTAATGATTTACGTTCTCATTAAACTTTAATTATTTTATGCCCACTGACCTTAATATAGAAAATGCAGATAAATAGTCAGACATCAGCATATAAGCAAGATATTACCTTAAATACCTTAAATAACATCATCGAAACTCAAGTTTTACAGGAGTTGAATGACACCCAAGTAGTTCATCATCAGGATCTGTGCATTCATCAAATGTTTGAAATGCAAGTAGAGCAATCGCCCCAAGCCATTGCAGTAGTATGTGAAAATACACAACTTACTTATCAACAGTTAAACCAGCGGGCGAATCAACTAGCGCACCATCTACGTGCTTTAGGCGTTGGGCCAGAAGTACTTGTAGGTATATGCTTAGAGCGCTCCTTAGAAATGATTGTAGGACTACTAGGCATTCTCAAAGCTGGAGGCGCTTATGTGCCTTTAGATCCGGCATATCCCTCAGAACGTTTAGCTTTCATCTTGGAAGACACTCAGACACCAGTATTGTTAACCCAAGAAAAATTGGTCAAGAACTTACCACCCCATCAGGCACAAGTGGTTTGTCTGGACTTAGACTGGCAAGGGAATATTCAAAATAGTCAAGAAAATCCTGTAAATGAAACTACGGCTGATAACCTCATCTACGTAATCTACACATCTGGTTCTACAGGACAGCCCAAGGGTGTAATGATCCCTCACCGTGGTATCTGCAATCAACTCCACTGGAAGCAAACAACTTTTGGATTAACTCACGCAGACAAAGTTCTACTGACTATTTCTTTTAGCTTTGATCCCTCAGTGTGGCAGATATTCTGGCCATTGTGCTTTGGGGGGCAATTATTTATGGCTCGCCCTGGTGGACATCAAGATACAGCCTATCTTGTGAAGGTGATTACTGAGCAGCAAATCACAGTTCTGGCTCTAGTACCTTCTATACTGCGTGTCTTATTAGAGGAGAGGGGAATTGAAAATTGTCGATTCATTAGACACATTACCTGCGGTGGTGAAGCTTTACCTAGCGAACTTATAGAACGCTTCTTTGCCCAACTGAATTTGGACAATGTTTTACATAATTGTTACGGCCCGACAGAAGCTTCTATTGATACCACTTTCTGGAGTTGCCAACGTGACACTAATTATGCTATCGCACCTATTGGGCGTCCGATTACCAATGCAGAGATTCACATCCTCGATGACAATTTGCAGCCAGTGCCTGTTGGTGAATCAGGTGAACTGCATATTGGCGGTATTGGTCTAGCGCGAGGCTATCTTAACCGTCCAGAATTGACCACAGAGAAGTTTATTTTTAACCCCTTTAGCTCTGAACCTGGGGCACGCCTTTACAAAACCGGGGACTTGGCACGTTATTTGAGTGATGGTAATATCGAATTTCTTGGTCGTATTGACGACCAAGTTAAAATACGTGGCTTCCGAATTGAATTAGGAGAAATTGCAGCTATATTAGCTCAACATCCGGCACTGACACAGACTTTAGTCATAGCCAGAGAGGATGTTCCTGGGGACAAGCGACTTGTAGCATATATTGTTGCCCGTCCAGAGCAAATTCCTAGCCAGGCTGAATTGCGTCGCTTTTTGGAAACTCAGTTGCCTGAATACATGGTGCCTAGTTTCTTTGTCTTTTTGGACACCCTACCATTAAATCCCAACGGTAAAATAGACCGCCGCGCCTTACCTGCACCGGATACATCTGATATTAAGCTGTCAACTAACTTTGTTCCACCTCAGAATTCGACAGAAGAAGTTTTAGCTGGCATTTGGGCGAAAGTTTTGCGTCTGGAACAAGTAGGAATCAACGACAATTTTTTTGAATTGGGAGGGCATTCACTGCTGGCTACTCAAGTGATGTCTAGAGTTCGCCAAGCTTTTCAAATAGAAATACCGTTGCAACTCTTATTTGAGAATCCCACGATCGCTACTTTAGCTCAAGCGATGCCTACGGCAACCCGAAGCGGGAACGCTCAAAACCAAACTCCAGAAAATGCTCCCCAAAATCAGACTATTTCTCAAATAGCCAATCGGCAATCAGCACCTCTATCCTTTGCCCAGCAGCGAGTCTGGTTTTTGGAGCAGTTGGAACCCAATAGCCGAGCGTATATTGTCTCCAATGCACAGCGCTTAACGGGCAAGTTAAACCTGGGTGTATTGCAACAGTCACTAGATGCGATCGTTGTCCATCATGAGGCATTGCGAACCAACTTTATGACATCACTTGATGGTAGCCCCATACAAGTAATTGGCACGCCTCGGCCAGTGGAACTTAAAATTATTCAGGTAACAAAGGAGCAAGTAGAATTTCTTCTAAATCAAGAGGTGCAACGCCCCTTCAACTTAGAATCTGACTTAATGCTGCGTGCTACTTTGCTCCAAGTAGAGGAGCAGGAGCATATACTCTTGTTAATGATGCACCACATCGCTTCAGATGGTTGGTCAATTGGTATTCTTTGGCAGCAGTTAACAGCGCTTTATGAAGCCTTTTTGAGTAGTAAGCCTTCCCCCTTGGTAAAATTGCCTATTCAGTATGCAGATTTTGCTGTGTGGCAGCACCAATGGCTATCAGGTGAAGTACTTTCCAGCCAAATTAACTATTGGAAAACTCAATTAGCAGGTGCTAATACTGTACTGGAATTGCCCACTGACCGACCACGGCCACCAGTGCAAACTTTCCAAGGAGCAGCTCAATCTCTGATGCTACCGCCGACTTTGAGTGCATCACTCACAGAACTCTCGCATCAGGAGGGTGTCACTCTATTCATGACATTGTTGGCAGCTTTTGGAACAATACTGCACCGCTACACTGGGCAAGAAGACATTCTTATCGGTTCTCCCATTGCCGGACGTAACCGTTCTGAGATTGAAGAGTTAATTGGATTTTTTATTAACACCGTTGTTTTACGGACTGATTTTGCCGACAACCCCAGTTTTCGTTCAGTGCTAAATCGAGTTCGCCAGATGGCATTAGCTGCTTATGCCCATCAAGATATGCCTTTTGAGAAACTGGTAGAAGAACTGCAACCAGAGCGAGATACCAGTCGCAACCCACTATTTCAAGTGTGGTTTAATATGCTCAACTTAAGGGACATCCAACTAGAACTACCTGGAGTGGCTATCGAACCAGTCTCGCTCCTAGAAACAGCTTCTAAGTTCGACTTAACCCTTTACGTTACAGAACAAAATCAAGGAATCCAACTTGATTTAGTTTACAACACCGATCTGTTTACTTCAGAACGGATGATGGAAATGCTTCATCAATTCCATCACTTGCTGAATCAAATTGTTGCTGCTCCAGAGAGGAAAATTAGTTTATATTCCCTGGTGACACCAAAAGCGCAACTTTTGCTGCCAGAACCAAGGGCAGTTTTGCCAGAACCACAGTATGAGTTGACGACAACAATGTTTACCTCTTGGGTAAATCGTACCCCAGAACATTCATCACTTCGTCAAGGAATTCGCACTTGGAATTATGGGGAGTTGGGCAAAACCGCTCAAACTTTAGCACAGGTTTTGTTATCTCACGGAGTAGAGCAGGGAGATGTCGTAGCCGTGTTTGGGGCACGCAGCTTTGGGCTGATTGCCAGTATGCTGGGCGTACTCTTGAGTGGCGGTGTGTTACTCACCCTCGATCCGAAACTTCCCAGCCAACGCCAGCGGCTCATGTTACAAGAAGCTAAAGCTAAATACATCTTATATATTGATGGTCAACATCCAAAAGACGGAAAGATATGGGAGTCTTTAACTAGTATCTGTGTAAACCCAGACACAGGAAAAACCATAAATTCATTTAACAAGAGCATTGAAGCAGTAAACCTGCCTGAAATCGCTCCTAACGATGCAGCTTATATTTTCTTTACTTCTGGCACTACTGGTGTACCAAAAGGGGTGCTGGGGTGTCATAAAGGGTTGGCACATTTTCTGAACTGGCAGCGACAGACTTTTGAAATTAATCAGCAAGACCGCGTTGCCCAATTAACTGGTCTTTCTTTTGATGTCGTTCTTAGAGATATCTTTTTACCTTTAACTAGTGGTGCAACCCTATGCTTGCCAGAAGAAGAGGATAACTTAGAACCTACGAGAATTCTGCGTTATTTGGAAAACGAGCGAATTTCTGTACTGCATACCGTTCCTTCGCTGGCGCAATTATGGTTAGCGAATGTGCCATCAGGCGTCTCTTTACGTAACTTACGCTGGTTATTCTTGGCTGGAGAACCTTTGAAAGAAACCCTTGTAGTTCGCTGGCGGGATGCTTTTCCTGAATCAGGTGACATTGTTAATCTCTATGGCCCGACAGAGACAACCTTGGCGAAATGTTATTACCAAGTACCTGTTAACTGTAGCCCTGGTGTACAGCCAGTAGGATTGCCGCTGCCGCAAACCCAAGCACTGGTTTTCACACCAAATCAACAACCGTGCGGTATCGGCGAACCAGGCGAAATTGTAATCCGAACTCCATTCCGCAGTTTAGGCTACATCAATACCCAGCAAGAAAACCGTTCTCGCTTTGTCAAGAATCCTTTTCGGAACGATCGCCACGATTGGCTTTATTATACAGGCGATCGCGGATGCTATCGTCCAGATGGCTCTCTAGAAATTCTCGGTCGCCGAGATCATCAAGTCAAGATCCGGGGGATACGCATTGAGCCAGGGGAAATTGAAACGGTGTTAGCCCAACATCCAGATATACTCCAGACTGTAGTGATTGCTCGTGAAGACGTTTCTGGCGATCGACGTTTGGTAGCTTACATTATACCGAATCAAGACTCAGTAATTGCAATTACTGATATCCGAGGCTTCCTCTCGACAAAATTGCCACAGTACATGGTACCTTCGGCTTTTGTGGTGCTGGACACCATGCCCTTAACCCCCAACGGCAAAGTAGACCGTCGCGCTCTACCAGTACCAGACTTATCGAGGCAAGAGCCAGAAGCCAGCTTTGTTGCTCCCCGCAATGAAGTGGAACGTCAATTAACCCAGATTTGGGAACAAATTTTAGGTGTCCAACCCATTGGTGTTAGGGATAACTTCTTCGAGCTAGGAGGACATTCTATCCTAGCGGTAAAACTGTTTTGGCAAATTGAAAAGACATTTAGTAAAAATCTGCCGCTTGCCATTCTTTTCCAGTCAGGGACTGTAGAGGCTCTAGCCAAAATAATCTGCCAAGAAGAAGATTTAACAACAAACTCGGTTTTAGTAAATACCTTAGACCAATCAAAATCTAGCTGGTCATCCTTGGTAGAAATTCAACCCAACGGCTCTAAGCCACCTTTCTTCTGTATTCACGGGCTGGGTGGAGAAGTCTTATGTTTCCGTGAATTGGCATTACATTTGGGGACAGAACAACCATTTTACGGATTACAACCACGAGGGCTAGATGAAAAATACCCTCTCCATACCCGCATTGAAGATATGGCAGCGCACTACATTCAAGAAATTCAAACCCTTCAACCTCATGGCCCTTATTTTCTCGGAGGTTATTCCTTTGGGGGTACAGTTGCCTTTGAGATGGCTCGGCAACTCCAAAAGCAAGGCGAACAAATTGGCATTTTAGTTATGCTTGATAGTTGCCGTATAGGTTATAGCTGGCAGTCGCCATTTTTCAAGCGAGTTTTTTTGCATTTAAATAATATTGTTCAACAAGGGCCTAACTACCTTTGGCAAAAGGTTGTGAGATGGAGTTATTGGCGTAAACAAGAACTGCAAAATACATATAACCGTTACTTGGAAAACGTACTTCACGTACCTGAAACTGATAAGCATTTAAAGGTTATAGATACTAACACTCAAGCCCTCAATGACTATATTTTTTCACCTTACCTTGGTCGAGCTATTCTTTTGCGGACAGAGGATAAAAATCGGGACGAAGCTATAGGCATAGAATACGCTCCTCAATTCGGCTGGGACGAGGTAATAGTTGGAGGATTAGATATCCATTACATTCCCGGATCTCACCTTGACATACTTAAAGAACCTCATGTACAAGTGTTAGCTGAAAAATTGAGAAATTGCTTAACTCAAGCGCAGTCTCAGTCTGCAAAGAATTAAAATGAAAAACCACAATGCAAAATAGTCAAAAATTTAAATGGCAACGGATTCTATTGTTGCTGTGGTGCTACTAGAAACCGTTTACCACGAATGGCAAAAGCGCTCTGGGCTGGTGTATACGTTTCAATTAGTTTGGTTTAAGAAAATTAAACAGCTACACTAATTGCAGCAGCGCTCGCAGCAGCAGCAGCAGAGAAAAAAGCCGTGCTAAACAGCCACCAAGCAGCAGTTTCTGCCACCTTTTGGGTAGCTTCCGCTTGCTGTCTAGCTTGCTGCTGGCTAATTTGGTTAATTAATTGCTCTAGCTTGGCACTCAGTCGCTCGGGCTTTAGCTCTTCTGGTTCGCCAGACTTTAGAGCGATCGGCAATCCATTAGTTTGCACTTTCTGGGGTTGCTGACCCCAAATTTGCTGCCAAAAGCCTTCAAAAGAGTCTACAAACCAATTAATGTCTTGTTTTGACAAATCTGTGCGGCTATCGACTATATCCACAAAGGTTTTACGACCGATATTGCGTAAGTAATTCTCCTTACTGAGAGATTGCATTTCTGGTTGGGCGACTAATTTTTCAAACTCATCTTCAATTTCTAGTCGCTCTTGCTGAGATAGTTGTAGCTGGTTTAAATAATTGTCTATTGCCTTGCGGATACTGGTTCGATCTACCGCTGAACCTAGTTCGTTACGGACTGCCGCTGCCGCTGCATCTGCTGTGGAAACAACGCGATCGCCGATCGTCTTCGCACCAAAGGCTATAGTTGCTGTACCGATAATGCCTTGCAAGCCAGAAGTTGCCCGATCTAAAACAGAACTAAGTACCGAGCCTACCGTAGTAGCACTGACCCATACCAGTAAAAAGAAGTAGGCTGCCCAAATGATCAGACCAATAATTGCTGCCAATAGCGGGTCATGTAATGGACAAAGTTTCACCGCTAAAAAACAAGCCAGAAATAATGTAATGCTTACAGTTCCTAACGTTCGCAACCCAACTATTATCCCAACTTGATTAATCTTATCGTCCATCAATGCTTGGCTGTTAGTATCTAATTCATGCTCTGGAGTGGAGTATGAAATTCCCAAGGCAATGAAAAAGTTAGCTAGCAGCAGCTGAAAGGCAAAGGCCAGTAACAGTCCAGCTATCAAGACTAAAAAACCTTGAGTGCCTGAGAAGAAAAGCGCAGCATCTTTTGAAGCCGTAAATTCTTGAGCGATGACAAGCTGTGCTCTCCAACCCTGCGTGCTGCACAGTCTCACTATTGTATCCATACCCACCAAAATAGTAAAATGTCAGTCTTGCTACTGTTTATTTATTTATTGTTAATATATTTGCTGTTGATTTTTATCTCTCTAACGGTCTAAGCTCGACTTTATCCATTTTTGATTCAATCAAGCAGCGTAAACAGCAATATCTCTCAAACGCTCGAATAAAAGACGAGGGACTTTTATCATTTGAGTGGTTTCGGGAGAAGTTGAAAAAGTGCTAGCCTAAAAAAATCGCCTAATTATAGCCTAATACGGTTCAGTTAGGACTACGCGGTGCTAATAACAAGAAAAACAGGAGGATTTGTTTTAGTACTAATACCTCGATGTTTAGGCTTTTTTGAGCGGAACTTTGATACAGGTTTTTTGATAACTCAAGGATTGGTTCGATAAACATGCTCAGGCAATAAAGTGTCGAGAATTTCGACAGTTAACCAACTTAGAAAAACTAGAGCGGCAAAGTTTGCTAGAGAATGTGAGATATTCAAGTAAACTAACTAGAGAACGCAGAGAATATTTGGTGTATGAATGGCAAGAAAAAGCCCTCAACCAAAAGCGACATTATCTGAAGTACTAGAATGCGTGCGGCAGAATTGTCCGATGATGCACGCATTAAGCTTAAACGACTCTATCCCTCGTTTCAACCCTGACAGACTACTAGGATGAGATAATTATTCTGCGGAACTGGAATATTGGTAGGTAAAAATCCAATAACCAAAGACCTGGCTGATTTAAGAATGCGATGAATATTGCTAGTGTCACAGATTGAACAGAGGAAATAATTGTGGCACTAAAAGCTGCAATGACTATCGTTTTTAGATTTTAAGTTGGTAATAAATCCACAATCCACTGATGCTATATAGAAGATTTGGACGCACAGAATTACAGATGCCAGTGTTTTCCTGCGGTGGCATGAGATATCAGTTCAAATGGGAAGATGTTCCCAATCATGAAATTCCTGCTGATAACCAGGCAAATCTGGAAGCGACTATTAGAAGGGCAGTCGAGGTTGGAATTAATCATATTGAAACTGCTCGTGGTTATGGCACTTCTGAAATGCAATTGGGGAGAATATTGCCCAAATTTCCCCGCGAAAAGTTAATTGTTCAGACCAAAATCGGCCCAAAGGCAGATGCAAAGGAATTCCGAAAGACATTTGAACAATCCTTGAAAAATCTCCAGCTAGATTATGTTGACCTTTTAGGGTTGCACGGCATTAATCATCCTGAGTCGTTAGATGAAAGCATCCGTCCCGGCGGCTGTTTGGAAGTAGCACAGCAATTGCAAGCAGAGGGAAAAGTTAGATTTATTGGCTTTTCCACACACGGCTCGACAGATATGATTGTGCAGACAATTAATACCAATCAATTTGATTACGTTAACCTGCATTGGTACTACATTAATCAATGGAATTGGGCGGCAATCGAAGCAGCTAAACGCCACGATATGGGGGTGTTTATTATTAGTCCATCTAATAAAGGAGGTTTGTTGTATGAGCCTCCCCAAAAATTAGTAAATCTTTGCGCCCCGTTGAGTCCAATGGTGTTTAATGATTTGTTTTGTTTGAGCCATCAAGAGGTACATACTCTGAGTTTGGGAGCAGCAAAACCACAAGATTTTGATGAACACCTGAAGACTTTAGAATTACTAGATCGAGCATCAGAAATTTTGCCACCAATTTTAGCAAGGTTGGAAGAAGAAGCGATCGCTACTTTGGGAGAAGATTGGGTAAAATCCTGGGAAACAAATCTACCAACCTTTGACGAAACCCCTGGTGAAGTAAATATTCGGGTGATTTTGTGGCTGCGGAATTTAGCGATCGCCTACGATATGGTAGACTATGCCAAAATGCGCTACAACCTGCTTGGCAATGGCGGTCACTGGTTTCCTGGTAACAAAGCCGATCGGCTAAATCAATTAGACTTGCGGCAATGTCTCGCTCGTCATCCCTACGCCGATAAAATCCCCCAACTTTTGGAACAAGCGCATGAGTTATTGGTGGGTGTAGAGGTGAAACGATTATCCCAGAGTTGAGGATCAAAAACTTAGTATATTTGATGATATACGATGTCTAACTTATACTTTTGATTTCTCTAGAGTTTTTACTACTGCATCGGTTGGAAAATCACCCAAGAAAAGCTGACGCATAATTGAATAATTGATGATAATTTTGTAGATAATATATGAAATAATCAATGCACCTATTACCCTAATTCCTGGAAATGCGAATATTGAATAATTTTTCATAGTTATTTGTATCGGTTGATGCAAATACATAATCAGCATAGAAGAATTACCAAGTTCACGCATGGCATTTCCTATGTGAGATATCTTATGCAGTAATACTGCCAATTGCTGTGTAATAATAATACCAGATAAAGCTATGACGAAATTCAAAATTAATACTCCATAGCTTGTATTTTTCATGTTAAAAGGGAAATGCAGCAGATTCCCTTCGTCTAGTAAAATTGCGGACAAAAATATTATTATTCCTAATATAAGGAGTTTATGATTAATTAATAATGATTTAGCTGCCATATGTCCTAACCAGTAATATGGAAGTGCCATTACAACTACATTGATATTCCAAGGAAAGACAACATTTTTTATCAAATAATAATTAATCATTGCTAAAGAATAACAGCAAAGCATAATTTTTAACATCAGCAAATTATTAGAGCCAAACTTTATATATATCAAGTTATATAACTGCTGCGTAAAAAACAAACAAGTTACAAACCAAAACACACCGAACCAAAGTACCAGATTTGCTCCACCATAGAATTTTTTACAGATAATTAAAAATGTAAATATTATAATTTTATCTATCGGCAAGAATTGTTTTTGCTGCCAACTATTCATTATTAATGGTAAATACTGAAATAGACTAAATAAAAAAAGAAATGATAAATAGGGTACTATAAGATTAAAAAACTTTTTTTTTAAAAAAGCAGAGTAGTCAGTTTTTTCTCTATAAAGATATCCACTGATAAAGAAAAAAAGCGGCATATGAAACCAGTAAATATATTTCGCTCCTGGGCTTACTATGTGTCCTACAACAACTGTAATTATGCCAAGACCTTTCCAACAATCAATCCATTCAATTCTTTGTGACATTAATGATACCTCTTATATAATCTGTCTCCTGTTTTAGTCTTTCTAAGAAATGTCTATTTAGTGTATAGAACTTAGTGACGATAGGAAAATACGCAAGATGCGACCGAAAACCTTATTCTTACGTAGTGGTAATTCATGAATTACCGCTACTTTCATTATCTTTTGCGTAAGTCTTGATAAAATAGCTCTCATTCGCCAAAAAACGGAGAAAAAGCTTATTTTAGCTGTACCACAAAAACTCTAAGTTACCGAAGCAAAAGTACAAGATACAAGGGTGCGTTAGGCTAAATCTGTAACGCACCATGTTACATTGAGCATGGTATGTGGAAAATAATCAACAATAATTACCAATACCCAATACCCGATATTAATCAGATTTTGCCGTATCCAATGATTTATTTCCCTTAGGTACAACTAGCACCTTATCAACGCGATTACCATCCATATCCATCACTTCAATTCGCATACTTTGCCATTCAAAATGATCTGCTGCGGCAGGAATACGACCTAGATGGGTAATCACAAAACCGCCTAATGTTTGATAACTGCCGCGTTCTTCAGATTCCCACTCTTCCATCCCAAAAAGTTCCAAAAACTCCTCTACAGGCAACATCCCATCCAAAAGCCAGGAACCATCTTCGCGTTGTACAGCTTGTGGTTGATCTTGTCCATCTGTTGAAGGAACGTCACCCACGATTTCACTCATGATGTCGTTGAGAGTGACTAATCCTTGAATTACGCCGTATTCATCCACTACCAGCGCCATGTGAGTGATCGTTTGCTTGAATAATTCCAAAACTTTCAAACCACGGGTACTTTCTGGCACAAATACGGGCTGTCGCAATCCGATGGTCAAATCTAGCGATTCTCCTCGGAAACTCCTGGCTAATAAGTCGGTAACTGGCATAACACCCAGCACATTGTCAAGTCCTCCCTGACAAACCGGATACCGAGAATAGGCACTATCAACCATTTTTTGGCGATTTTCTTCGGCAGTATCATCCAAGTCTAGCCAGACAATATCTGGACGGGGTGTCATTAAGTAGCTGACGGGGCGATCGCCTAAACGAAAGACTCGCTCCACCATATCCTGTTCGGCTTCCTCAAAGGTTCCCGCCTCGGTGCCTTGCTCGATTAAGATTTTAATTTCTTCTTCAGTGACTTGCGGCTCTGTAGAAGCTGTAATTCCCAGTAGGCGCAGGATCAAATCTGTAGAAGCGCTTAAGAGAAACACTACAGGAGAAGCGATCGCCGCCAAGGCTTGCATCGGAATCGCTACAATCGAGGCAATCCTTTCTGGGTTGTTTAATGCCAGACGCTTCGGTACCAATTCGCCAACAATCAGTGACAAATAAGTAATGATTAAAACCACTATTCCGAAAGATACAGGCTCACTATAAGGTGCTAACAAGGGCACAAGTTTTACATAGATTGCCAGTCGGTTGGCAATTGTTGCCCCTCCAAAAGCACCAGTCAGGATACCAATCAGAGAAATACCTACTTGGACGGTTGACAGAAAATGATTTGGAGATTCCGCTAGTTTCAATGCTGCCTTTGCCTTGGCATCTCCTTGATTGGCAAGCTGTTGTAGCCTAACTTTCCGTGCCGAGACAATCGCCATCTCAGACATAGAAAACACGCCGTTGGCAATAATTAGCACCAAAATGATTAAAATTTCAAAATTTATGGAGGACATGTTTAAAATTGCCGCTTATCAGAGCGAACGTAGCTCAGTACCTAGTATCTAGTATTAAAGGTGCTTCTATAAATGCTTTTACTGTACACAAAGTAATAGTTATAGTTCTTAAGTTTATTCGTCGCCGTGCATTATTCTTCCACCAAAAGAATAAGAAGGCTGTTAACACTTTTAAAATAGTTGAGATAAACTGCCTCAAGATTTCCCGATTCACAAAGACTCCCACCGCTAGTAGTACTTATGTCATTTTCTTCTATTGTGCGTGCCTTAGCGCGATCGCCGCTCACCACTGAATTTATTTCTAAGCTGAATCGACAACAAGAATTGCGGTTAAATGGCGTTCCCAGGCTGCCCAAGACTCTAGTGGCTTCGGCATTAGCGCAGTCTCAGGGCAAGGATTTGTTTGTGGTTTGCGCCACCCTAGAAGAAGCTGGACGCGTTTACGCACAACTGGAGGCAATGGGATGGCAAACAGTACATTTTTACCCCACCTCCGAGGCTTCTCCCTACGAACCTTTTGACCCGGAAACTGAAATGAGTTGGGGGCAAATGCAGGTTTTGGCAGATTTGGGAATGGGGCATTGGGCATTGGGCATGGGGCATGAGGAAGAAAAATCCCCAAATTCTAATTCTCAGTTACCCAAGATGGCGATTGTGGCTACTCAAGGGGCACTACAACCTCATTTACCTCCGCCAGAAGCTTTTGGGCAATTCTGTCTTACCTTAAAAAAAGGGATGGAATTAGACCTGAATAGTTTCAGTGAGAAAATAACTATTTTGGGGTATGAAAGAGTTCCTTTGGTGGAAATGGAAGGGCAATGGAGTCGGCGGGGCGATATTGTTGATGTGTTCCCAGTTTCCTCGGAATTTCCAGTCAGGTTGGAATGGTTTGGTGATGAAATCGAGCAAATGCGAGAATTTGACCCAGCAACTCAACGTTCCGCCCTCGACAAAGTTGACCAGTTAATTCTTACCCCCACTAGCTTTACTCCCATCGTGATGGCTGCACTGAAAAATAGTACTGAGTTTCGAGTGCTGGGTGCTGAGTTAAATTCTGACTCAGCACCCAGCACTCAGCACTCATCGCTGATTGAAGGTAGTCGTCGCTTTTTGGGGTTGGCTTTCGAGCAACCAGCATCTCTGCTAAACTACTTAGCAGAAAATACCTTGATTGCCATTGATGAGCCAGAACAGTGTCATGCTCATAGCGATCGCTGGGTAGAAAATGCTGAGGAACAATGGGAAATTGGGCATGGGGCAGTGGGCATGGGGCATGGGGAAGAATCTGCTCCCGTAACATTGCCGAAAATTCACCGTTCTTTTGATGAGTGTTTGGCTGATGTTGCCAGATTTAAAACATTATATTTGTCGGAACTGTCAGAGGAAAATGATGGGATCAATCTTGCCAGCCGTCCGGTTCCAGCCACGCCACACCAGTTTGCGAAACTAGCTGAAACTATCCGCCAAGAACGCGATCGCAATTTCTCGATCTGGCTGCTTTCTGCTCAACCTTCGCGTTCTGTCTCGCTATTGCAAGAACATGATTGTCCGGCTCAGTTTATCCCGAATCCCCGCGACTACCAAGCAATAGATAAGCTGCAAATTAACCATACTCCCATAGCTCTCAAATATTCTGGTCTTGCGGAATTAGAAGGTTTTATCCTGCCTACGTACCGATTAGTAATTGTCACAGATCGGGAATTTTTTGGGCAGCATTCCTTGGCGACTCCCGGCTATATTCGCAAGCGCCACAAAGCTACTTCTAAACAAGTCGATCCCAATAAGCTGCGTCCAGGCGATTATGTAGTTCACAGAAATCATGGTGTTGGTAAATTTGTCAAGCTGGAAAGTTTGACGATTAATAATGAAACCCGTGATTATTTGGTGGTGCAGTATGCTGATGGGTTATTAAGAGTCGCAGCCGATCAAGTAGGGGCTTTATCCCGGTTCCGTGCCGCAGGTGATAAAGCACCGGAACTTAATCGGATGACGGGTAAAGCTTGGGAAAATACCAAGAATAAAGTCCGCAAAGCGATTAAAAAATTGGCAGTGGACTTGTTGAAACTGTATGCAGCGCGATCGCAACAACAAGGTTTTAGCTTTCCAAGTGATATGCCTTGGCAGGAGGAATTGGAAGATTCTTTCCCCTACCAACCCACAACGGATCAGCTCAAAGCGGTACAAGATGTAAAACGCGATATGGAAAGCGATCGCCCAATGGATCGCTTAGTTTGTGGCGATGTCGGTTTTGGGAAGACGGAAGTGGCGATTCGTGCTGTTTTTAAAGCAGTCACCGCCGGTAAACAAGTGGCACTCCTTGCGCCAACGACTATTTTAACACAGCAGCATTACCATACACTCAAAGAACGTTTTGCACCGTACCCCGTAAATGTCGGTTTGCTCAACCGTTTTCGGTCTGCTGAAGAACGCCGCGATATACAAAAGCGATTGGCTACGGGTGAATTAGATGTAGTAGTTGGTACACACCAACTTTTAGGTAAAGGCGTGACATTCCGAGATTTAGGACTGTTGGTAGTAGATGAAGAACAACGATTTGGGGTGAACCAGAAAGAGAAAATTAAAAGCTTGAAAACTCAGGTGGATGTGCTTACCCTCTCAGCCACTCCCATTCCCCGGACTTTGTATATGTCCTTGTCGGGAATTCGGGAAATGAGTTTGATTACCACACCACCCCCAACCAGACGACCGATTAAAACCCATCTTTCACCAATAAATTCCGAAAGTATCCGCACTGCAATTCGTCAAGAATTAGACAGAGGTGGACAAGTATTTTACGTAGTTCCACGAGTGGATGGGATTGAAGAGACAACAGCCAATTTACGAGAAGTGATACCGGGAGCTAGGTTTGCGATCGCTCACGGTCAAATGGATGAAAGCGAGTTAGAATCAACCATGCTCACCTTCAGCAATGGCGATGCAGACATCCTCGTTTGTACGACAATTATTGAATCTGGCTTAGATATTCCGCGAGTCAACACCATTTTAATTGAAGATGCTCATCGCTTTGGATTGGCTCAACTGTATCAATTACGCGGTCGTGTGGGACGTGCAGGGATACAAGCTCATGCTTGGTTATTTTATCCGAAGCAACGGGCATTATCTGATGCAGCACGGCAACGATTACGAGCGATTCAAGAATTTACTCAGTTAGGTTCTGGGTATCAACTAGCGATGCGCGATATGGAAATCAGAGGCGTGGGTAACTTGTTAGGTGCAGAACAATCCGGTCAAATGGATGCCATCGGTTTTGATTTATACATGGAAATGCTAGAAGAAGCAATTCGGGAAATCCGAGGACAAGAAATTCCGAAAGTGGAGGATACCCAGATTGACCTCAACCTAACGGCGTTTATTCCGGCTGATTATATCACCGATTTGGATCAAAAGATGAGTGCATATCGGGCGGTAGCGACAGCTAAATCTAAATCAGAATTAAAACAGATTGCAGCTGAGTGGAGCGATCGCTATGGTAGTTTACCAGTGCCTGCAAATCAACTTTTGCGGGTTATGGAACTCAAACAGCTAGCGAAAAAACTCGGATTTAGCCGGATTAAACCAGAAAACAAGCAGCACGTCGTTTTAGAAACACCGATGGAGGAACCTGCTTGGAATTTGTTAGCGGCGAATTTACCAGATAATCTAAAGACGCGGTTTGTGTATTCTCCAGGTAAAGTGACAGTGCGCGGATTAGGAGTTTTTAAAGCAGATCAACAGTTGCAGAATTTGATTGATGCTTTCGGGAGAATGCAGGGTGCGATTCCAGAAGCGGTTGGTGTTTGATTGGGAGAAAAAGATTAGTCATTATTAAATGAAAACCTATGTCATTTTGAGAAGGCTGGAATTCCAGACCCAGCCTTTTGAGCCTATTTAGTAGAATTAAAGGAAATACTAACCAACTTCAACTCATGATAAAAACTATCGAAGGTATTTATCAGGATGGAGAAATTCATCTCACCCAGCTACCGCAAGATGTTAGCGATCGCTCCCAAGTTCTCGTCACCTTTCTAGACCCTGCCAAAATCGACCCCACGAAATTACGCCAACTGATCGATCAGTTAGAGACAATTGCTGGAATTGGACAAGGTTTCGAGGAACTCAACGCTGGTCAAACTCGCCCCATTGGGGATTTCGTCCAAGAAATGCAGCAAAAGTATGGCATTTCAGGTTGAGATTACTCCAATCGCAGAAACTCAGATTGAGCAAGCTTATCGCTGGTATCGAGAGCGGAATCCTGAGTTTGCCGATCGTTGGTTTCGAGGATTGATGAATGCTATTGCTACCCTACAAAAGAAGCCCCAACGTTGTACTTTAGCAGTCGAACATGAAATTTTTCCAGAAGAAGTACGTCAACTCCTTTATGGGAAAGCCAAAAACGTATACCGAGTACTTTTTACAATTCGAGGTACTACAGTTAATGTATTGTATGTGCGCCACAGTGGCCAAGCACCACTGACTGTAGATGACCTAGAGGAGTTAGAAGGTGGAGTTTAACATTTCAAGGCGATCGCAATCGGATCAGCAAGTTGCGTAGTACAACAAGTCGCCGCACCAGAACGTAGGTATTTGCACAACTGGAGTCTAACAATTTGGTTAGAGCGATCGCGATTATGTGAGTATTATCTAAAGCGATCGCTTTGTAGGATTTAGCCAGTAGTGAACGTTGCTCAACTAAATGCAAGATTGGATTAATGGCAGGAAATCCAACTGCTACTCAAACTCTACAACTTCTATTATTTAAGCAATGTATTTGCAAAAGTGTTGTAGGTATGATTGCGCTATTTGATTCTAGATATCTTTAAGTAGCTCAATTACATCAGTACTCCATTTCACTTGAAAGCCAGAATGCTTGTTTTTGCCAGTGTAGGGCAGAATTACGCTTAATTTCTGACCTAATATTGTGGGTTCCCATACATTACTAACTTTACACTGTAATTGTAATGCTTGCAGTAGTCTGTTGACCTGCATCCCACTCATTTTTTTACCTGTAATTTTTTCTAATTCTTTTCCTATCTCTGTGGGATTCAAGAATTGAGTTTCTACTGTCATTCACTTCGCCTCAGTATCAATAGTATGAGGTTATAGTTTGGGAACTTCCCAATGGAACACGGTGCTAGCTAAAGGATTAAAGTCTTTTAGAATATAGAGATAGAGTATTTAGGAACATATTTTTATTTGGGGCATTCCCAAACTTTTTTGGAAAATTATTATAGTTGACCTATGCCAAAAGTTAGCTGGAGTTTTGATGTTCAACAGCGCGTAAGAGGCTTGTTAAAAGAATTGCTCTGTTACGTCTTTGATTACCGCAATGACCTCCATCTGTTATATAGATGGGAGCAGGAGGAAACTGATAGACCTAAGTTAATTGTTGAAACTCAGAGAAGATTTCTTGTAGAACTAGCTTGCTTTGATCAACAAGGTCACTTTTATGAAGCTATCAACCGTCTTAAAGACTTGAATATTTTTGAAGACAAACGCTTTCACAAAAGGGGAAAAGACTACTGGCACTTTGCTTTAAAACTTTGGGATAAAGATCCGCAAATAAATATGAGGGAGTTTGATAGGGAATGGGAATACAGAAAAAGTGATAAATCTAAAAATTTGGAGGAAAAAAATAAGCCTAAACTTAAAAATTATAATGTCAGCTATCATGATTCTAAGTCTGTTTTTAGCAGAGAAGACAATATTGATCAGCGTAGCTTTGCAATAGGAACACACATTGATACAAATAGTATTATCTATTTAGATTTTGATCGCCTTTTACAAACTAGTGTTGGGGTATTTGGTAACTCAGGAACAGGTAAGACCTTCCTGACTAGATTAGTGCTATCGAATTTTATTCACCAACAAGCAGCTGTGAATTTAATTTTCGATCTCCACTCAGAGTACGGAAGGGAAGCTGTAGTGCGGGATCAACAATTTAGTACAGTTAAAGGTTTGTGTAATATGTTTCCTAGTGCAGTGGAAATTTATGTCACTGATCCTGACTCTATACTTCGCCCAGGTGTGCGTGATGTACAAGAACTCTATCTTAGTTATGACCAAATTGAAGTTGAAGATATAAAGTTAGTCAGTCGAGAATTAGGAATATCTGAAGATAGCCTGGATAACGCCAACATATTATATACGGAATTTGGCAAGTTTTGGATTACTCAGTTATTGAATATGACTAATGATGAAATCCAAATTTTTTGTGAGGAAAAGCGAGGAGACAGAGATTCGATTATGGCATTGCAGCGCAAATTGCTGCGACTGGATAGTCTGAAAAATATGAGAGCTGTTCTGCCGCATAATTACATCCATCAACTTTTATACTCACTGGAAGCAGGTAAGAATGTTGTGGTGGAGTTTAGTCCCCAGTCGGATATGCTCTGTTATATGTTGATGGCAAATATGATTTGTAGGCGCATTCACATTTACTATGTCAGGAAAACTAAAAAGTTTTTGCAGACAAAAGATCAGAGCGATACACCTCGCCGACTAGTGATAACCGTTGAAGATGCCCATCATTTACTAAACTCCAACACAGTTCACCACAATATTTTTAGCACTCTGATTCGACAATCGTGGAAGTTCTACATAACTTTATTTGTAATAGAGCGATATCCCTCAAGGATTGACAAAGAAGTCATGTCTGAGCTTGGTACTCGTATTACTGGTTTTCTTAATGCTGAAGAGATTGATGCTATTTTTACTGATGTTGCTAGCAATCAAAGTCTACGTTATATGATGTCCAGGCTAAATTCTAGACAACAAGCTCTCATCTTTGGTTACGGTGTTACTGAGCCAGTAGTGGTACAAACACGATCTTACGACGCAAAATTTTATGATGAATAGTGATCGCCTTCGCCGTAGTTTAGGAAACCCAACACTTGCTTCTACTCAAACCCTACGAATTCTGCTATAGAGAGCGATCGCAGAAGCAGCTGTTGTTTGAACTGTAGCAACATTAATTTGAGTAGTCACAGTTAAGAGCAAACAGGTATGGTTGTTAGCATATTCTTACAAACTAGCTCAATAGGTTTATGAAAATCAGAGCAATCATTCATCCAGCAGAAGAAGGCGGCTATTGGGCAGAGGTTCCCGCGCTTCCTGGTTGTATTACCGAAGGAGACACCATAGAAGAGGTAATGACTAACTTAAAGGACGCTATTGAAGGTTGGCTTGAAGCTGCCAACAGTCGTAATGTAATTGAGTCAACAGATCAAGTTGTCGAAATTGCTGTATGAAATCGATTTCTGGCAAGCAACTTTGTAAGATTGTGGAGCAAAAAGGTTGGGTTTTGCAAAAAATTACTGGCAGTCATTATATTTATGAAAACCCCGAAGTAGAAAAAATCCTGTCAATTCCTGTTCACCGCAATCAAGATTTGAAAGTTGGAACCTTGAAAGCCTTGATGAAAATAGCCCAGCTATCTGAAGAAGATTTACTTTAATGGAATCGTTTGAGCGTTGATTAGAGCGATCGCCTTTTTTCTAAGTACTACAAGCGATCGCACCCTAACAAACCCAACAGAGTGCAAGCAGAGATAATTTATAGTATGACTTTCGTAACGATTAACAGCTATGACAGAGTTACTTGAAGAAGCGATCGCTAAACTAAAAAATTTACCTGCCAATGAACAAGATGCGATCGCGGCGATGATTTTAGAAGAACTAGAAGATGAACGCCATTGGGATGAAACTTTTGCCCGTTCTCCAGACATACTTGCCAAACTTGCAGCCGAGGCAATGGCTGAATACCGTACAGGTAAAACCCAAGAGTTAGACCCAGATACATTGTGAAATCACGTATAACCGTTCAGTTTCGTCAAGGCTTTGGGGATCTACCTGAGCAAGCTCAAGAGCAAACGCGTGAGGCATACCGCCTCTTCAAACAAGATCCGAGCCATCCAAGCTTGCGCTTCAAAAAAGTTCAACAGAACTACCGATTTATTCAGCACGGATTAGCAAAAATTATCGAGCGGTTGGACAGTTAGATGGAGATACTGTTATTTGGTTTTGGCTTGGTTCACACGCAGAGTATAACAAGTTGCTTTCTCAGTTGTAGCGACGCAGTGCGATCGCCGCATACTCCATTTGGATCAAAAGATGAGCGCTTACCATAAAGTTGAAATTTTCAAATGACTTATAAATAGTCAAAAAATACTTCAGGTACTAATCTTAATTCTCCAGATTTTAAGCGAGAGATATCTATCCATAATGCTCTATGTTTATGATGTGGTGATTCGGAAAAAACTAAACTTTCCAGTTGATAAAATTTTGAATCAGCAAAGTCACATTGATAAAGCTGAATAATTTCATGACCTTGCCTACCATTAAATGTAAACAGGTTCTCTATACAACCTAGATATTTAATATTCGTTAATTCTGCCTGAATTTCCTCTTGAAATTCTCGTTTTAAGGCGGCGTGGCTGGTTTCACCAAAATCAACACCACCGCCTAAAGCCCGATAAAATGTTTCTTGTTTTACAGGGTCGTAACCTTCAGAAAGAAATATGCGGTCGCCATTCCGAATTAACCCCAAGGCTATTAGCCGAATTTCGCCAGCTTTATTCATTTTTGTAACTAATTATCATAAATAGACTGAGGACGACTTTCGCTATCCTCAATAGGCCAATCTGGATTTTCGCCACCGATGTACAATTCCTCAATGGTCACATATTCCTGACTTAGCTGGGTGAGAGCGTTGATTAAAATATCTAGAGCGATCGCATCACTGGTTCCTAAGTCAAACCAACAACGCCCCCACTGGCCCTCATATTCAAACTCACCAATGTTGTGCATCAGTGCTAGCAAGCTTTTATCATAGCCTTGCTCATCATAATTCATGTAGCTGATATCGAGTCCAGTGTCCTGCACCTGAAGATTCTCTGCATTAAATGCACCCAATTTACCCAGATAAAACCAGGAATTGAAAACTTCTTCTACATACTGTTTTTCACGCGCAGAAGGATTTGTGCTGAATTTCAGCCAAATCCACACATCAAAAGGATTAATTTCGCGGAACTGAATCTCCATTTTCGTCTAGTATCTCAATTACTGTTCTGCAAATAAGCATATCAAAGTAGGGCATGGGGAAATGGGGCATAGGGCATAGGGGATAGAAAAAAACTTAATCGCCAATGCCCAATTACCCAGGATTGCTAAGGCTAACAGCACTTCTGCGTTCACGTTCAATTTGTTTGACTAAATCGCCTGGGAGTTGGGATTTTTTAGTCAATGCTTTGTCAAAATTAGCGATCGCTTCCTGGATCATCTGCTGGCTTTTTTCTCTTTGCCCTAGTTGTTTCAGTATTTGGGCTTTGAGATAATAAATTTCTGGATTATCTGATGTGGTTTTAATCGCCCGGTTGACATACTCTAGTGCCTGTGGATACCGTTTTAAATCTCGGTAAGCAAGAGCAATACCCCGATCCACTAGATATTGAGGAGCAGCATTTTTTTCTAAGCGTCCAATTGCCTGATCTGGACTAGCAAAAGGCAAATTAACCGCCAACAATAAATCCATATAACCTTTGATTAAATTCAGTTCTGGATCGTTGGCAGAAATTGCTTCGGCTTTGTCTAAATATTCATAAACTTGCCGCAACCGAATAAAAGCTTGTGGCACACCGTTGACAGTACCTTCACGGGTGATAACTACTGCTCCTTCTAAAAAATGACCAACAGCAGTGTATAAATTACCACGCAATGGATCGCTAGAAATCAGTTTTTGTCCAGTTTCTAGAGTTTTTTGGCTGTAAGTATCTAGTTTAGCCCAATCCTTATTTCCGTATGCTAAAGATGCGCTCATGGCATAAGCTAGAGGTTCATTTGGCTCTTTGGATAGTGCTTGTTCTAGATAACGCTGTGCTACTGGATAATTGCCCTGTTGGAAAATCGCTTTAAAAGCTGCTTCTGTTTGGTCGCCAATTTGATGAGGTTTGCGATCGCGAAACGGATCGCCAGCCAGCGAGGGATTTACCCAGACATTAAGTGCCAAAGCAGCTGCAAAAGCAGTCTGAGCAAAGGTAATGAGTTGAGCAGACACTACTAATTGAGGCAAAGAAAACCTTTTAGTCATTTTAACCCTCAGAATAATTGCGGTTGTAATAGTTGTATGTGTTACTTAGAATGCAAAAATAGTTAATTTAAACTTGCCTTTGCTTCAGCCAAAATTTTCTTATATATTGGTAATCTTTCCATGTTTCCAGGCTTGCTCTAGCGATTATTTCAGGCTAGTCTGCCACAATGGAGAAAAAGTGGATAATTCTTGCTGCTAAATTAAGGTGTTAATCCAGGTAATGCGCTGTAAATTTTTTTCTAGAATTTTCCAGACACTCTCAGTGTAGCTAATTAGTAATTTGCTGACTTTTTGGTAATCTTAACAAATGCTCTATCTCCGAAATGTAAATTATCACCCCACAGCGTGCCCAACAGCGATTCTCAAATCGATCAATTTAGAATTAGCACCCCAGCAGCTAGGTCTGATTATTGGCCCAAGTGGTTCGGGTAAAAGTACCTTACTAGAAATTTTGTCGGGACTAGCCGAACCCACTACTGGCGCACTCTTCTGGCGGGAACAAGAACTTCTAGCCGAACAGTTACAACAATTAGCCGGGTTAGTATTTCAGTTTCCAGAGCGGCACTTTTGCGGTGGTTCGATTTTAGAAGAATTGCGTTTAGGACATCCTGAGTTAGGGTCAGAACGAGTCAAACAAGCCCTGAGTGAAGTGGGATTAGAGCATTTATCGCTTTCTGCTGCTCCCTATGCTTTGAGTGGTGGACAGCAACGACGTTTAGCTTTGGCAGTCCAATTAATTCGCCAGCCAAATTTACTGTTATTAGATGAACCCACAGCTGGTTTAGATTGGTCAATGCGTCGGCAACTGGTAAATTTATTAGCGAAACTCAAACAAGATTGGACATTGTTAATTGTGACACACGACGCTGGGGATCTGTTAGCGATCGCAGACCGTTGCTGGACACTCAATCACGGCGAACTAGAATCAGTAGATCCAAAGTCACTAGAATCCAAAGTTAAAGAACCTCTACCAACGGTGTGAGAAAAGAGCAGGGGAATAAAGGGACAAGGGGACAAGGGGACGAGGGGACAAAGAGAAAAACTATGCCCCCATATCTCATACCAAATGACAAATGACAAATGACAAACTTATTGCCTGAGATGGCACAAATCTGGCAGAAAACTCTCAATTGGCAACCAACTCTTCAACAACAAGCGCAATTTCAAAAGCTTTATGAGTTAATCCTAGAAGGTAATCGCCAACAAAATTTAACTCGGATCGTTGAACCCCAAGAGTTTTGGGAAAAACATCTCTGGGATTCTCTGCGAGGAATTGCACCTCTGTTATCAGCAAATTTCTCCCCTAGTTCCCCTACTATCATTGATATTGGTACAGGTGCGGGTTTTCCAGGTATTCCAGTGACAATTACTGTACCTAATTGCACAATTACTCTTCTTGATTCCACTCGGAAAAAAATTACTTTTCTCGATAATATATTAAGTGAACTTGCCCTTACCAATGCCAAAACTCTTGTTGGTAGGGCTGAAGAAATCGGTCAGCATCCCAAACATAGACTAGCTTACGATATTGCATTGATCCGTGCTGTAGGGGCAGCCTCTGTCTGTGCAGAATATACCCTACCACTGCTCAAACAAGGAGGTTTAGCTATAATTTATCGCGGTAATTGGACAGAGGATGAAACAACAGCTTTGCAGAATGCTGTGAAGCAGTTGGGTGGTGTCATTGAATCAATCGAACAATTTACAACACCCCTGAGCCACAGCATCCGGCACTGTGTGTATTTGCGTAAGGTAGCCACTACACCAGTTCAGTTTCCCCGTGCTATTGGTATACCTACTCAAAAGCCTCTTTGACCGAAAAAGCAGGAGCAGAAGATAAACTTTTTATTTTTTTCTATCTCTTCTTGTCCCAATGTTTAAGCAAGTTTACTTGCTGCTGCAAATCGTTTGTTAATCTCATCCCAATTAACTACGTTCCACCAAGCATCTAAATAATCGGCGCGGCGATTCTGGTAATTGAGATAATATGCATGTTCCCATACATCATTACCCAGGATGGGATATTTACCTGCACTTAAGGGAGTATCTTGGTTAGCTGTAGTTGTCACTTCTAACTTGCCACCTTTGTTACGCACTAGCCAAACCCAACCACTACCAAAACGGCCAGCACCAGCTTCATTAAACTGTTTCTTGAAAGCTGCAAAAGAGCCAAAATTTTGATTAATTGCGGAGGCTATATTTCCTGTTGGTTCTCCCCCACCTTTTGGCTTCATAATTTGCCAGAACATTGAGTGGTTCACATGACCACCGCCATTATTACGTACTGTTCTGCGAATATCTTGTGGTACATTGTCAAGTTTTTGCAACAGTTCTTCAACAGTTTTACCTTTGAGTTCTGGGTGTTTGGCTAACGCTGCATTCAGGTTTTTCACATAAGTTGCGTGGTGTTTATCGTGGTGAAATTGCATCGTTTTAGCATCAATGTGTGGTTCCAGTGCTTCGTAGGCGTAAGGTAAAGGCGGTAATTGGATAGCACCTGTTGTATTTGCTGTTATATTGGGTGTTGTATTTGGTGTTGCATTGGGATTTGCAGTATTTCCATTAGGAGATTTCTCTGCTAATGCACAAGCGTCTAATGCAAAAGCACCAGCACCTGATGTAAGTAAAAACAAGAAATGGCGTCGATTAATAGTCATATAAGTTTTTGCAGCTAATCCATTAAGTCTCTATTGCAGTTTTTATTTTCTTAGATTCTGGCTACAAAAAATTAGAAATTGGCGATTATTTCTGGCAGTTTAAGAAACTCTTTATAAGATTCTGTCCCCAGTTTTGGGATCAAATACAAACAAGTAATTTAAATCGAGTTGTAGAGAAAGGCGATCGCCTGGACGAAGACGCACATCACCGCCTACTTGAATATTCATCATCACCGCCGAACTAGGTAAACCAGCACGAATCAAAGTTTCCCTTCCCAAAGGCTCCACCACCTTAACTTCCACAATCAGCTGACTCTCATTTACCTCTTGGCGGGTTGGCAGTTCGTTAATAAAAATATGCTCTGGACGAATCCCCAAATCATAACTGTATCCCTGGCGCAGCTGTAATTTCTCTTTTACAACTGCTGGAATTGTTAATAACTGTCCACTTACATCAAAACCGTTATTTTCATAGATTGCAGGCAAAATATTCATTGGTGGACTACCTAAAAAAGTTGCCACCATCTGATTAGCAGGACTTGCATAAATACTTTGGGGATCGCCGATTTGTTGAATCCGTCCGCGATTTAGGACGACAATTTTATCAGCCAGAGTCATGGCTTCAACTTGATCGTGGGTGACGTAAATTGTTGTAATGCCTAATTCTTGATGTAACTGTTTCAATTCTGCCCTGGTATCATCGCGCAATTGGGCATCTAAATTAGATAAAGGTTCATCAAGTAAAAATACTTGGGGTTCACGAGCGATCGCTCTCCCTAATGCTACCCGTTGTTGCTGTCCCCCAGAAAGTTGTTTGGGCTTACGATCTAGCAAATGATCTAGAGAAAGCGATCGCGCCACATTCATCACCCGTTCTTGAATGATTTTTCGGTCAACTTTCCGCATTTCCAAGCCGAAGCCGATGTTTTGCGCCACACTCATGTGAGGATAGAGAGCGTAGTTTTGGAACACCATCGCCACATCCCGTTGTCTGGCTGGGATATTATTTACCAAGCGATCGCCAATAAAGAGTTTGCCAGATGTAGCGGTTTCTAAACCTGCGATCGTTCGCAAAATTGTAGATTTACCACAACCCGATGGCCCAACTAAAACCCAAAACTCGCCATCAGGAATTTCAAAGGTAATGTCCTCAATAGCGGTGACATTATTGAATCTACGTTTAATATCTTCTAAACGAACGTTTGCCATTATCTAATTTGATATTTTCAGTTTGGGATCTGCGGCACTTCCAATCTAAGCGCTAGGAGATTTTATCCGCACCCTTCAAGGAACTGTGAGGCTGCTTTGTAAATGCAGCAACGTGGTTATCCTGCACAACTCTAATCAGAAATTTTAGAGCCTCATTCACTGCATCGGCATTGGGAAAAACCTGTGCAGAATAAGGTTCTAAACAAATTTCTGTCTTCCCAAAGCTTTTTCGTTCAGGGTCAAACTTTCTGACCTTTAGACTCTTTAAGTCATACTCCGATCGCAGACGACAGCATGATATTTTTGACTTTTCACACATCCTCTAAACAAAGTTCAATTACTTGTTTCATATTAGCCATCAACTCATCAATTGTTTCTCCCTGACTGTAACAGGCTTTTAACTCAGGAACTTCTCCAACATAGTAGCCATCTTCATCCCGTTCAATGATGATGTAGAATTTTCGGTTGCTGGGATTAATCATAAATTACTTGTACGTAGGCTCAAAATCATTTTTCTAGATTCTTCGACCAAGCTGGGTGAGAGAGTAAAGAAGCAAAGACTCGTACTCCCCGAAGTTGATTAGAAAGGGGTAAATGACCTCTGGGCGCACTCAAATTCCAGGTAAACTCGTTAGGGTATCGCGTCCAGTTATTACCTGCTTTCCAGCCAATTTTCGGCCAGAAATTCTCCCAGTTTTTACCCAAACTTAACCAGATTTCTCGCTGCACTGAAAAACCAAATTTACCTTCCGAGTGGACTAACCAGAGGTTGTTAATGGTTTGCAAGTCAACAGCCGAGGTATTTTCTACCTCAGTAAAGTACAACCATTTTCGTTGTACAGCCGTTGGCCCTGATAGTTCGCACATTTTTTCGATGGTGACGCGATCGGCTGCTTGGAAGTCTTGAGCAGCAAGTAGCTGTTGCAAAGAATTGTAGTTAATCCCGCACTCTGATTTTAGAGGTACAATTCCTTCAGGAAAACAGGAGCGCAAAAATTCTTTGGCTTGAGGTGCATCAGAACTGTAAAGGACTTGGTAAGCTTTGCCATCAATCCAAGTCGCTGGGTTTTCACGTCGTTTCAGTAAAAATTCCATCAACACGTCTAATCCCTCATTACCCAACTCAGCTAACTGTGGGATTATCTGTTGTTGGACTTTTTCAGACCCAGCGATTAACGGTTGTCGGAGGGAGTCGATGTCATTTGCAGGGCCTGATAAAATCATTGGGTCTGTCATGCCATTCTTGTGTTAACGGTCAGTGAAAGAGCGGTAAGCTATCGGGCATTCTCTAATGTGAAGCATTGATAGCGAAAAGTAGTTTACTATTTTTGATCGTACAAAATTGCGATCGCTTCACTGAATCCCACACTAAATCCCCAAATAATGTACAAGGGGAATAGGGGGAAAATCTGGAGACTAGGGACTAGGGACTGGGGACTGGGGCTAGAGACTGGGTACTACGACTGAGGGGATCATAGAAGACAAGGGTGAATTATTGAAAAAATCACTTCGTGTCTCTTCCCAATCCCCAGTACCCAATATACAAGCCTGCCACATAAGGTTTTTTTGAATAGCAGCGTATCGATTAGGAGTGTGTGAACGATGTACGAAAAGATTACCCCCCCCGCAGCCGGAGCAAAAATCACCTTCAAAAATGGTGAACCAATCGTACCGGACAATCCAATTATCCCCTTTATTCGTGGCGACGGCACAGGTATAGACATCTGGCCTGCTACCCAAAAAGTTCTCGATGCTGCGGTAGCCAAAGCATATAAGGGTCAGCGTCAAATTAGCTGGTTTAAGATTTACGCTGGTGACGAAGCTTGTGATTTATACGGAACTTACCAGTATTTACCTCAAGATACTCTAACAGCAATTGAAGAATATGGTGTAGCTATTAAAGGGCCTTTGACTACTCCTGTTGGGGGAGGAATTCGTTCTTTAAATGTGGCATTACGGCAAATTTTTGACTTGTATGCCTGTGTGCGTCCTTGCCGTTACTATGCGGGTACGCCTTCACCCCACAAAAATCCTGAAAAACTGGATGTAATTGTTTATCGGGAAAATACAGAAGATATTTATTTAGGCATTGAGTGGCGACAAGGTAGCGAAATTGGCGATCGCTTAATTAAAATTCTCAATGAAGAACTAATCCCCGCCACCCCAGAACATGGGAAAAAACGAATTCCTCTTGATTCTGGTATTGGCATCAAACCCATCAGCAAAACTGGTTCCCAGCGCCTAGTTAGACGTGCCATCAAACACGCTTTGCTATTGCCTAAAAACAAGCAACAAGTGACTTTGGTGCATAAGGGCAACATCATGAAGTACACCGAAGGCGCTTTCCGCGATTGGGGTTATGAACTAGCAACCAGCGAATTTCGCCAAGAAACTGTCACCGAACGGGAATCTTGGATTTTGAGTAACAAGGAAAAAAATCCGAATATTTCCTTGGAAGAAAACGCCCGCGAGATCGATCCTGGGTTTGATAGTCTCACTGAAGAGAAGAAAGCGCAAATTGTCAAGGAAGTTGAAACTGTTCTTAACTCAATTTGGGCAACCCACGGCGATGGTAAATGGAAAGAGAAAGTTTTGGTGAATGACCGGATTGCTGACAGTATTTTTCAACAAATCCAAACCAGACCGGATGAGTATTCGATTTTGGCGACGATGAACTTGAACGGGGATTACTTGTCTGACGCGGCGGCTGCGATTGTTGGGGGATTGGGAATGGGGCCAGGGGCGAATATTGGTGATTCTAGTGCCATATTTGAAGCTACCCACGGTACTGCACCCAAACACGCCGGATTGGATCGGATTAATCCTGGTTCAGTGATTTTGTCTGGTGTGATGATGCTGGAATTTCTGGGTTGGCAGGAAGCCGCAGACCTAATTAAGAAAGGTTTAAGCGATGCGATCGCGAGTAGTCAAGTTACCTACGATTTAGCCCGGTTGCTAGAACCGCCTGTTGAACCATTAAAATGTTCTGAATTTGCCGACGCGATTATTCAACATTTTGGTTAGATATACTAGGGCTAATTAGATAAAAAGACCTCTCCCTGGTTTTACTACGCAAAACCTGTCCCTCTCCGAGTTGGAGAGGGTAAATACTCGAACTTTAAAGATAAAACTCACATTCTACAGATGTGACTTTTATAATTATTCAATCCGCTTCAATATCTGCGGAATGTGGGTTGTAATGAAAAAACTCCAGAAATGTTTGTGACAAATCTGGAGTCAGGAAAGATACGCATTTACCTATACCAAATTTTCACCCTGAGAGAATACTACGTCATCAGGGTATACACTCAAATGTAGATAAAAGTGTTTGAGAACTCTGGTTTACATTCCTTCTCTGTGGGAAGTAACGCAAAACAGCCCCAGATAATCTGAGGCTGTTTTGCAAGAGTTGTTTGGCAGGAAGGGTACATCAATAAGTGATGCCCGTGTTAAATATAGATAATTTAGTATGCATCCTTATTCAGCCATGTTTTGCCATATCAGGATGATTGGGAAAATTTTTATGGCTTTTTCCAAAAAGAAACTCCAGATGCACTTAAGGCATTCTGGAGCAGTAACAGGTTTCTAACATCAATCAATTTTTACATCTGCGATCGCCCGATGTCGTTAGGGTTTATACTCAAATGTGTTTTATGTCTACTCATCCGCAAATAGACCAGCAAATTACCTTCTTTTCTACCTATAACCTCAATACATCTACAGAATTCTACGAACAAAAACTAGGTTTGGAGTTATGGCTTGACCAAGGAACCTGCCGAATTTATACTATTAGTAGTTCTGGATACTTAGGATTTTGTCAAGCAAGTGAAAAATCAACTCCTCCAACCGACAAACACTCAAGCGTCATTTTTACCCTCGTAACACAGCAGGTGGATGAATGGTTTGAATATCTCAAAGAACGTGGCGTCGAATTTGAAAAGCCACCGACACTAAATGAAAAGTACAATATTTACCATTGCTTTTTCCGCGATCCTGATGGTTATTTGATTGAAATTCAACGTTTTGAGACTAATGACAACAAAAAAGACATAACCAAATAAGTTATGTCTAGACATTTAATGTATAGGGCAGGATTTTTACAGGCTAGAACTTTTTGATTTACTGGGGTACATGATACCGATTAATGCTAGATGAACATTATCGATAGAAATATACCTTTTCTTCCATAGATTTATCGGGATCAAATGCGGAATTTATGCTGCCACTGGGAAATATTTACATTTCTTTACAATTATCGGTTAGTGGTAGCCAGCCCTAGCATTGCTTTTGACTTTTATATAATGTTTGCTTTAGTTCTAACAATAAGTATTTAACACGGGCTTTAAATTGTATAACATAAACTAGAGTAGAATACATAGTCAAGAGTATATTATATTCTTCTTAAGAAGAGTTTTGTAAGTATTTCTTTGCTAATTATGCTGGTTTTATAATGCTTGTTTTTAAGTTAACAAATATTGAACTGATATGTTCAATAAATATTTTATTAGGGTGAATACATGATGAACGAAAAAATCAAATGGTTCCGCACAGCATTACAACCTAAAGGTTCAGTAATAAAAGCAATTTTCAAACATGTTTTATGGTGTGGAGCTTTTGGATTTTTAATTTCTCTGCTTCACCATTTTGAAAAACCTGTATCCCAGCCTATTTTAGTAAATGTGATTCCTAGTATTGTTTTAGGTTTGTTACTTGTCTTTCGTACAAATACTGCTTATGAGCGATTTTGGGAAGGAAGAAAATGCTGGGGTTCTATAGTAAATAACGTCCGAAATTTAGCGAGGCAAATTTGGGTATCAGTTGATGAAATTTTACCAGAAGATAAAGAAAATAAAATTACGGCATTAAACTTATTGGTAGCGTTTGCTGTAACAACTAAACTACATTTGCGAGGAGAAGCTGTCAATAGCGAGTTAAAAGACTTAATGCCATCTACTAAATACATAAAACTGAAGATTATGAATAATCCTCCTATAGAGGTTGCTTTTTGGATAGGAGATTATTTACAGGAACAGTACGATCGTAATTGTCTTAATAGCTACCAGCTAACATCAATGCAAGAATTATTGAATAGTCTTGTGGATAATTTAGGTGCTTGCGAACGTATTTTAAAAACGCCTATGCCGCTTGCTTATGCTATTCATTTGAAGCAATTACTGATACTATATTGCTTTTTGCTACCATTTCAAATAGTAGACAGCCTCGGTTGGTGGACAGGTTTAGTTTCTGCTTTGGTTGGGTTCACTTTGTTTGGCATTGAAGCCATTGGCTTAGAGATAGAAAACCCCTTTGGTTATGACGCTAATGATTTACCATTAGACACAATTTGTGAAACAATGAAGCGCAATATTGATGATTTAATTACTTTGACTCCCAATGCGCGATCGCATACAGAAAGTATATGATTAAAGCAGATATTACAAATTAATATAGTATTGAAAATACTTCTTGAATAAACTGATCATATAGTATTGAGTCTTCGCTCAATACTTCTGTTAAGTTAAAATAGGTGGATATTATTGGATCATTCTGAATACGGGTGTGTACTTCAGTAGTGATACAACTGGCAATTAAAATAGATTTAACTTTTGGGTTCCTCCGAAAAACTTCTTCAAAGGATTTTTTAGCAGCACCATAACGTTCTAATGCTCCCGCAGGATCAGTTCCTCCTTTTATTTCAATGACACCGACTGTTGTACCTTGATTGTTTAAAAGTGAAATATCTGGCTCACTAGAAAAAAGTATAGAGGTTTGATTAGCCAACATTACACCCCGATAGTCCTCAATATTTCCTAGTTGTTCTTCAAGTCTGCCAGGATTATATACTTCAATTCCTGTACCATGACGGGGAATAAAAGCAGCAAGAAGATTGCGTTCTTTAAGCTCTTTGATAAGAAGTCGCTGTACAACTTTTTCTGCTTCTTCCCCAATAGCATTACGCCAAGAACCGTCTATTTGTGTCCCTGTTGAGGCTAGTAGTATTCCATATAGTTCTTCCTCAGTCAAACTTTCTATAGAACTATCAATTATCAACGATATATGCTCGTTAAAAAGTCGAGAAAGAGCTAAGGCTTTATCTTCTGCTAGAGAATATTTATTTTCTTGATCAAGTTCAATTCTCTTTACATCAATTGCTACTAAATACTTAACAGCTTTCTGAGAAAGTGCCGCAATATTACGATAGTAAGCTAACAATGAAGTGTGTTCTCGAATTAACCTGGGATGACAAAATACCTGAATTAGTTGTAAGTTAGGATGTTCATTGATGTAGGTAAATGCTTCTTCTCCAATACCCCATTCTGCCCAATTTTCCCACCTATATAAATGATTAACTGGTAACAATGCATTAATTTTAGTTTGCAAAGAAAGCGTTTTGTATTCTTTAAGCTTGCGATAAAAGAAGGTTGAACGCAAGCGATAGTTTATACGATGCGCCTCAGTTAAAAGGTTTGTTTCATCTAATGGCACAGTACTCACTTTTCCCAAATATAAACACATTTCCGTAGTTCTGTGCGCCCATGATTTCCCATTTGCTGGCTACTATTTCCTTTACCTCTTCCTAATGTCCAAATATATCGTGTTTTCAGTCCAAAAGACTCTGCTATATCTGATAAAATTAGGTCTACAGGAACTTCTTCTCCAGCATACCTGACGTTATCATTTACCATTGCGACTATACCACCAGGTTTAAGAATACGAGCTAATTCATAAATTACAAAGCACATTTCGTAAAAGTAATTACTTACCATTCTGACAATGTTATCATTATTTAATTTACCTTGTTTTTTATAATTTTCTAGTATTATTAATACTTCTTGTAAAGCAGTCTGATTTTTAAAGGTAGAATCTATCTTTAAGAAATCCTGATATCGTTTTTTAGCAGTATAATATTGTTCTAAATAATCACGCTTGTCACGGTTTTCTACAGTGCATGATAACATTTGCTGACGTAAATATTTTACTTTTTCTTCACTACATCCCAAAAATGCTAGTTCAAGAGCATACGTGCGAGTGTAATCATATCTATTAACATAGGGTGGAGACGTAACGACAAAATCAATACTATTTTCTTGGAGAGTTGGAAGAATTTCTAAACAAGAACCTTCGTAAAGGTTAGGTTCTATATTGTTAACAATATTAGATTTATTGGTTGTCAATTCTAATAGTAAATTATTACTAAATAAATTTAGTTGGACAGGACTGATGTTTAAATCTGATATAATTTTTTTTAGTTTTCCATTAATTGCATCTTCAAAAGATAAAATTTCTCCTTTATTAAATTTGCTATTTCCCTTTGAGCGACCTGAACGGCTATCCCAGCGCAGATATTGTCCATCTTTTCTAGTGTAGCTAATATCCTCCAAAATACAAAATGCAGCATATATAAATATAGTGCTGATATCTTTATTTGGAATAATATTATTACAATAAGATATGTAAGCAATTAGTTGTTCCTCATTTATCGAAGAAAATGCTCCACGGGTTATTGCTAAATGATTAAATATGAAAAATTGATCGTAATAGTCGTGAAAATTGATTTGTTTTAACTTTGTAATTTCTAAATTTAATAACTCTACATCTATTTTCTGAGCAATAATTCGAGCTTGTGTAGCAAAAAGCCCAACAGGTAACAGTTCAATTCCCGTAGTTTGCCACCCTAACGCACTTGCAGCAAATAAAGATGAGCCAACTCCTGAAAATGGATCTATCAGCACACCTGGTTCTGGTTTAAATTCTTGAAGAAGATAGGTAACTAGACGTTCCGAAAATCCTTCTCTATATTTGAACCAAGAAGAAAATGGAGTTTGTTTATTACCCTGATAACTCACTAAGGTTCTATCTAAACAAGAATTATGAATAATCTTTAATTTAAATTTTTCGTAAAGCTCGTTTCTTTGATTTGAAGAAGATATAAATTGCATCAAATTACTTAGACATTAAATTTTTATTGATAAATTTATTAATGTTTATTAGCTGCTTGATAGTATTTATTGAGGATCAACAAATATAATTATTATCAATACATCTTTATATTAACTTTTTTATAGACTCCGAATCGCAATTTCCAACCCTTCACATACACGAGTCAGAAAATCTAAATCCAAAGTAGCGATCGCATCACTAACTTTGTGATAATGTGGATTTCGCAAGAATGCCGTATCTGTCACCATCATTGCCGGATAACCTAAATCCCAAAATGGTGCATGATCGCTAAGTCTGGTTTGGGGAACTATTAAACCTCGATTTGGCACGGGTAGCCATTGACTAGATACGCCAGCTTTGCGAATATTACGGCTCATCCCAATTAAGTCAGGCAATGTCCGCAAATTGCCAATTAAAGCAATAAAATCACCTGTATCTGGGTAGAAGCGTTCCAGAGGAGGGGGATAACTTTGGGAACCAGGTGTAGAATCCTTATAGCCCAGCATTTCTAGGGAGATCATTAAGCGTAGCTGTTGCTTTTGTTGATGCAACAGGGCTGCATAATCAGCGCTACCCAGTAAGCCGTATTCTTCCATATCAAAAGCAACCAGTCTTAAGGGATATCTCGCAGGTTCGGCAGCGAATTTTCTTGCTAATTCCAGCAACACCGCTACACCTGTAGCATTATCATCAGCCGCAACTGTTCCTGGAACGCCATCATAATGAGCGCCAATTAAAATTGGTAGTAAATCCTTTTTTTGCTTTTTAGCTTGGGATGGTAAATTTAATATCAAGTTATTGCAAGTTTTACCTCTGACTTCAAAGGTGTGGATTTCCACACTCCCCCATTGAGAAAATTGCTGGCGGATGTATTCTTGGACAAAAAAATGTCCAGCCGTTGCCATGTAAGGATCGCGTTCTCGCGCTATCTCACTCAGGGAAGTCTGTAATCGCTCTGTTAAATTCAAATCTTTTAAGTAGTAGCAATAATATTAGAATTTTCAGGCACTCAAAAAAGCAGAGCAAGCGTTCTTAAGGTTAACTTACCAATTTGCAGATAACTTAAACAGAAGTAGGCGGATATCAAGAATTGAGGCTGCTTGGGCACACCAACCGTCTCAATGCTATTCTAGTCTTGCAACTATCTCCTCTAGCTGCACTTCTTAGCTTACTGCCTTAATGATGAGTATTATACATTGAGGTGTTTTTATCTTGTAGCACAAAGCTAGAGGTAGTTCCGCCCAATCATAATAAATATATAAGACACTTTAGGAGAAGAGTAACGCATGGGCAAGGTAGTCGGCATCGACTTGGGTACAACCAACTCAGTAGTCGCCGTTATGGAGGGTGGCAAGCCGGTGGTGATTGCCAATGCAGAAGGAATGCGAACAACCCCCTCCGTAGTTGGCTTCAGCAAAGAAGGTGAAAGGGTGGTTGGGCAAATGGCACGGCGACAAACCGTCCTCAATCCTCAAAATACCTTTTTTGCAGTTAAACGTTTCATTGGGCGGAAGTATGGCGAACTTAATCCAGATTCTAAGCGTGTGCCCTACACCATCCGCAAAGACGAAGTAGGTAATATTAAAATTGCCTGTCCTCGTCTGAATAAAGATTTTGCCCCAGAAGAAATTTCGGCAATGGTGCTGAAGAAATTGGCAGACGATGCTAGTCGCTATTTGGGTGAACCAGTCACAGGGGCAGTGATTACAGTACCCGCCTATTTTAATGATTCTCAGCGGCAGGCAACCCGCGATGCTGGCAGAATTGCTGGTTTAGAGGTGCTGCGGATTCTCAATGAACCGACGGCGGCATCTTTGGCTTATGGATTAGATCGGGGCGACACGGAAACTATCTTAGTCTTTGACTTGGGTGGTGGCACTTTTGACGTGTCGATTTTAGAAGTAGGCGATGGGATCTTTGAAGTCAAAGCTACCAGTGGGGATACGCAACTTGGTGGGAATGACTTTGACAAAATAATCGTAGATTGGTTAGCAGAACAATTTCTGGAAACAGAAGAGGTAGATTTAAGACGCGATCGCCAAGCTTTGCAACGTCTCATGGAAGCGGCGGAAAAAGCCAAAATTGAGCTTTCTGCTGTCAGTGTCACCGAGATTAATTTACCCTTCATCACTGCCACGGAAGATGGCCCCAAACATCTCGAAACTCGTTTAACTCGTTCCCAGTTTGAAGGTTTGTGTGGTGATTTGGTGGGAAGATTGCGGACACCAGTGAAACGCGCCCTCAAAGATGCCGGACTTTCACCTAGAGACATTGAAGAAGTTGTGTTAGTTGGCGGTTCTACACGAATGCCAATGGTAAAGCAGCTTGTACGGGACTTAATTGGTACAGAACCAAACGAAAACGTCAACCCTGATGAAGTCGTGGGTGTGGGTGCAGCAATCCAGGCAGGAATTCTTGCAGGCGAACTCAAAGATGTGCTGCTTTTGGATGTCACACCCCTCTCTTTGGGATTGGAAACCATCGGCGGCGTGATGAAAAAACTTATTCCCCGCAACACCACTATCCCAGTACGCCGTTCTGATATTTTTTCCACGTCTGAAAATAACCAAAACACTGTGGAAATTCACGTAGTCCAAGGCGAACGGGAAATGGCAGCAAACAACAAGTCTTTAGGACGGTTCAAGCTGTATGGCATCCCACCAGCACCACGAGGAATTCCTCAAGTTCAGGTGTCATTTGATATTGATGCTAATGGTATTTTACAGGTAACAGCCCTAGATAGAACCACTGGGCGAGAGCAGAGTATCACCATTCAAGGCGCTTCCACCTTGAACGAGTCGGAAGTGAATCGGATGATTCAAGACGCTCAAAAATACGCCGATGTCGATCGCGAACGTAAAGAAAGAATAGAAAAGCGGACTCGTTCTGAGGCGTTGATTTTTCAAGCAGAACGACAACTCAGAGAAGTCGCGCTGGAATTTGGTATGCAGTTTGCCCGCAGCCGCCGCCAAAGAATTGATAATATTTGCCGACAACTGAAGGAGAGTCTTCAGGAAAATAGCGATCGCGGTATCGATCAAGCCTACGCCGACTTGCAAGATGCTCTCTACGAGCTAAATCGGGAAGTCCGCCAGACTTATGCTGAAGATGAAGACGATGACTTGTTTGGGACTATCCGTGACATCTTTACTGGCGGGGAGAAAGAACGAGAACGCGAATTTCCCAGAGATACATATCGAGAACGCGACTCATACAGTAAAGAC
Organism: Nostoc sp.; assembly: GCF_036917375.1. Classification (GTDB taxonomy): domain Bacteria; phylum Cyanobacteriota; class Cyanobacteriia; order Cyanobacteriales; family Nostocaceae; genus Nostoc. The sequence continues at coordinate 158,993 of NZ_JBALDN010000063.1, forward strand.
TATGGCAAAGATTACGGTAGAGATTATAGCCGCGATAATCGTTCTTCCTCTTATGAAAGCCGTCCTCCACGCAAATCCCGCCCCAGCTATCAAGATAACTGGGATGATGAAGAAGACAATGATTGGTTGTAAGTAGAAGGCAGGAGGCAGGAGGTAAAAGCTTCTCAGGGAAATGATTTCACTGGTTGGCATTTTATGTTTAATTTATGTCTACCTGATTAGTACTTCTGATAAGAGTTAAGAGTAGAAAAAATTAAATCTTTCAACTTTTAACTCCTAACTCTTCATTAATCCAAAATCTAAAATCTAAAATTTAAATAACTGAACTATGCAAAATTTGCCGAACTTTCGCGATTACTATGAGATTTTAGGAGTATCTAAAGATGCCTCTGCTGAGGAAATTAAAAAGGTTTATCGGCGGTTAGCAAGGCAATATCACCCCGATCTGAATCCGGGTAACAAAGAATCTGAGGAAAAATTTAAGGATATCGGCGAGGCTTATGAAGTTCTTTCCGATCCAGCCAAGCGATCGCAGTACGACCAGTTTAGCCGCTACTGGAAGCAAAAAGGCTTTGCAGGTAACAAACAGACGCCAAAGGCTAAAACTTGGCAGAGTAGCGCTAGCGATCGCAACGGGAATCAAGATGTAGATCCCAGCCAATTCTCGGACTTTGAAAGTTTTATTAATCAAGTTATTGGTGTCAAAAATAAGAGTGCGGCAAATAACTCCAGTAATGGCAATAATAGCGATCCGTTCCGTTCCCCCAGAACAAAAGTTGCTTACACAGTTAACACTCCACCTCGTACAACCCGCCGAGATATAGAAGCCAGATTAACGCTTCCACTAGAAAAAGCTTATCAAGGTGGTAATGAACGCATTCGTTTGGAAGATGGGCGATCGCTAGAAGTTAATATGCCTCCAGGGATGGTAACAGGTCAAACCATCCGTTTGCGGAACCAAGGCGTTGGTGGTGGCGATCTTTACTTAAAAATTACCGTTGAACCTCATCCATTATTTAAGTTAGATGGTTTAAATATCGTCTGCCAAGTTCCAGTTACTCCCAGCGAGGCAGTTTTAGGAGGACAGGTAGAAGCACCTACTCTTGACGGCCCTGTGAAAATGACCACCCCTCCTGGAGTTAGGTCTGGTCAAAAATTTCGACTAGGTAATAAAGGTTATCCTAATGATGACGGAAAACGTGGCGATCAATTAGTAGAAATTCAAATAGTTACACCGAAAAATATTAGTCCAGAAGAACGGGAACTTTACGAAAAGTTACGCCAAATTGAAACCTTTAAACCCCGTGCTGATTTAATACGTTAGGGATAAGATATCAATCTTAATGAAGCTATTAACCAGAACAATGACTAATTTGTAATTAGTCTTCGTCATTTTGAAAAATAGTTTCTATATCTTGTGAGCCGTGCAAGATACGTACAATTTCTATGCCTTCGTCTATTGGACGATAAAAAATTAAATAATTTTTCACTGGGAAACTTCGCAAAAAAGGAGCCAATTCATCTCGTAGTCTGCCCATTTTAGGGAATTTGGCTAGTTTTGGAAAGCTTTCTCGCAGAATATCAAAAAGTGTGTCAGCAGCTTTTAAGTTATTTGGAGCAAGATATTTCCATATATCCTCAATATCTTGCGCTGCTTGAGTAGAAATCCGAAATCGACTCATACAGAATCGCTGTTAGCCAAATTTTGCTGTCCTCGTGTTTTAATATTTGCAAAAAAAGCTGGAAGTGACTCGTCGTTATATTCAGTATACTGTCCACTGTCGAGTTGCTTAATACCAACGTCAATCTGACTGCGTAATGCTTCTAACTTAAGTTTTTGCAGTTCTTCTTCAAGGCGCTGGAGTTCATCTATCATCTGTTGAAACGCTTGCGCTTCATGCACTACAACCTCAGCTTTTCCATTCACCGTTAGTACAAGCGGAGACTTTGTTGCCTTGATCTTCTCTACGTAATCTTTGGCATTGCGTTTGAAGTCGGTAAGAGTTTGAATATTTTCGAGATTAATTTTGATCTGCATCGCATCTAATTAAATGCTTTATTAAGCAATCTTATCAAATGCTAGACCTGCTGTGTCTTCTCCAATTCATAAAGGATTTAAAATATAAAAAATATCTTTGAGCAAAGTGACTCAAACAGATGTGAATCAAAACGGGGCAATGCCACAAAGCAGTAAACCAACTTATTACTCCCTGCTAGGACTGCATCCCTGGGCATCGGTAATTGACATTCGTCGCGCTTATCGGCAACTGAGCAAAGTCTATCATCCTGATACTACAGACTTGCCGACTGCGATCGCTACTCCCAAATTTCAGCAAATCAACGAAGCTTACGCGACCCTTAGCCATCCAGAACGCCGATTAAGCTACGATTTGAAAATTGGCTATTCCCGCTTTGGAGTGATTCAACCACCCCCTGATTTGAATCATCCCGTCTCGCATTCTCATGACTGGTCAAAATCAGCTTACCTCGATGCGAGCGATCGCCCCTTATCATCTGGCGAAATATTTGCTTTATTTATGCTGGTGTTAACATTTGTAGGTTGTCTGTTATTAGCAGTTGCCATTGGCTTAACTCGTGGTGAGGCTGCTTTCCCAAGCCATTTACTGCAACCAAATACATCTGTACAACAGCAGATTAGCTATATGTCGCAACTAATTGCCCATCCGATAATTAAAAATTAAACAATTCCCTAATCCAAAATCTAAAATTCCTATGGCTCTTCTTCCCTCTGATACTCCTTTATATAATCATCCCCTGCCACAAATTGAGCAGTGGCTAAAAGACCAAGGCTGTCAACAAGATGAAACGCAAAGGCATTGTTGGCGCGTACAGCGACCTAATTGGCAAGCTGAATTATGGCTTGATGTTGAGCAAATTGTAGTGCGATATCTTCAATCTGGAGAAAATGGACAAGATATCCAACGCTCATTCAAGTATTCTCTTAGTCGAGATGATGTAGAACAAGCTGTCTTTTCTGGCCCATAAGGAAGGGCTTATGTACTATTGGTAGAGGTTCCAATAAGCCTGTTACAGGACAGCAACCCGATAACGGGAATTATGTATCAGATTTTGTTACCAATGCTTTAGGAGTAAGTTGGCTACAAATTTCCAGTAGTCTATTAACAGCACGCGCAGCCGAAAACTTTTCCGCAACATATTGGCTGGACTGAAAACCCCGGTTAATTGCTTCATTTGGATTATCTAAGCAATATCGCATACATTTGGCTAATTCTTCTGCATCTTCATTTTCAAAAAATAGGCTGTGCGGCCCTCCTACTTCTGACAATCCTCCCATTTTTGAGACAATCGAGCAGGTTTGAACGCTAGAGGCTTCTTGCACTACGTAAGGTGCTGGATCTTGCCAACGAGATGGAGCAATTAAAGCCAAAGCATCTTGAACTTTTAGAAGTACTTCTTTTTGAGGAACTTTACCTAAAAAATTAACTTTGTTGGCAATTCCTAAATCAGATGCTAGCTGTTTTAATTCCTGAGATTGTTCGCCATCGCCAATAATAGTAATTTTAAATTCTTTATTTTCATCTTGTAAAATCCGCGCTGCTTTTAATAAAATATCTACGCCTTTGTCTGTAGCTAATCTCCCGACAAAAATAAAATTATATGGCTGAGATAAATTTTCTAAAGTTTTAAGCTGGTTTTCCGACTTGATTTCAATTGGATTATATAAAGTATCAACAGGCCAAGGAAAAGCAGAAGATTCTCCTAAAAAGTTACTACAAGCTGTATGATAATCGGCTAAGAAGGCAGTAGAAAGCCGGGTGCTTAGGCGTGCCCATTTGATAAAAGTGTGTAATTTCCACTTTAATGGATAATTAGCTTTCGGCAATGTGTGTTTAAATTCAGCTTTTAAACGTTGCGTCAAATTCATCTGTTCATAACTAGTATGAGTAGATTGATAAAGAGAATAATGGTATTTAATAATTATCTTTTTTCGCAAGGTTTTACATAACAAAGTAAACAATAAATCATTGGAATTCATGTGTACTATATCTGCCCAAACAATATAACTAAACCATTTAGCGATATTATCTTGTCTGGTAGAAATAGTTTTAACTTCAATTAATCTAGCTTCTAACTCAGGAATAATAGAATAAATGTAAGTTAAAACTCCGCTAATTTCATTGTCATAATGACGGTGTTGAATTAATATTTTCATACATTAATGGGAATTTTGTATTTATAGGAATTGTGTTTGAGCATAACTATGAAACAAGTATTTCAGTTTGCTCAGAATCAACTTGGTTTCTAAGATAGGTAAGTACAAATAAATCTAACTATCTAGCAAGATATAAAAAGCTTGAAACCCTTGCGATTGCTTCTCTATGAGACGCTACGCGAACACTTCGGCAAGTCCCAACAAGACACGCTTTGCGATCGCTACAGACATAGTTATAAATTTCCCCACCCATCTACTTATATGCAGAAAGTTGGGAAAAGGATTTTTCTCGATAGTTATAGTTATATAATTCCCGCAGATGCTGCTAAAGTACCATTCTCTTCGCCACAGGCTAAAAGTTTAGTCTGACAGTAGTGGGTAAAATTATCATCAATTTGAAATACCTACCGATCAACCTGAGATGTCACCCAAACAGCAACCAAAAACCACTATTCCCGGTTTGACTTCGTAGCATCTACTCATGAGAGAGAAGTAACAAGCCGCACTATCGCTTCGACTATCCTAGCTTCTTGAAAAAATTTATTTGGAGACACAAGTGCTGATATACGTCTTTACATACCCAATGACCAATGACTAATAATTAATTTCTTTCCACCCATGCATGGATGCTATGCCTTTTGTAACCCATTCGATGACAATTGGGGGAGCTTCTGAGATCAAAATACTAGGATAAACTGCTGCACCCCAATCGGGATGAACTAACACACGGCATTGATTTTTAATCACTGGATAGTTGAGCAAAGCTTTGACAACTGCTGTGTCATCGTGGGGAATTGCTCCGGGATGAGACAGTAAGGGATAGCCTGTACGAGGGTCAATCAGGTCAGTTAAATAGCCGCGATCGCGCAGATTAAATGCTAAATCACAGCCAAATCTCATAAACTTTTCTCGTAAGCGTTCTTTCTCTGACTCTACTTCTGCTGTCTTTTCGACTAATTGATAACGCGATTGTTGTAATACAATCACTACTCGTAAAAATGGCTGCCGTTTCCAATCTGGTAATATCCGTTCGCAGTTGGCACAGATATATTGACTGGGAGCATGAATTGAAATTTGAACCGCTTGTCCTGTTTCGCCAACTAAATTAATGGGACAGGCTTGCTCCGAAGTGTAAACTTTGGGATAGTTCACTAAATTGATTCGGCTTATACAAATTTTTTAATTTAATCTACGGTATAGATGATACCTCTTAAAAGTTAAGAAAAATCATCATTTTTCTATAATATGTTACTTTTTTTAGAAGCAGTTAATAATAATTTGAGAAATTTAATCCGAATTTTATCCTTTATTAACCTGTTCTCATGGAATTTGCTGCGATCGCTCTGGGTATTGGCATAGATACAGCGTGTACTAGACAAACGATGCCTATGGTGAGTTACGCCTACGCAGATGAAATATATTGGCTCAAAATCCCAAAAAAGCAACGCAGGTTGGCGTAAGCAGAAAATAACAAAAGTAATTATGTCTGCCAGAAGATATTTCAGCTATGTAGGCTAATTTCTATAGCACCCAATTAATTGAGTTTTAAAGAATTCACCGGCACTTCATCCCAAGAATCGACTGTCCGTAATCGCGCTACCCAACCTGCGGCCTTTTGCGTTTTGGTCAAATTATTCTCAAAAGAATCATGACAATCTTTAGCTTGAGATTCATTACGAGTGGCAATACAGGCATGAATCATCCCAGACGGATCGATTTGCTCATTTACCCAAATAGTCATGGAATATTTCCTCAATAACTGTAGCGAACAAAGCTATTCGTCATTTTAGAATACTATTAAAGTCAAAAGTGTTAGAGCAAAATTCAGTAACAAATAGTGAACTAATCCCAATTACCGAGTACTAATTTACAAATACCCAGTTCCGCTTCATTTATTCGGCAGATATGATTTATCTCCTCTTTCGTAGCGACGGCGATAGAGTAATTCTAACTGTCCACCATATTCTTGAATCCAGGCAATCTGGCGCTGGTAGAGTCCTCGGAAGGTATTAGCAAATAATAGTGTAAAGATTGCCACTACCAACCCTGATGCTGTAGATACTAAAGCTTCACTAATTCCAGCTGTCACACCTGTTGTTTTACTACCTCCCACATCTCCGATATTCAGAGAAGCAAAAGAGTTAATTAATCCTAATACAGTGCCGAGAAGTCCTAAGAGGGGCGCAAGACCAATAATTGTCTCAAAAATATTTTGGGAGCGTTTGAGCAAAGGGATTTCGGCTTGTGCTTCACTTTCTAATGCCAAACGAAATTCCTCTGGTGTCGGCTCCTCCAATTCTAAAGCTGCTAAAAAAATCCGAGCCAGGGGTAAATCAGCATTTTTCTGCAATTTATCTAAAGCACTAACTACATTATCAAGGCGATAAAGGTGTAGCACCTCTCGCACCACCTTGTTTTGCCGATTATTTATCTTTACCCAAAAGATGATACGTTCGATAATCAGCGCTACCCCTAACAAAGAGAATGCCAGCAGAGGCCACATGACCACGCCACCTGCTGTAAATAGATTACTAATTTCCATTTATTATTTTTCAACTCTTCAACAACGCTAGATTAGCAGATCGTTGAGATGGAGTATTTTAACGCTGCGTTGTAGTTACAGCAGCTTTTGGGCTATCCTCAGTTTGGCCGATCGCGATCGCAGCTTATTGAAAATTTCTTTTTAGCGCTAACTTTAATAAATGTTAAGGAGTTCAAATTATTCCTACACCAGAACAAAAAACACAGTGCTACATATTGTGCTGCTGGTTTACTAAGCTTTACTTACCTATTAATATCGTTCGTATGGATGAACGGACAAAAAATCTATTTTTCTTGGCAGGTGAGGAAAATATTATAGAAATATACCCTAACGGTAGATGGAGATACATAGGATGAGCAAGCCTAATTTTCATGCAATGAGCCAGAAAGAGTTACATGATTACGTTCTTGCTCATCGGGAAGATCGGGAAGCTTTCTACGCTTATGTGGATAAGCTGCATCTCGAAGGTAATTGGATTGAAATGCCACCGTTAGAGTCAGAACAAGATTTAGAAAATTATCCCAAGTTCATTGAGCGTATTCGCAGCAGTTCTGAACCACGAGATGGAGCAGTTTAAGGCTTACAGCAGCTTTTCTGCTATCCTCAACTTGGCCGATCGCGATCGCGGATTCTGACTAATTTCCTCTTCTTGCGCAATAATCGGTTTTTTTGTCAATACCTTTAATAAAGGTGAATTTCTTAAACCATGTTTCACTGGGCGGTCTTCCAAACTGTGAAAACTGATAATTGCAATTCTGCCGCCAGGAACAAGGGCATTTGGCGCTTTATCCAAAAAGGTTTCTAGGGATTTTAACTCATCGTTGACGACAATTCGCAGAGCTTGAAATACACGGGTAGCTGGGTGAATTCTCCCATAACGGTATTTTGGGGGAACTGAAGAAGCGATCGCCTCAGCTAATTCTGTAGTCGTGTGCAATGGTCGGCGTTCTACAATGCGTCTCGCAATGCGCCGCGATAATCTCTCTTCGCCGTACTTAAAGAAAATATCTGCTAATTCTGCCTCATCCCAATTATTAATCACATCAGCAGCAGTTAGCGATCGCCCCCGATCCATTCGCATATCCAAATTCGCAGCTTGGCGAAAGCTGAAACCCCTTTCTGCTTTATCTAAATGGTAAGAACTTACCCCCAAATCAGCTAAAATACCATCGAAAGTGTTGGGGGGAAACTCGTAGTCAGCAAAATTGCAATGGATAAATTGTATGCGATCGCCAAACTCTGCTAATTCTTTCCTCGCTGCTGCTAAAGCATCCTCATCTTGGTCAATCGCCGTTACCCGCACATTTGGCGCAGCTGCTAAGATTAGGCGACTATGACCACCACCACCTACAGTCGTATCTAGATAATGACCTCCTGGAGATACCGCTAAACCTGCGATCGTTTCTTGCGGTAACACTGGTAGATGGGAAAATATCGGTTCTTCAAGAGCTAGCTGACGATTCATGAGACTTAGGGCAAAAAACCACAGATGAACTTTAATTATGTATTCTTTTGTTTGTGTCTTTATGGTTCCTAGCTAAAAAATAGTTTTTAAACCACTAAGACACAAAAGAAAATATCATAAACTCAACACTCAGCGTCAGCTTAGAATGTTGAGCTTTAAGCATCTGTAGTGCTATTTTTTACCTTTTTTCTGGTAAATCATCGAATTTGATATCCGTTTTAATTTTTTCTCCATACTTAAATTACTATTTAAAATAAAAATGAATACATTATCAGGCAATTCATTTTCCTTTAATAAGCCCTGAACAATTTTAGAGTTATCGGTTTCATAAATACGACTACCTTCCCAAAAACTAAATCCACGCTTTACAGCTAGAACATAAAGTGGTTTTTCAGGAAAATATTGCAGATTCTTTTTAACTAAATAAGCAGTTATTATTTGCGGGTAATGAGATAACTGCTGACGAAGCTTATTTACCTCTATTTCAGAGATATTATGAGGGTCAAATTTATCATTTTTTTTCAAAATAGAGCGCTCTTTCTGTCCTTTTAAAATCAATTTATGATAATTTTCTGCACGTTCTTGATAAGACTTTGCCTCCTTATTTTTACCTTGGTTTTTAAGAAAATCGCAAATTATCTGACAACCTCCTATGACTATACTTGAGTCTTGATCTATTGCCTTATCAATGTATTTTATTCCAGTCGCATCTTGTTTTTTTAATAATATTTGACCTAATAAATAATTAGCTGATGCATGATAAGCATCACGATGAATAATTTCTTGTAATAGAGGTATAACAGCTTCTTCGCCTTCAAGTTCCAATGTCAAAAATGCTTGCTGACTAGCTTCTTCTAAAGTTAGCTGTTGTTTTTGCGATTTGTGACTTAAATCTTTTAATGTAGCTATCGATTTTTGAACCTCAGCATATTTTTGTCGCCAAGGTGTTGCTATCTTCTCTCGCCATTTTTGACTAAAATAATCAATAAAACTTTCTAATTTATCTCCTAAAAATTCTTGGGCAGCACTAATTTCAATTGGTGCAAAGATAGCTAATTCCTGCTGAGTATCAGCAATATATCCAAAAGCTTTTAATCTATCTGTCAGGCAAGGGTGAGTATCAGCATTGTTGGTTTTTTTCGATAAAGCTTCACTTAAATAAATATTTGTGATTTCTTGATTAAGTCTCTGACTTAAAGCCTCCCTCATATCCATATAAGTCATTTTTGGTGGTTCGATTTCTGTCTGTATTTGTTTATAAATACTAGACCAGAAATATCTTTCTAAAAATCTAGATTTGACCTGAAAACTTATCAAAGCTTTAGCAATATTTTGTTCTCCCGTTAAATCAACAGCACATCTATCTGCTTCATATTCATCCATTCGTGCCAATACAAAAGAATAGGCATTAAAAAATGGAATGTACCATATCAAAAACAGTTGAAAAATTAACAATGATAGATCGTGTCCACTTTGTTGGAGTCCCTTAAGAATGCGATACCAAGTTTCGCGTTGGCGATAAATCCAACCACTAAAACGGCTGTGATTTCCTGATAAATGTCCCAGTTCATGGGCTAAGACGGCACGAAATTGTTCGGGTGGCAGTGCTAGCATCAGTGGTAGACCCACAATTAAGTAATTTTGCTGCCATCCCAGCAAACCTAAGCGTGGTATTTGGACAACTGCTGCATTAAAATCGTTGGTCAGTAGAATGTGGTGAAACCGTGGAGCTTTTAGCTTCGATGAGATTTCGTTAATTAAACAGTAGAGATTGGGTACATCTTTGGATTGTAATGGTAAACCTGTTGGTGGGGGAAAAGAAACCCAAAGCGATCGCACTAATACAAATGCTAACGTCACGCAAAACAGAAGACCTGTCAAAGATAACTTAGAAATTGACTGAGCATTAAGTATCCCAAAGATAATACGTGCCAACAGAGCCAATGTTACAGCTAGAACCAAAAATATATATGCGTAGCCCAAAGTAGCCAAAAAAGCAACGTGCAATTTATAAAGATGCGGTTGTTTGTTAGCAAAAACTTCTAACTTCTGAATTAACCGATCAAAACGCTCTTGATTGAAAGCCATAAATATGTATCAGCCTCATAAAACTGTAATATAGCTGACACAATATCCCTATAGCTTACGTAGAAACTCAGAAGTCAATAGTTATCATTGAGAAAACGCATCTTCTTTCACCCCGTCCTTCCAGCACCATGAGATAAAAAAATTCGATGCCTTAATTAAGTGCATATCGAGCTTCCATATAATAGTTGAAGAAGTGCAACAAAATTAAACATCAAATCAAATCTCTCTTCCCACAACCCTTACTTTGGCTTGACAAACAAGATAAATTGGGTCTAGTTGGCATCTGCGCGGTTGAATTCAATATTTTCACGAACGGAGAACACGAAATCTATGACCAGACTAGAAACGCGCACTGAACCAATGGTGCTAAACATGGGGCCACACCACCCCTCGATGCACGGGGTTCTGCGGCTAATCATGACTCTGGATGGCGAGGATGTTGTTGACTGTGAACCGGTCATCGGCTATTTGCACCGGGGAATGGAAAAAATTGCTGAGAACCGCACTAATGTAATGTACGTCCCCTACGTTAGTCGGTGGGACTACGCTGCGGGAATGTTCAACGAAGCCGTCACTGTTAACGCCCCAGAAAAGCTTGCAGGTGTCGCTGTCCCCAAACGTGCTAGCTACATCCGCGTCATCATGCTGGAGTTGAACCGCATTGCTAACCACTTGCTATGGTTTGGCCCCTTTTTGGCTGACGTAGGCGCACAAACTCCCTTCTTTTACCAGTTCCGGGAACGGGAGATGATTTATGATTTGTGGGAAGCTGCCACAGGTTATCGGATGGTGAATAATAACTACTTCCGTGTTGGTGGAGTAGCAGCCGATTTACCTTACGGTTGGGTAGATAAGTGTCTGGAATTCTGCGACTACTTATTACCTAAAGTTGATGAGTACGAACGCTTAGTAACCGATAACCCTATCTTCCGGCGACGTGTTGAGGGTATTGGGACTATCACCCGTGAAGAAGCAATTAACTGGGGACTTTCTGGCCCAATGTTACGCGCATCTGGCGTGCAATGGGATTTGCGGAAAGTTGACCATTACGAATGCTACGACGATTTTGACTGGGATGTGCAGTGGGAAACAGCTGGTGATTGCTTTGCCCGTTACGTAGTGCGGATGCGGGAAATGCGCGAATCTGTGAAAATTATTCGCCAAGCAATTAAAGGACTTCCTGGCGGCCCTTACGAAAATCTGGAAGCCAAGCGTTTAGCCGCAGGTAAAAAATCCGAGTGGGACGCATTTGATTACCAATTCATCGGCAAAAAAGTTTCCCCGACTTTCAAGATGCCCAAGGGTGAAATCTACGCCCGTGTAGAAAGTGGCAAAGGTGAATTGGGAATTTATTTGGTTGGCGATGATAATGTCTTCCCTGCACGTTGGAAGATTCGCGCCGCAGATTTCAACAATCTCCAAATTGTTCCACATTTACTGCGCGGGATGAAGGTTGCAGATATTGTGGTGATTCTCGGCAGTGTTGACGTAATTATGGGGTCTGTGGATAGATAGAGTAAATATCTATCTCAGTAATTTTTAGAGCAGTTGTATTACAATGCAACTGCTCTATTTTTTTGATTTTTCAGTAGTTATAGCAGGAGGCAGGAGGCAGTGGTTCGGCTTCGCTCACCAACCGGGCAGGTGGTCACTGAGCGTAGTCGAAGTGAGGCAGGAGGTAAAACTATTGCTAACTCTAGCATTCACCCTTTCCAAATGTCCTAACCTGTGTGACTACGGCTATAACTGTGTCACTAATCGAGCAAACGCGCTTACCAAACGAATATACATTGCTGAAGATTTGCCAACCTGCCATTTTAGTCTACTGAAAGTTAGACAGTTGGTTCCTGGTATTTGACTCCTCGTTTTTGATGACGGTCATTAGCAACGATAGGATAAACAATGCTGCGTAATCGATTGATTGCGCCGACCGGACGATGTACTGCTAGACCGTTCCCAGGAGAAAAACTGAGATTTTCCGCAAAGTCATTATTAGCAGAATTAACTTTCTGATGCTTAATTGTTAGGCGACCAACTGTAACGAAGGGTGATTCCTCTTCACTCCAAACAATAGTAGTATCATCAATAGACATCTCCAAAATAGTATTATTCTGTGATAAAAGAAGATTAAAGAGTTATTTTTACACAGAAGCATGAGCAATATACTGAATTACATTGAA